>NZ_LWGM01000099.1 GCF_001750215.1 Isoptericola variabilis | reverse complement strand
GAGCGCCGCGCCCGGCACGCCGGCGCACAGCCCCAGCACGACGCCGGTGCCGCGGTAGCAGCCCTCGGCGTACGCGCCGGGCACGGGGGCGTCCGGGCCGAACCGCGCGGTGTACGCCTCGAGCAGGCGCAGGTGCTCGTCGTCCTGCATCGCCAGGAACGTGGGCATCGCCGTGTAGAGCCGCCCGGAGTCGTCGCCGCCCACCGCGTACAGGCAGCTCTCGTCGAGCGCGGTGCACAGCCGCAGGAAGTCCTCGCCGACCCCGGCGTCCGCGACCGCGCGGTGGAAGCGCACGCCGTCGCGCCCCACCAGCGAGACCAGCACGCCGTCCGCGCCGGCCTCGGCGATGGCGTCCAGCGCGGCGGCGGGCTCGTGCCCGCCGAGCGGGGCGAGCCGCTCGCCGACCACCTCGTGCCCCAGGTCGCGCAGGATCGCGACGGCGGCGCGGTGCACGTGCCGGGGCCACACGTAGTCGTTGCCCACGAGGAACCAGCGCCGCGCCGCCTCGCGGCGGGCGAGCCAGCCGAGCGCCTGCCGCAGCTGCCCCACCGGGTCGACGCCGGTGAGCACCGACGCCGGCTGGGGCCGGGCGAACTCGTGCGGCGGGGTGAAGACGTACGGCACGCGCCCCTCGACCGCCTGCGCGACGCTCGAGCGCACGTCCGAGGTGTGCGCCCCGACCAGGCCGTCGACGGCGCCGCCCAGCACGAGCGAGCGGACCTGCGCGGCCACCGCGGCGGGCCGGTCGCCGGCGTCGACCAGGACGAGCTCCACCGGCCGGCCGGTGCGCTCGGCGAACTGCTCGGCCGCCAGCCGGGCGCAGTTGACGACGGCGGAGCCGACGATGCCCATCACCCCGGACAGCGGCGTGAGCAGCCCGACGGCGACGGCGCCCGCGGCGCGGCCGCGCAGCGCCGCCTCCAGGGCGAGCACTAGGCTGACCGGCGACGAGTCCACGTGCCCCAGTATCGGGGCACGCCCCGCCCCGATCCCGGAGGACGCGTGACGCCCACGACCGGCGACGACCGGCCGCTCACCGCGAGCGAGCTGCTCGTGGTGGCCGAGCGGCTGCAGCGCCGGCTCGCGGCCGGCCTCGCGGTGGCGCTCGCCGACGAGGCCACCACGGTGGACCAGTGGCGCACGCTGGAGCTCGTCGACCGCCTCGACGGCCCGACGATGGGCCGGCTCGCCGAGGCGTCCGGCCTGCCCAACGCGACGCTGAGCCGGGTGGTCGACGCCCTGGAGGACTCGGCGGCACTGTTCCGCCTGCCGGACCCGGGCGACCGGCGCCGCCTCACGGTCCGCCTCACCGACACCGGCCGCGACCGGCTCGGCCGGCTGCGCCACCTCGTCGCGGCGTGGGACGCCGCCGTCGCCGAGGAGCTCGCGACGCCCGACGCCGCGCAGGTCCGGCGCGCGGCCGGCCGCCTCAGCGGGCGAGCGCGACCCGCCCCGTGACGCTCTGCTCGTCCTCCCAGCACGCGATGCCGTCGACGTCCGGCAGCAGGTCGCGCGTGAAGACGGGGTCGCGGCCCTCGCGCCGCTGCTGCGTGTAGTCCCGCAGCAGGCGGAACGCGGTGCGGCTGAGCAGGGCGATGGCGACGAGGTTCACCAGCGCCATGACCCCCATGAGCGCGTCCGCGGTGTTCCACACCACGTCGCTCGCCAGCACCGCGCCGGCGAAGATGGCCGCCACCACGAGCGAGCGGAAGACGAGCAGCGCGCGCCGCGAGCGGGTGATGAACTCGACGTTCGACTCGCCGTAGTAGTAGTTGCCGATGATGGAGCTGAAGGCCAGCAGGAACACGACCACGCTCAGCAGGACGTTGGCCCAGGACCCCAGGCTGGTCACGAGCGCGGTCTGCGTCAGGCCGATGCCGGGCGCCGCGTCCGCGAGGCCGGCGGTGCCCGGCGTCAGGATGATGAACGCCGTGACGGAGCAGACCAGGAAGGTGTCGAAGTAGACGCCGAGGGTCTGCACGAGACCCTGCTTGACGGGGTGCGTGACGGCGGCGGTGGCCCCGGCGTTCGGCGCCGAGCCGAGGCCGGCCTCGTTGGAGAACATGCCGCGCTTGACGCCCTGCATGATCACCACGCCGATGGCCGCGGAGGTCACCTGCTGCGCCCCGAAGGCCTCGGTGAAGATCTGCGCCACGACGGCGGGCACGCGCTCCACGTGGAGCGCCACCACCACGACGCCGACGGCCAGGTACAGCAGCGCCATGAGGGGCACGACGGACTGCGTCACGGTGGCGATGCGGCGCAGGCCGCCGAACACCACGAGCCCGGTGAGCGCCGCCAGCACCAGCCCCACGAGCCAGGGCAGCCAGGCCGGTGCGGCGTCGCCGACCGTGGCCGTCACGGTGGCGCTGATCGTGTTGGCCTGCAGCGAGGAGAACGCGAACGGGAAGCAGCAGATGAGCACCACGGCGAACACCACGCCCATCCACCGGGCCCGCAGGCCGTGCAGCATGTAGTAGGCCGGCCCGCCGCGGAACCCGTCGCGGTGCCGCTCCTTGTACAGCTGGCCCAGGGTCGACTCGACGAACGACGACGCGCCGCCCACGAACGCCATCGCCCACATCCAGAACACCGCACCGGGGCCGCCGAGGGCGATCGCGGTGCCGACGCCCGCGATGTTGCCCACCCCGACGCGCGAGGCGGCGGAGATGGTGAACGCCTGGAACGCGGAGACGGACTGCGGTCGCCCGTTCTCGTCGGTCGGGGCGGCGTCGGTGAGCGTGCGGAACATCTCGGGCAGCAGCCGCAGCTGCACCACGCCGCTGCGCAGCGTGAACCACACGCCCAGCACCGCGAGCACGGGAAGCACGATCCAGGTCCACAGCACGTTGCCGCTGTCCAGGATCCAGGTGTTGAGGGCGTCCATGGTGGACCAGCATGACGGACGCGGCGGCCCTCGCGCCCGCCGGGCCTCCGGGACGAGGGCCCGTCCCGGCCGTCCGGCGAGGAAAAGCCCTGCGCACGGCCGTGATGCGCCACACTGTCCTCATGCGCGCCCGCCTCGCCGCCTCCGCCCTGTCCGTCGCCGCACTGCTCGCCGTCGCGGCCTGCTCCCCCGCCGACGACGGCGCCGCGGGCGACGCCTCGAGCGCGGGCGCCGACGCCGGCTACGTGACGCCCGGCAAGCTGACGATCGCCACCGGCGAGCCCGCCTACTCCCCCTGGGTGGAGGACGACGACCCCGCCTCGGGCCGGGGGTTCGAGGCCGCCGTCGCCTACGCCGTGGCCGAGGAGCTGGGCTTCGCGCAGGACGACGTCGTGTGGGTGCGCACCGGGTTCGAGCAGGCGATCGCGCCGGGGCCGAAGGACTTCGACCTCAACGTCCAGCAGTTCACGATCACCGAGGAGCGCCGCGCGGCCGTCGACTTCTCGACGCCGTACTACACGACCGCCCAGGTGGTGGTGACGCTCGAGGGCACCCCGGCGGCCGGCGCCACCTCGCTCGCCGAGCTCGAGCCGCTGGCCGTCGGCGCGGCGTCGGGCAGCACGAGCTTCGAGGCGGCCGAGGCGCAGATCGCCCCCGCCGCGGGCGTGCAGGTGTTCAACACCAACGACGACGCCAAGCTCGCCCTGCAGAACGGCCAGGTCGACGCGATCGTCGTCGACCTGCCCACCGCCTTCTACCTCGTCGGCGCCGAGCTCGAGGGCGGCGTGATCGTGGGCCAGCTGCCCGACTCGACCGGCGGCGACGAGCTCGGGTTCGTGCTGGAGAAGGACTCCCCGCTGACCGACGACGTGAGCGCGGCCGTCGACGCGCTGCGCGAGGACGGCACGCTCGCCGCGCTGGAGGACGAGTGGCTCGGCTCGGCCGGCGCCGCGCCGGTGCTGCAGTGACCGAGCCCGCGGTGTCCCGGCCCGCCGCGCCCGAGCCGGCGACGCCCCACGCGCCCAGCGCGCTGGAGCTCCGGCGCCGCGCGTTCCGCAAGCGCCAGGGCTACCGCTCCGTCGCGGTGAGCCTGGTCAGCACGCTGGTGTTCGTCGCGGTCGTCGTGCTCGTGCTGCGGGCCACGCCCGGGTGGCCGCGCGTCGCCGACGCGTTCTTCGACCCCGAGGCGGCGTGGCGCTCCCTGCCGCGCGTGCTCGAGGGGCTGTGGCTGAACGTCCGCGTGCTGCTCGTGGCCAGCGTCGGCGTCGTGCTGCTGGCGCTGCTCGTGGCGAGCGTGCGCACGCTGCGCGGCCCGGTGTTCTTCCCGCTGCGGGCCCTGGCCGCGGGGTACACGGACCTGTTCCGCGGCGTCCCGCTGATCATCGTGCTGTACCTGGTCGGCTTCGGGGTCCCCGGCCTGCGGTTCTTCCCCCGGATGGACGCCGCCGTGTGGGGCACCATCGCCCTGGTGCTGGTGTACGGCGCCTACGTGGCCGAGGTGTTCCGCGCCGGCATCGAGGCCGTGCACCCGTCCCAGCGGCTCGCCGCGCGCGGGCTCGGCCTGAGCCACGGGCAGACGATGCGCCGCGTCGTGCTGCCGCAGGCGCTGCGCAAGGTGACCCCGGCCCTGATGAACGACTTCGTCGCGCTGCAGAAGGACGTGGGCCTGATCTCCGTGCTCGGCGCCGTCGACGCGGTGCGGGCCGCGCAGATCGAGACGTCCCGGTACTACGACTTCACGCCGTACGTGGTGGCCGGCCTGCTGTTCGTGCTGCTCGCCCTGCCGACGATCCGGCTGACCGACTGGTACTCGGCGCGGGTGCGCGCCCGCGAGCAGATGGGGAGCGTGGTGTGAGCGAGCCGGTCCTGCGGATGAGCGGCGTCTGGTGCGCGTTCGGCGACCACGAGGTGCTGCGCGGCATCGACCTGGAGGTCCGGCGGCACGAGGTGGTCGCGCTCATCGGCGCGAGCGGCTCGGGCAAGTCGACGCTGCTGCGCACGGCCAACCTGCTCGAGCACATCGACGACGGGCAGATCTTCCTCACCGGCGAGGACGTGTCCGACCCGCGGGTCGACGGCGACGCCGTCCGCGCCCGCATCGGCACGGTCTTCCAGTCCTACAACCTGTTCCCGCACCTGTCGGTGCTCGACAACGTGACCCTCGCGGCGCGCGTGGTGCACAAGCGGCCCCGGGCCGAGGCCGAGGCGCGCGGCCGCGAGCTGCTCGCCTCGATCGGCCTGGCCGCCAAGGCGGACGCCTACCCTGACACGCTCTCGGGCGGCCAGCAGCAGCGCGTGGCCATCGTGCGCGCGATCGCCACCGACCCGGAGCTCCTGCTGCTCGACGAGATCACGAGCGCGCTGGACCCCGAGCTGGTGGGCGAGGTGCTCGACCTCGTGCGCTCGCTCAAGGCCCGCGGCGCGACGATCCTCATGGCCACCCACGAGATGGCCTTCGCCCGCGACGTCGCCGACCGCGTCGTGTTCCTCGACGCCGGCCGCGTGCTGGAGCAGGGGCCGCCCGCCGAGATCCTGGTCGCGCCGCGCGAGCCGCGCACCCGCGAGTTCCTGGCGCGCGTGCTCACGCACTGAGGGCGGTCAGGCGAAGGTGACGCCCTGCGCCAGCGGCAGCTCGGTCGAGTAGTTGATCGTGTTGGTGGCCCGGCGCATGTACTGCTTCCACGCGTCCGACCCGGACTCCCGGCCGCCGCCGGTCGACTTCTCGCCGCCGAACGCGCCGCCGATCTCGGCGCCCGAGGTGCCGATGTTGACGTTGACGATGCCGCAGTCCGACCCGGCCTCCGACAGGAAGACCTCGGCCTCGCGCGCGTCGAGCGTGAAGATCGCGCTCGACAGCCCCTGCGGGACGGCGTTGTGCAGCGCGATCGCCTCCTCGAGCGTGTCGTAGGCGAGCACGTAGAGGATCGGGGCGAAGGTCTCCCGGCGCACGACGTCGCTCTGCCCGGGCATCCGGACGATCGCCGGGGCGACGTACGTGGCCCGCGGCGCGCCGTCGACCTCGACCGCCTGCCCGCCCACGACCAGCTCGCCGCCGTCGGCCACCGCCTCGGCGACGGCCGCGGCCATGGCCTCGCCCGCCGCGGCGTCCACGAGCGGCCCCACGAGCACCCCCTCGGTGCGCGGGTCGCCGACGCGCAGCGTCCGGTACACGGCCGCCAGCCGCCCCACCAGGTCGTCGACGACGGACCGGTGGGCGATGACGCGCCGCAGCGTGGTGCACCGCTGCCCGGCGGTGCCGGCGGCGGCGAACACGATGCCGCGCACCGCGAGGTCCAGGTCGGCCGACGGCGCCACCACGGCGGCGTTGTTGCCGCCGAGCTCCAGCAGGTAGCGCCCGCCGCGCGCGGCGACGACCGGGGCGACCTGGCGGCCCATCCGCTCCGAGCCGGTGGCCGACAGCAGCGCGACCCGCTCGTCGGCCACGAGCGTCTCCCCCGCCGCGCGCCCGCCCAGCACGAGCCGGTGCACCTCGGCGGGGAGGCCGGCCTCGGCCAGCGCGCGCTCGAGCAGGGTCGCGGCGCCGAGGGCGCACAGCGGCGTGCGCTCCGAGGGCTTCCACACGACCGTGTCGCCGCACACGAGCGCCACCGCCGTGTTCCACGCCCAGACCGCCACGGGGAAGTTGAACGCGGTGACGAGGCCGACGACGCCGAGCGGGTGCCACGTCTCCATGAGCCGGTGGCGCGGGCGCTCGGACGGCAGGGTGCGCCCGCCGAGCGAGCGCGAGAGGCCGACGGCGAGGTCGCAGACGTCGATCATCTCCTGGACCTCGCCGAGCGCCTCGGCGGTGGTCTTGCCCGCCTCGATCGTCACGAGCCCGGCCAGGTCGGCCTGGTGCTCGGTGATGAGCTCCCCCAGGCGCTTGACCACCCGCCCGCGCACCGGCGCGGGCACGGAGCGCCAGGTGCGGAACGCCTCGGCGGCCTCGCCCACCGCCGCCGAGGTGTCGCCGGCCGTCGCCTCCCGCACGTGCAGCATCGGCTCGCCGGACAGGGGCGAGACCGCCGCCAGCCCCGCGTCGGCGGCGGGCGGCGTGGCGCCCAGCCGCTCGAGCGCGGCGAGGGCCGCGTCGCGCAGCTCGGCGGTGAGCGTGGACGGGGTGGTCGTGGTCATGCCGGTGCTCCCTGGGACGACGTCGGGACGGAGTGGTCGGGGGCGGGGTGGTCGGGGGCGGAGTGGTCGGGGGCGGCGGGGTCGAGCGCAGCGGGGGCGGTCGCCCGCTCCAGCACGTCCGGGGCCACGCCCAGGCGGCCGGCCGCCGCCATCAGGGAGTCGGCCACCTGGGCGGCGTAGAGGGCGAACGGGTCGTGCAGGTCGCGGCCGACGGCGCCGGACATCCAGTCGGCGTCGCGCGCGGCGCCCTCCTGGGTGGCGTCCTTGGCACCCTCGTCGGTGAGGTTGGACTGGAAGATGCCCGCGGCCGAGCGCGGCAGGAAGTCCTCGTAGACGACGGGCTCGCGCCGCACCCGCGCGGCGAGCCGGGCGGCACCGTCGACTCCGCCGCCGTGGGCACCCCCGCCGTCGGCCTCGCCGTCGGCCTCGCCGTCGGCCTCGCCGTCGGCGACCGCGTACGTGAAGTACCCCAGGCCGCGTGCGACGAGCCGCGCCTCCGAGGCCGGGAAGGCGGCCCGCCACACCGCGCGGGCCACGTCCTGGCGCGCGGCCTCCCCGAGCCCGGCGGCGCGCTCGTCGACCTCGACGACGGCGGCGTCGTACATGGCGCGGCCGGCCGGGGTGAGCGCGATGCCGCGCGCCTCGACCTCGCCGAACCGGACGCGCAGCGCGTCCTCGACCACCGCGCCGTCGGGCGTGCGGAACAGCCGCGGCTCGGCGAGCGCCCGGAAGGACGTCTGGCGCAGCAGCACGTCGGGCCCCTCCCACCGCGGCGGTCCCTGGATCGCGGGGATCATCGTGATGCCGCGCGCCTGCATGCGGGCGTAGAGGTCGTCGATGTCCAGCACGCGCGGCGTCAGGTGGTTGATGTGCGTGCTGGCGACGCCGCCGATGTCCGCGGCGACGGCCGAGACGGCCTCGAGCTCGCGGTACCACGCCTGGTCGACGGGCTCGCGCGAGAGCTCGAACGCCTGCGTGGCCAGGCGCAGGAACTCCTCGGCGTCCGCGGCGGCCAGGCCGCCGTCGGCCTCCGCCCGGTCGGCGAGGGCCAGCAGCCCCGGGCTGAACAGGGTGCGGGCGTCGAGGAACCGCTCGAGCCGCGCCTGCAGGCCGGCGTCGAAGAACCGGCGGTCGGACGGCACGAGCATCGAGGTGAAGACCCGGAACGGGTTGCGCGCCAGCTCGGCCCGCTCGACGGGCCGGAACGCCGTGGAGATCACCGGGACCGACGACGACGAGGCGTCGCGCAGGTCGTAGAAGCCGACGGGGCGCATGCCCATCGCACCGAAGATCCGCGCCACCTGGGCCAGCTCGCGCGGGTTGCCGACGCGGATGGCGCCGTGACGCTCGGCCGTGACGCGCTCGATCGACCCGAGGCGCTCGGCGTCGGCGCCCCGCGCGGCGGCGACGTCGGCGTTGACCTCGTGCGCCACCTGCAGCAGCGTCGTGTAGGCGGGCACCTCGTGGCCGTACATGTCGGACAGCGAGCGGGCGAACGCCGCCCGGAGCTGCCAGGGCTCGAGGAACCCGGACCCCGGCTCGACGGACCCGGGCGCGCGGCCCCCGGCGGTCGGTGCGGGCATGGCGTGCCTCCACGTCGTCGTGTCCCCTCACGGGAACGTAGCACCGACGAATGTCCCGCGGGTATGCCCGGCGGCCGGTGATTCTCCGGCCGGACGACGGAGGGCCCGGACGGGCACCACCCCGCAGGGATGGTGCCCGTCCGGGCCCTCGGGTCGAGCCGGGCGCGGCCGCCGCGCCGGGGTCAGACCCCCGGCAGGCGCTGCGCCAGGTAGCCGGCCACCTGGTCGAGCGCGACGCGGTCCTGCGCCATCGTGTCGCGGTGACGGATGGTGACCGCCTGGTCCTCGAGCGTGTCGAAGTCGACCGTGACGCAGAACGGCGTGCCGATCTCGTCCTGGCGGCGGTAGCGCTTGCCGATCGCCTGGGTGACGTCGTGCTCGACGTTCCAGTACCCGCGCAGCTCGGCGGCCAGCTTCTCGGCCGTGGGCAGCAGGTCGGCGCTCTTGGACAGCGGCAGCACGGCGGCCTTCACCGGCGCGAGGCGCGGGTCCAGGTGCAGCACCGTGCGCTTGTCGACGCCGCCCTTGGTGTTGGGCGCCTCGTCCTCGTCGTAGGCCTCGACCAGGAAGGCCATGAGCGAGCGGGTGAGGCCCGCGGCCGGCTCGATGACGTACGGGTAGTACTTCTCGTTCGAGACCGGGTCGCGGTACATCAGGTCCTTGCCCGAGTGCTCCGCGTGGGTCTTGAGGTCGAAGTCGGTGCGGTTGGCGATGCCCTCGAGCTCGCCCCACTCCGAGCCGGTGAACCCGAACCGGTACTCGATGTCGACCGTGCGGGTCGAGTAGTGGGACAGCTTCTCCTGGGGGTGCTCGTACAGCCGCAGGTTGTCCTCGCCGATGCCGAGGTCCCGGTACCAGGCCATGCGGGTGTCGATCCAGTACTGGTGCCACTCGGCGTCGGAGCCCGGCGCGACGAAGAACTCCATCTCCATCTGCTCGAACTCGCGGGTGCGGAAGATGAAGTTGCCCGGCGTGATCTCGTTGCGGAACGACTTGCCGATCTGCGCGATGCCGAACGGCGGCTTCTTCCGGCTCACCGACGCGACGTTCGCGAAGTTGACGAAGATGCCCTGGGCGGTCTCCGGGCGCAGGTAGTGCAGGCCGGACTCGTCCTCGACGGGGCCGAGGTAGGTCTTGAGCATCATGTTGAAGTCGCGCGGCTCGGTCCACTGCCCGCGGGTGCCGCAGTTGGGGCACGCGAGCGTGTCGAGCGAGACCGACTCCGGGTCCTCGATGCCCTTCTTCTCCGCGTGCTCCTCCTGCATCTGGTCGACGCGGTAGCGCTTGTGGCAGCTGAGGCACTCGGTCAGCGGGTCGGTGAAGACGCCGACGTGGCCGGAGGCCACCCACACCTGGCGCGGCAGGATCACCGAGGAGTCGAGGCCCACGACGTCGTCGCGCCGGGTCATGGCCTTCCACCACTGGCGCTTGATGTTCTCCTTGAGCTCCACGCCCAGCGGGCCGTAGTCCCAGGCGGAGCGGGTGCCTCCGTAGATCTCGCCCGACGGGAAGACGAAACCTCGGCGCTTGGCGAGGGAGACGACGGCGTCGAGGCGGGCGGTGGCGGAGGGCGCAGCGGCCACGGGGATCACTCCTGGAGGGGACGGGCCCGCAGGTGGCTCCTGCGGACCGACGGAGAGCCGGCGCCCCGGGGCCGCGCCGGGCCAGGACGGGTCATGGTCGGCGAGGACGGCGGGACGGGCCGGGACGGGTGAACAGCCCGACCAGCCTACCGGCCGGGACGCCGCCGCGGCGCCCGCCGCACGGGCCCGCCCACCGGAACTTGACAACCGTTCTCACGGCTCCTGAGAATGATTCTCATGCATCGACGACACCCGGCCCTCCTTGCCGTGCCCGCGCTCGCCCTCCCCCTGGCCCTCGCGGCCTGCTCGAGCGGCGCCGCCGGCGACGACGGGACGGTCCGGGTGCTCGCCTCCTTCTACCCGCTGCAGTACGTCGCCCAGCAGGTCGGCGGCGAGCACGTGCAGGTCGACAACCTGACGCCGCCGGCCGCGGAGCCGCACGACCTCGAGCTCTCCCCGGCCCAGGTGCGCGAGATCGGCACGGCCGACGTCGTGCTCTACCTGTCGGGCTTCCAGAGCGCCGTCGACGAGGGCGTCGAGGCGCGCGCGCCCGAGCACGTGCTCGACGCGGCCGACGTCGTCACCCTCGAGGCGCACGGCGCCGCCGAGGAGGAGGGCGAGGAGCACTCGGCGGACGACGGCCACGACCACGAGGCGCTCGGCGAGCTCGACCCGCACTTCTGGACGGACCCGAACCTGCTGGCCGAGCTCGCGGCCCCCGTGGCCGAGCAGCTGTCGGCCGCGGACCCGGAGCACGCCGCGGACTACGAGGCCGGCGCGACCGCGCTGCAGCAGACGCTCGCCGACCTGGACGCCGAGTACTCCGAGGGCCTCGCCGCCTGCTCGGGCGCGACGCTGGTCACGTCGCACGCCGCGTTCGGCTACCTCGCCGAGCGGTACGGTCTGGAGCAGGTGGGCATCAGCGCCCTGGACCCCGAGGCGGAGCCCTCGCCGGCCCGGCTGCGCCAGATCGGCGCCGTCGTCCAGGAGAGCGGCGTGTCCACCCTCTTCAGCGAGACGCTCGTCAGCCCGAAGGTCACCGAGACCCTCGCGGCGGACCTCGGCGTCGCGACGGCGGTGCTCGACCCGCTGGAGGGCCTGTCGGAGGACGCCCTGGCGTCCGGGGAGGACTACGTGAGCGTGATGCAGAGCAACCTCGAGACCCTCGAGCAGGGGCTGGTGTGCGGATGACCGCGGTGACGGCGGGCGCCGGCGTCGCGCCGGTCGCCGGCGCGGACGCCCCGGTCATCGAGGCGCGCGGCGTGCACGTGCGCCTCGGCGCCAGCCACGTGCTGCGCGGCGTCGACCTGGCCGTGCGCCCCGGCGAGGTCGTCGCCCTGCTCGGCGCCAACGGCTCGGGCAAGTCCACGCTCGTGCGCACGATCGTCGGCGTGCTCCCGGCCGAGTCCGGGACCGTCACGGTGCCCCCGCTCGCGCGCGTCGGGTACGTGCCCCAGCGCGTCAGCGCCGGCGGCGGCGTGCCGTCGACGGCGGAGGAGGTCGTCACCTCGGGGGTGCTGCACCCGCGCCGGCTGC
>NZ_LWGM01000098.1 GCF_001750215.1 Isoptericola variabilis | reverse complement strand
GGCGGCCGGCGGGCCCGCCGAGGCTGAGGCCCCCGCGCCGACGTCGGAGCCCGAGGTCGCCGCGGAGCCGGGGGCGGCCGTCGGGACGCTCGACGAGCTCGCCGCCGTGCCGGACGGCGCGGGGGACGAGGTGGTCGGCGGCGTCGGGGACGGCGCCGAGGAGCCCGCCGAGGACGGCGAGGAGGTGCCGATGGAGGTGCAGGTCGCCCGCACGCTCGCGGACCTGCAGGCCTCCACCAGCGGCGCCGTCACCGCGTCGATGCTCAAGCGCACGCTGCTGCGCCGCGACCCCACGTTCAGCGAGGCCGACTACGGGTTCCGCACGTTCGGCGAGTTCGTGCGGTTCCTCGCCGACCGCGGGTTCGTCGAGCTCGCGCCCGGCCCGGCCAACGGCGACCCCGAGGTGTCGCTGCCCGAGCAGGGCGACACCGACCAGGCGTTCCGGCTGGTGCGGTCCGTGGTCGAGGAGGCCGGTGGCCCCGTCGCGCTCTCGGGGCTGAAGAACCGCCTGCGCAAGCGCCGCCCCGACTTCTCGGAGAAGGCGCTCGGCTACCGCGGGTTCCTGCAGTTCTGCAAGGCCGCGGCCGCCTCCGGCGCCGTCGCCCTCGAGTGGGACGACGACGCCGAGGACTACCTGGTCGCCGCGGGCTGAGCCTGGCGGGCCCGGCCGCCGCCCCGGCGGCCGGGCCCCCTCACTGCCCGCCCGTGCTCACTGCCCGCCCGTGCTCACTGCCCGCCCGTGCTCACTGCCCGCCCATGCCGGTGGTGGCCACGCCCTGGACGATGCGGCGCTGGAAGAGCATGAAGATGATCAGCAGCGGCAGCGCGCCGAGGATCGCGGAGGCCATGGTCTGCGCGTACTGCACGCCGTAGGCGCTCTTGATCGTCGCGAGGCCCACCGGCAGGGTCATCAGGGCGGGGTCGTTGGTGACGATGAACGGCCACAGGAAGTTGTTCCACGCGCCGATGAACACGAAGATCGCCACGGCGACCAGGATGCTGCGCGACAGCGGCATGACGATCCGCCAGAACAGCCGCCACGCCCCGGCGCCGTCGATCCGGGCGGCGTCGAGCAGCTCCTCGGGGATGGCGTCGAAGAACCGCTTGAGGATGAAGACCATCACCGGGGCCACGACCTGCGGCAGGATCACCGCCGCCAGCGTGTCGACGAGGCCGAAGGACTGCATCTGCTGGAACAGCGGCACGATGAGGATCTGCGGCGGCACGAGGATCGACGCGACCGTGAGGGCCATGAGCACCTTGCGCCCGCGGAACAGGGTCCGGGAGAAGGCGTAGGCGGCCATGGCGGAGATGATCACCGTGACGGCGGTGACCACGACCGCCACGACCGTCGTGTTGAGCGTCCAGCGCAGCACGTCGCCGCGGGCGAGCACCTCGGCGTAGGCGTCGGTCGTCCAGCCCGACGGCGGCAGCCACGTGGCGCTCGAGGCGGCGTCGGTCTCGGACTTGAACGAGGTGGCGATGCCCCAGGCGAGCGGCAGCAGCCACGCGGCGGCGAGCAGCACCAGCAGGACGATGATGAGCCCGCGGGACCACCGGCTCGTGCCGAGCGTCAGGCGGGTCATCGCGCGGTTGTCCGCGGCCTGGGCGACACGCGCCGCGCGCCGCGCGCCCCCGCGTCCGGGCGCGGCCGCGGCACCCGCGGCGACGGGGACCGGGCGGGTCACGTCGGTGATGGCCATGTCAGCTCTCCTTCCGCGTCGGCCGCAGCCGCACGAGCGTCAGCACGAGGATCACGGCGAACAGCACGTAGGAGATCGCCGAGGCGTAGCCGAGCCGGTAGTTGGTGAAGCCGGTGTCGTAGATGTACTGCAGGATCGAGCGCGTCGAGCCGTTGGGCCCGCCCGCGGTCAGCAGGTAGATCTGGTCGAACACCTTGAGGGACGCCAGCACCTGCAGCACCAGCACGACGCCGGTGACGTTGCCGAGCTGGGGCAGGGTGATGGAGAACAGCCGGCGCCAGGCCCCGGCGCCGTCGATGGTCGCCGCCTCGTAGAGCGTGCCGGGGATCGACTGCAGCGCGGCCAGGTAGAGCAGGAAGTTGAAGCCCACCGTCCACCAGACCGTCACGAGGGCGACCGACAGCATGGCGACCCCCTCCTCCGACAGCCAGCCCACCGGCGCCAGGCCGAGGTTGCCGAGCCAGGTGTTGAACAGGCCGATGTCCGGCTGGAACAGCCACAGGAACAGCGCCGTGACGACGGCGACCGGCAGCAGGTAGGACGCGAAGAACGCCGTGCGCCACAGCCACTGGCCGGGCAGCCCCGTGTGCACCAGCAGGGCCATGACCAGGCCGATGAGCACCAGCGGGACGGTGGAGATCAGGGTGAACAGGAACGTCTGCCACAGGGTCTGCCACACCTGGCCGTCGGTCAGCGCCTCGGCGTAGTTGGACAGGCCGACGAACGCGCCGCCCGACCCGGTCAGGCTGCGGTCGGTGAGGCTCATCCACAGCCCCGAGACGAGGGGCCACGCCAGGAACAGGCCGGCGAAGACCAGGAACGGCAGCACGAACAGGTAGCCGGACCGGTCGCGTGCCCGCAGGCCCGAGGTGGTCCCGGCCCGCGTGGCGCCGGCCGGTCGCGACCGGACCGGGCGGGCGTCGTCGACGGCGCTGGTCACGGACATCGTCGTCCTCCTTCGCTGCCCGGCGGCGCCGGGCAGGACGGGTCGTCCCCGCTCAGGCGGGGTTGGGGGTGGACAGGAAGCGGTTCATCTCGCGCAGCATCTGCCGCACGGCGTTCGCGGCCTCCGTGCGGCCCTGCAGCGCGGGGGTCATGGCGTCGGACATGCGGGCCTGGAAGTCGCCGCCGGCGCCGGCGAACCACACCGGCGGGTCGAGGACGACGATCTCGCCGGCCTCGGCGTAGCTCTTCTGGGGGCTCAGCTCCTGGTACCCCGGCTCCGACAGGACGGGCTGGTAGGCGGGGATGTGCCCCGCACCGGCCCACTCGAGGCTGCCCTCGCGCAGGATGTGCGCGAGCACGCGGTACGTCGCGTCGCGCCGCTGCGGGTCGGGGGACGCCTGGCGCGGCAGCACGAAGGCGTGCGAGTCGGCGTAGTTGGCCGGGGTGCCCAGGATCGTCGGGAACGGCATGGCGCCGACCTCGGGGATCGCCTCCTGGAAGGCGGGCAGCTCCCACTCGCCCGAGAGGATCATGCCGCTGCGGCCGGTCACGAAGCTGGCGATGGCGCCGGGGTAGTCCTGGCTGCGCGGCGCGACGGTGCCGTCGAGGATCGCCTGCATCACCTCGACGGTCTCGACGGCCTTCTGCTCGTCGAGCTGGGCGCTGCGCCCGGGCACGAGCTCGTAGCCGGCGCCGGTCTGGGCGTACAGGCCCCAGAACAGCCGCCACGCCTGGGCGGTGTCGAGCACGTAGCCGAAGGCGAGGCCGGTCTCGCCCGTGACCTCCGCCATGGCCTTGCCGGCCGCGAGCAGCTCGTCGACGGAGCCGGGGGCGCGCATCTGCCCGTCCGGCCCGGCCAGCCCCGCGTCCGCCACCACCTGCGGGTTGTAGAACGTGATGAACGGGTGGGTGTCCAGCGGCAGGGCGTACAGCTCGCCCTCGTAGGACGCCCGCTCCCACACGGCGGGGGCGAAGCTGTCCTGGGTGATGCCGAGGTCGGCGAGCACGTCCAGGTCGAACGGCTCGAGCAGCCCGCCGGGGGCGTAGCCGGCCAGGCGCGACAGGTGCGTGACGGCGGCCTCGGGCGGGCGCCCGCCCGACGACGCCATGGCCAGCTTGGTGTAGTACGCCGACCCCCACGCCAGCGTGACCGACTCGATCGCCACGTCGGGGTTCGCCTGCATGGCCGCGGCCTGCATGTTCTGCATCCGCTCGCCGTCGGCGCCGGAGAACAGGTCCCAGATGCGGACCTGCGTGCGCCCGCCGGCGGCCGCGTCGGTGGAACAGCCGGCCGCCGCACCGAGGGCGACCGCGCCTGCGCCGACGAGGGCGCTGCGCAGGAGGGTCCGGCGGCTCATCTGCGGCCCCGGCCCGGTGAGCAAGGTCATCGTCGACCTCCGTTGGGAGTGGTGCAACGTTGCGTTCTAACGTTGAACCAAGATGGACTACCGGCCGGCCCGCGTCAAGCGGAACGACCGACGGCGGGTGGCCGAGCACCGCGGGCGCGGGACCCGGCCGGGAGGAAGAGGTGGAGCGGTGAACGGTGCGGAGACGCCCGGTGCGGCGGGTGCGGAGCCGACGACGCCGGTGTCGCCGGCTCCATCGTCCGCCCGCGGGTCGTCCCGCGCCCGTCGGGCGCCGGCCGTGGCCGAAGGGGGGCCGGCGGCCGAGGCCGGGCCGGTGGTCGAGGCCGGCCCCGCGGCGGTGGCGGGCCCCGCGGCCGAGGCGGGTGCACCGCCGAGGGCGCCCGGGCTCAAGGACGTCGCCGCCGAGGCCGGCGTCTCGTGGAAGACGGTGTCGAACGTCGTCAACGGCACGGGCCGGGTCGGGGACGCCACGCGCCGCCGGGTCGAGGAGGCGATCGAGCGGCTCGGCTACCGGCCGAGCCTCGCCGGCCGCCAGCTGCGGCGCGGCCGGACCCACATCCTCGCGCTGGCGGTCCCGGAGATCGACCACCCGTACTTCTCCTGGCTCGCGCACGCCACGATCAGCGCCGCCCGGGCCCGCGGCTACCGGGTGCTCATCGACGAGACGGGCGGCGACCGCGCCACCGAGATCACCGTGGCGCGCGGCTATGACGAGCGCCTCATCGACGGGATCCTGTTCTCGCCGCTCGAGCTCAGCCTGTCCGAGGCCGACGCGCTGCGCGGCCGCACGCCCATGGTGCTGCTCGGCGAGCGGTCGGTGGGGACCGGGGGCGCCGGGGTGCGCACCGAGCACGTGAGCATCGACAACGTGCGCGCCGCCCGGGAGGCGGTGGCCCACCTCGTGGGCACCGGGCGCCGGCGCATCGCCTTCGTGGGCGTCGAGCCCGACGCCCCGGAGCGCTCCGGCGTGCTGCGCCTGCGCGGCTACCGGGAGGAGCTGCGGGCGCAGGGCCTGCCGGTGGACCCCGCCTGGGAGCTGCCCGTCTCGGCGTACACCCGGGCGGAGGGCGCCCGGGTGGTGGGCTCCGTGCTGGCCCGCATCGACCACGTCGACGGGCTGCTGTGCGCCAACGACCAGCTCGCGCTGGGGGCCATGCACGCGCTGCGCCGCAACGGCGTGCGGGTGCCGGCCGACGTCGCCGTCGTCGGCTGGGACAACATCGAGGACGGCCGGTACGCCAACCCCACCCTGACCACGGTGGCGCCGGACGTCGAGGGGATCGCCGCGCGCGCCGTGGCCGCCGTGGTGGACCAGGTCGAGGGGCGCGCCGGCGAGCCCGCCGACGTCGTCGTGCCGCACCGGCTGCTGGTGCGGGAGAGCACCGCCGTCGACGGCTGAGCGGGGCCGGGCGGGCGCGCCCCGCGGCGCTCCCATGCCCCCACCGCGTGGTTCAACGTTGCAATCTCCGGCGGCGGATGTTTCGATCGAGGAGCCACGACCGACCGACGGACGACGCCGCGGCCGCGACCAGCGCCCGGGCGACGTGACGAAGCAACGGAGCTGCCCCCATGACTCGACCGGACCTGCTCGACCCGCCGAGCGCCCCGACGCCCACCGCCGTCCCTCGCCCGGAGTACCCGCGGCCGCAGATGGTGCGCGAGCGCTGGCTCAACCTCAACGGCACCTGGCAGTTCGAGATCGACCAGGGCGACTCCGGCCTGGAGCGCGGGCTGGTCGAGCGCCCGCTGACCGGCCAGATCACGGTGCCGTTCGCGCCGGAGTCGCAGCTGTCCGGCGTCGAGAACACCGACTTCCTCGAGGCCGTCTGGTACCGGCGCGAGGTCACCGTGCCCGCCGACTGGGCCGCCGTCGGCGACGACGTGCACGTGCTGCTGCACCTGGGCGCCGTCGACCACGACGCGACGGTGTGGGTGGACGGCGTCGAGGTCACCCGCCACCGCGGCGGGTTCACGCCCTTCACGGCCGACCTGCACGGTCTGGCCGCCCCCGGCGACACCGTCACCGTCGTCGTGCGGGCCCGCGACCCGCGCGAGGCCCTGCAGGCCCGCGGCAAGCAGGCCACCTGGTACGCCAACACGCACTGCAACTACACCCGCACCACCGGCATCTGGCAGACGGTGTGGCTGGAGCCCGTGCCGGCGGTGCACCTGCGCCGCCCGCAGATCACGCCGCAGCTGGCCGCCGGCGCGCTCGACGTCGTCGTGCCGCTGTCCGCCAACCGGCCCGGCTGGACCGTCCGCGCCGTCGTGTCGGACGACGACGGCGAGGTCGCCGCAGCCGAGGCGCGCGCCGACCTCGACCTCGCGCCGTCGCTGCGCGTCGTGCTGCCGGTGGACCGGCAGCGCCTCTGGTCGCCCGCGGACCCGTTCCTCTACGACGTCGTGGTCGAGCTGCGCGACGCCGACGGCGCGGTCGTGGACACCGTCCGGTCGTACGCCGGGCTGCGCTCGGTCGCGGTCGACGGCACGTCGTTCCTGCTCAACGGCGAGCCGGTGTTCCAGCGCCTGGTGCTCGACCAGGGCTACTGGCCCGAGTCGCTGATGACGGCGCCCGACGACGCGGCGCTGGTGCGCGACATCGAGCTGGGCCTGGCCGCCGGGTTCAACGGCGCGCGCCTGCACCAGAAGGTGTTCGAGGAGCGCTACCTGTACCACTCCGACCGGCTCGGGTACCTCGTGTGGGGCGAGTTCGGTGACTGGGGCGTCAGCGGCCAGGGCGGCCCCGGGCACAACCAGAAGCCGACCGCGTCGTTCGTCACGCAGTGGCTCGAGGTGCTCGAGCGGGACCGGTCGCACCCGTCGATCGTCGGCTGGTGCCCGCTCAACGAGACCCACCAGGACTGGCACGACCGGATCACGGTGCTCGACGACGTCACGCGCGGGATGTTCCTGGCCACCAAGCAGGCCGACCCGTCCCGCCCCGTGATCGACGCCAGCGGCTACGCCCACCGCGTCGCCGAGACCGACGTGTGGGACTCCCACCTGTACGAGCAGGACCCGCAGACGTTCGCCCTCATGGTGGGCGGTCTCGCCGACGGCCTGCCGTACGAGAACACGCGCGAGGACGGCACGCGCATGTCGCTGCCGTACCGCGGCCAGCCGTACTTCGTCAGCGAGTACGGCGGCATCTGGTGGAACCCGGAGGCCGCCGAGGCGGCCGGCGACGACGAGGCGGAGTCGTGGGGCTACGGGCAGCGCGTGGCCGACGAGGAGGAGTTCCACCGGCGCTTCGCCGGGCTGACCGACGCGCTGCTCGACGACCCGCTGATGTTCGGCTACTGCTACACGCAGCTCACGGACGTGTTCCAGGAGCAGAACGGGATCTACCGGTTCGACCGGTCCGAGAAGCTCGACGTCTCCCGCGTGCGCGCCGTGCAGGAGCGGGCCGCCGCGTTCGAGAAGGCGGGCCGGGTGGCCGGCGCGGGGCCGCGCCCGGTCGCTGCCGCCCCGGCCCTGAGTGGTGGTGCGGACAGTGCGGACGGTGGTGCGGACGGGGGTGCGGACGCTGGTGCGGACGGGTCGGGCAGCTCTGTGGGCGGCCAGGTGACCGGCGTCGAGGACGGCGGGCGGCAGGACGACGCGGGCGCCGCGCCGGCCGCCGCGCCCGGCGCCGGCGAGGGGCGCTGACCGGCGTCGACGTTCCCTGCCGAGGACGGTCGGTGCACAATGACCCGGTGACCTACCGTCTTCTCCGCCTGGTGCTGTCGCTCGTGGCGTACGTGCTGCTGCGGCCGCAGGTGACCGGCCTGCACAACGTCCCGCGGCGCGGACCGGTGATCCTGGCGAGCAACCACCTGTCGTTCATCGACTCGCTGATCATCCCGCTGGTGGTGCCGCGGCACGTCACGTTCATCGCCAAGGCGGAGTACTTCACGGGCACGGGGATCAAGGGCCGCATCTCCCGCTGGTTCTTCACCACGATGGGCAACATCCCCGTCGACCGGCAGGACCCGCGCGCCGGGCAGCGCTCCCTCGAGGACGCGCTGGTGGTGCTGCGCCGCGGGGGCGCGTTCGGGATCTATCCCGAGGGCACCCGCTCGCGCGACGGCAAGCTGCACCCCGGCCACACGGGCGTCGCCTGGCTGGCGCTGGCCGGCCAGGCACCCGTCGTGCCGGTGGCGCTGCGGGGCACGGACAAGGTCCAGCCGATCGGCAAGCGGCTGCCGCGGCCCTACCGGGGCGTGCAGGTGCACTTCGGCGCGCCGATCGACCCGTCGCGCCAGCTCACCACGGGCGCCCGCCCGGCGCAGGTGCGCCGCGAGCTCACCGACCAGGTCATGGCCTCGATCCACCGCATGAGCGGCCAGGAGCTCTCGCTCTGACTCCGGCCCCGCCCGCGCCGGCCCGCCCGCCGGCCCCGCCGGTTTGTCAGTACCAACGCACGCTCCAGCCTGCGCTCGTACTGACAACCCGACGGGGCTCCTGCGTTGTCAGAACGAGGGTGCGCTATAGCCTGCGCTGGTTCTGACAACGCGTTGGGGTTCTGGGCTGTCAGAACGAGGGTGCGGTATGGCGCACCGAGGGTCTGACACGGGATGGATGCCGGTCCGTAGGCTGGCCGCATGAGCACCCGACGCAGCACCGAGGCGGTCGGCGAGGACAGCGTCGTCGCCGCGACCGGTCGCCCCCGGCCCGAGTGGTTCGCGCTGCTCGACGACGCCGGCGCGACCGGCTGGCCGCACCCGCGGATCGCCGCCTGGCTCGTGAACGCCCACGGCGTCGACGGGTGGTGGGCGCAGTCGGTCACCGTCGCGTACGAGCAGGAGCGCGGGCTGCGGGCCCCCGGCCAGCGCCGGGGCGGGCACTTCGAGGCGGCGCCGTCCAAGACGCTGCCGGGCACCGTCAAGGACTGGTACCCGCTGCTGGCCGACGCCGGCGCCCGGGCGCGCTGGCTGGACCCGGCGCTGCCGGAGATGTCGGCGGGGGAGCGGTCCGAGGTGGTCGGCGGCGTCGACGGCCGCTCGGTCCGGATCGCGTGGCCCGTCGGAGCGGTCGGCGCGCCCGCCGAGAAGCCCGGCAGCGTGACCCTCGACTTCTACCAGCCGCGCGACGCCGACGGCGGGCCCACCGGCCGCGTGCGGCTCTCCGCGACCCACCGGGGTATCCCGACGGCCGAGGACTCCGCGACGCTCAAGCAGTTCTGGCGCGCGCGGCTCGCGGACCTCGCCGCCCTGGGGCCGGCGTAGGAGAGCTGACGGCCCGGTCGCCGGGACGGCCCTGACAGCCGGCCGCGGGGACAGGCCCGACGGCCGGCCGCGGAGGACGGGCCTGACAACGGGTCGCCGGCGCCGGGTCAGGCGTCGATCTGCACGCTGTCCTGGATCTCCCGGATCGCGGCGAGCGTCTTCGCCGCCTGCGGGCCGCCGCACGTGCCGGTGACCTGCACGAGGTCGGCGACGCCGTCGTGCTCGACGACGGCCAGGTGCACCGCCTGCGTGACCGCGCCGGCCCGCGGGTCTGTCCAGGAGGCCTCGATCCGCTGGCCGACCAGCCCGGACACCTTCACCTCGGTGCGCTCGAGCGTCGCGCCCGGCAGCGCGCTGAAGCGCGAGATCGACTCGTCGGTGGCGCCCTCGAGGGACTGGCCGGGCAGGAGTCGCGAGAACACGACCACGACGTTGGCGACCAGGCCGCCGGTGGGCCGGGCGACGGCGAGCTGTGCCCCGGGCACGGGCTGGGGCACCCAGCCCTGCGGGCACTCGAGCGTCACGCCGGGGAACGCGGGGAAGCTGTCGCTGGGGTAGCTGAAGGTGCTCATCGCAGCTCATTCTCCCCGAGGGGGAGCGGTGAGCAGGCCGGGCACCTCGGCGGCGAGGCGCCGGGCGAGGACCATCCCGTCGGGCGCCACCACGGTGGGCACGCCGGCGGCGTGCGGCAGGTGCTCGGGCGGGGCGGCGGTGCGGCTGCCCGCGGGCCCCGACCCGACGGCGAGCACCCGCTGGGCCGGGGTCAGGGTGCGGATCGCCACGGCCGCCACGCGGCCGGGCCAGCGCTCGGTGGCCCGCGCGTAGATGTCGGGGTCGTGCTGGCCGTCGTCGCCGACCAGGAGCCACGTGACGCTCGGGAACGTGGTCATGAGCCGGTCGATCTCGGTGTCCTTGTGGTCGCGCCCGCTGCGGAACCAACCGGTCTGCGTCGGCCCGAAGTCGGTGAGCATGAGGGGGCCCGGGGGGAACCCGTGGCGGGCCAGGAACCGGCGCAGCGTGCCCGCGGTGTTCCACGCGCCCGTCGAGACGTAGACGAACGGTGCCTCGGGGTGCGCGGCGGCCACCTGCGCGTACAGCCGAGACATGCCGTGCACCGGAGTCCTCGCCGCCGTGGGGCGCACGAAGGAGTTCCACGCCGCGAGGAGCAGCCGCGGCACCATCGTCACCATCGTGGTGTCGTCGATGTCGCTGATCACCCCGAGCGTCGGCGTGTCGTCCACCACGCGCAGCGGCGCCGTCGTCACCGGGGCCGCCGGGCCGCCCTGCACCGGGGCGAGCTCCGCCCGCTGCCAGCCCGCCGGCAGCGGGCGCCCGGGCGGCAGGTCGACCTCGACGTCGACGTAGCCGGCCCGGTCGGCGTCGACGGCGACCTGCACGCCCTCGACCGTCACGAGGATCCGCTCCTTGGGCGCCGGCACCGCCAGGTAGGCGCGGAACCCCCGCCGGTCCGGCTCCGGCCCGGGGCGAGGGGCCCGTCGCGGCGCGAGCACGACCCGAGCGAGCACGCGGACCCGCTCGGGCGTGCCGTAGCCGGTGTAGGCCTCCACGCGCGGCGTCCAGCCGAAGGTGCGGCGCAGGAACGGGCCGAGGGCGTTCAGGACGGCGTCCTCGACGACGGCGGTCAGGTGCGGCCGCTGGGTGGGGCGGCGCGTGCTGCGAGCCATGGGACCACCTTCGCACCGTCGCGTCGTCGTCGCTGGTCAGGAGTGCACACCGGCGACAGGTGCCGACCCGGCCCTGGTGCTCGCGCGGTCAGGCCCGTGCGAGCACCACGGGGCACGTCGCCAGGTGGTCGTCGACGAGGCCGCACGCCTGCATCGCCGCGTACGCCGTCGTCGGGCCGAAGAACCGGAAGCCGCGCTTCTTCAGCGCCTTGGCCATGGCCGCGGACTCGGGCGTCCTCGCCGGCACCTCGCCCGGCCCCGGGTTCGCCGCGCGGGGCGGCGGCGCGAAGGACCAGAACACCTCGTCGAGCGACGTGCCCTCCTCGTGCAGCGCCACGACGGCGCGGGCGTTGGCGATCGTCGCCTCGATCTTGGCGCGGTTGCGGATGATCCGGGCGTCGCCCATCAGGCGCTCGACGTCCGCCTCCGTCATCGCCGCGACGCGCTCGGGCTCGAAGCCGTGGAACACCTCCCGGAACGCCGGGCGCTTGCGCAGCACCGTGATCCAGGCCAGGCCCGACTGGAAGCCCTCGAGCGCGATCCGCTCGAGCAGCGCCGCCTCGCCGTGCACCGGCCGGCCCCACTCGGTGTCGTGGTAGGCCTCGTAGAGGGGGTCGCCGTCGCCGAAGCACCGGGCCGGGGCGCTCGCGACCTCCTCCGGCGCGGGCATGTCGGCGGCGGCGCCCGCCGGTGCGTCCGCCGCGTCCGCGGCGCCGTCCAGTGTCGCGCCGTCCAGTGTCGCGCCGCCGGGTGCCGCGCCGTCGGTGGCCGCGTCGTTCGTCGTCATGCCCTCAGCCTGCCGCCGCCCGCCCACACCCG
>NZ_LWGM01000097.1 GCF_001750215.1 Isoptericola variabilis | reverse complement strand
GCCGTGCTGGACCCGGCCTCGCTGACGCACTGGACGCTGCTGCCCCGCCGGACGGGGGCGGGCCCGCCGGCCGGCGGGGCCCGGTCGTCTTCGTGGTGCTGGCGTTCGCGCTCGCGTGGCTCGCCGCCGCCCCGCTGTACGCGACGGGTGGCCTGGCGAGCCCGTTCTTCCTGCCGGTGTCGCTGCTGGTGATGACGACGCCGGCGATCGCCGCCCTCGTGACGGTGCGGTGGGTCGAGGGCGACCGCGCGGTGTGGTCGCGGCTCGGCGCGGTCACGCGCGGCCGGTCCGTCGCCGCGGTCCTCGGCTGGGCGGGCGTCGCGTTCGGCGTGCTGCTGGGCACCGTGCTGGTCGCGCTGCTCGTGGGGGCGCTGCTGGGCGTCTACCCCGCGGACCTCACGGGTCTCTCCGGCCTGCGCGCGGTCCTCGACGCGCAGCTCGAGGCCGCCGGCGCCCCGCCGGTCGCGGTGCCCCTCGGGGTGGTGCTGGTCGGCCAGGTCGCGGGCGTCGTGGTGGGCTCGGTCGTCAACACGGTGCCCGCGGCCGGCGAGGAGCTCGGCTGGCGCGGCTACCTCTTCCCCCGCCTGCTGCCGCTCGGCGCGGTCCCGGCCGTCCTGGTCTCCGGCGTCGTCTGGGGGCTGTGGCACGCGCCGCTGGTGCTGCTCGGCTACAACTACCCGGGCGCGCACCCGGTGGTGGCGCTGGCGGCGATGTGCGGGATGTGCACCGTCGTCGGCGGGCTGCTCGCCTGGCTGCGGCAGCGGTCCGGCTCGGTGTGGCCCGCGGCGCTCGGGCACGGCACGCTCAACGCGGCCGCCGGGCTGAGCGTGGTGCTGGCCCGGGCCGGCGAGCCCGTGGACACGGTGCACGCGACGGTCCTCGGCTGGTCCGGGTGGATCGTGCCGGCGGTGGTGCTCGCGGTGCTGGTGGCGCGCGGGGCGCTACGGCCGCGCGCGGCCGGCTGAGCGGTCGGCGTCCGTGCCGCCGGCGCCCAGGTCGACGGCGTCGGGGCCTGTCTCCGGACCGCCGCCGGCCGACTCTCGACCGCCCCGGTGGGCCCGAGCGAGCGGGCCGGGCGCCGTCGCCAGCCACGCGTCCTCCAGCGCCTCGGCCAGCTCTGCGGCTCCCACGGCCTCGAGCCGGACGAGGACGACGGGGTAGCCGTCCAGGTGCGGGATGGTGAAGAGGGCGGCCGGGCGGGCGGCGAGCACCGCCGCCTTCTCGCCCAGGTCCTCCACCGCGAGGGCGAGGACCGGCCCCGCGGGCACGGGCTCGGCGCCGAAGCGGCGCACGTCCGCCCGGGAGAACGGACGCAGCCAGGCGAACCGCCGCCCGCCCACGAGCCAGGCGCGGTGGCCGTAGGAGGTGCCCTCCTCGACCCCCGGCAGCGCGGCCGCGAGCCGCGCGACGTCGTCGACGGTGACCACGTGCCGACCGTAGCCCGGGGGCCTGCCGTCGGCACGCGGCCGCGTCGGTTCCCGCGCCCGCGGCGCGGGTGGGCGCCGTCAGCGGAAGCGGCGGCCCTCGTCCCGGCGGTAGGCCGTCACCGCGAGCACGCCGAGCACCACGACCCACCCCGCGAGCACGGTCCAGGCGGCGCCGTACGCGGGCTGGCCGGTGAGGGCCTGCACCAGCAGGTCGCGCCCGGCGCGCGTCGGCGTCGCCTGGGAGATCCCGGCCAGCCAGCCCGGGAAGAACTGCGGCGGCATGAACAGCCCGCCCGCGAACGCCAGCGGGAACAGGATCACCTGCACCACGGGCAGCGCGGCCTTGGCCGGCAGCGCGTACCCCACGGCCATGCCGAGCAGCACGAACGGCACGGAGACCAGCAGGATCGTGCCCACCCCGGCGAGCAGGCGCGGCGCGGTGACGCTCGCCTCGGTGAACAGCCAGCCGATGCCGATCAGCGGCACGAGGCCGAACAGCGCGAAGATCGCGCCGGTGCCGATCCGCGCGACCATCCGCGGCGCCGGGCCGGCCGGCAGGGCGCGCAGGAACGGGTCGAACGGCAGCTGGCGGTCCTCGGCCACGCCGAGGCCGTAGGTGAACAGGCTGGCCGAGCACACCGCGAACAGGCCGAGCGAGGCCACGGCCGTGGTCGCCGCCAGCGGGTCGCCCGCGACGGACTCCTGCGGCACCACGAAGAAGAACATCGCCAGCGCGGGGAACAGCAGGTTGCCGAGCACCGCGATGGGCACCCGCACGGTCTCGAGGAACTGGTACCGCAGGTGCAGCCAGGTCAGCCGCAGGGTGCCGGGCCGGGCGGCGGGCCGCCGTCCCGCCGGAGCCCCGCCGGCCCCGGGCGCGTGCGTCGTCGTGCTCATCGGACCGTCTCCCCCGTCGTCGACCCCGTCGTCCCCGCCCGCGCGCCTGCCTGCACGCCCGCCGTCGTGCCCGAGGTCATCTGCTCGAACGCCTCCTCCAGGCTCGCGCCGCGGACCTCGAGGCCGTGGAACGCGACGCCGGACAGCACCAGGTCGCGCACCAGCGCGTCCGCGTCGGCCGTGTAGACCTCCTGCCGGTCGCTGCCGGGCGCCCGCTCGGCGCGCACCACGCCCGGGCGGCCGGACAGGTCCTCGTCGCTGTGCACGACGATGCGGCGCAGCGACACCTGCTGCAGGATCTGCTCGAGCGGCGCGTCGGCCCGCACCGCGCCGCGGTCGATGACCACGACGCGTTGGGCGAGCGCCTGCACCTCCTCGAGGTAGTGGCTGGTCAGCAGCACGGTGCCGCCGCCGGCGTGGTAGGCGCGCACCGCCTCCCACAGCGCCTGGCGGGCACCGACGTCGAGGCCGGTGGTCGGCTCGTCGAGGAGCACGACGCGCGGGCGGCCGACGAGGGCGAGCGCCACCGCGAGGCGGCGCTTCTGCCCGCCGGACATCGCGCCGGTCTGCCGGCCGGCGAGCGCCGTGAGGCCGAACTGCTCGAGCAGCTCGCCGGTGGGCACGGGGTCGGGGTAGTGCCCGCCGACGAAGTCCACGACCTCGCGCACCTTGAGCGTGGCGGGCAGGCCCGTCTCCTGCGGGGTGATGCCCAGCCCGACGCGGGACGCCGCGTCGCGCGGGTCGCCGCCGAGCAGCCGGACCGTCCCGGAGTCGGGGCGGCGCAGGCCGCTGACCAGGGACAGCAGGGTGGACTTGCCGGCGCCGTTGGGGCCGAGCAGGCCCACGAGCTCGCCGGGCGCGACGGACAGGGACACGTCGTCGAGCGCGACGACGGCGCCGAAGCGGCGGGTCACCCGCGAGGCCGCGATCACGGGCGCGGCGTCGGCGGCCGACTGCACCGGGTGCGGCGGGGCGTGCGGCGGGGCGTGCGGCGGGGCGTGCGGGGCGGGGGTGGTCATGATCCGGCTCCCTTCAGGAGGGCGTCGAGGGCCTCGGTGTAGTCGTCGAAGGCGCGGCGGCCGCGCGGCGTCAGGGCGACGTAGGTGGCGGGCGTGCGGCCCTCGTGGGTCTTGGTGACGGCCACGTACCCGGCGTCCTCGAGCTTGCGCAGGTGGGTGGAGAGGTTGCCCGCGGTCATCTCGAGCAGCTTCTGCAGCTTGGGGAAGGACAGCTCGTCGCCGGTAGCGAGCGCCGCCAGCGTCGCGACGAGCCGCAGCCGGGCGGGCGCGTGGATGACGGGGTCCAGGGCCTCAGGCACGGGACGGCCCCTCCCCCGGCACCACCGACGGCGCCCCGGACGGCACCGGCGCGCGGGCGGCGCGCCGGCGTCGGGTGCGCAGCACCTGCTCCAGCGCCGCGAGCAGCAGGAACCCGCCGCCGCCGGCGAGCGCCATCACCAGGTACGTCAGCGGGATGCCGACGAACGAGGCCACGGCCGCGACCAGCAGGATCCACACGCCGAGCACGTACAGCCGGGTCTCGCCGAACACCATGCCGCCGGCGAGGTAGAGCAGGCCGACGACGAGGCAGGCGGTCGCGTTGCTGGCCAGGCCCATGACCGCCGGGCTCGCCCCGGCGCGGGCGAGCCCGCCCTGGACGAAGGCGACCGCGAGGAAGCCCAGGAACCACGCCCAGCCGTACAGGGCGCCGGTGCGGGCGCTGGTCCCCCGGGTGCCGGCGGTGCGGGTCACGGTGTGGACGATGGTGAAGGCCACCGCCGCCAGGATCGCGCCGCCGAAGACGGCGAACGCCCACGGCTCCGGCTGCCCGGACGCGCCGGCGACCGCGCCGTCGATCGCGCCGTCGGCCGTGCGCCGCGAGCTCGACCAGAGGCACAGGTAGCCGACGAGCCACGCGACGCCCCACGCGGCGTACAGGGCGCGCCCGTCCGGCTCGGTAGCGGCGCGGGCGCGCTCCTGCTGCTCGCGGATGAGCCGCAGGGTGGCGGCCGCGTCGAGCGTCGCGTCGCCGGGCTCGTCGGGCCTGCCGGTGCGGGCGTCGTCGGTCATGGGGGTCCTCTCGGTCGGCGCTGCGGGTCGCCGGTCGCCGGTCGCCGGCGGCAGTGTGCGATGGCGCAGAGTGGTTTGCGCTGCAAACTAGTCTGCACGATCGCGCGCGCCGTGTCGAGACCCGGGCGCGCTAGGGTGTGACCCGCGTTACCCGGGACGGCGCGTCCCGGGCATCCCGACTCGACGAGGAGCCGCCCGTGCGCATCGGCATCCAGACCGGCTACTGGTCCCGCCGGCCCCCGGCGGGCGTCGTGCCCGCCCTCGTGGCGGCCGAGGCCCTCGGCCTCGACTCCGTCTGGACCGCCGAGGCCTACGGCTCCGACGCGTTCACGCCGCTGGCCTGGTGGGGCTCGCGCACCCGGCGGGTGCGCCTGGGCACCGGCATCGCGCAGATGGCCGCGCGCACGCCCACGGCCACCGCGATGCACGCGATCACGCTCGACCACCTGTCCGGCGGGCGGTTCGTGCTGGGCCTCGGCGCCTCGGGCCCGCAGGTGGTCGAGGGCTGGTACGGCCAGCCGTACCGCCGTCCCCTGGCCCGCACGCGGGAGTTCGTCGACGTCGTGCGCGAGGTGGTGGCCCGCGAGCGCCCCGTGGCCTACGACGGCGCCTTCTACCGGCTGCCGCTGCCCGCGGACTCCCCCGGCGCGACGGGGCTGGGCAAGGCCCTCAGGCCCACGGTGCACCCCCGCCGCCGGGAGATCCCGATCGTGCTGGCGGCCCAGGGCCCGCGGAACGTGGCGCTCGCCGCCGAGATCGCCGACGGCTGGCTGGCCGGCTTCTACGCCCCGCGCACCGACGCCACGTTCCGCGAGTTGCTCGCCGAGGGGTTCGCCGCCCGCCGCGAGGAGCGCTCGCCGGCCGCCGGCTTCGAGGTGCTGGCCACCGTGCCGGTGGTGGTGCGCGACGACGTCGAGGCCGCCGCGGACGTGGTCCGCCCGCACGTGGCGCTGTACGCCGGCGGGATGGGTGCCAAGGGTGCGAACTTCCACAAGGCATCGCTCGACCGGCTGGGGTACGGCGAGGCCCTCGACGAGGTGCAGGACCTCTACCTCGCCGGGCGCCGGGAGGAAGCGGCCCGCGCGGTGCCGCTCGAGCTGGTGGAGGAGATCGCCCTGGTGGGGCCGGCGCAGAAGGTCGCGCGCGACCTCGCGCGCTGGGACGGGACCGCGCTGACCACGATGCTGCTGCAGGGGGACCCCGCGTCGGTGCTCACGGTGCTCGCGGCGGCGCAGGGCGCCCCCGGCGCGGACGGCACGACGCCGGCGGCCGGGCGCCGCATAGGGTGGAGGGTGACGGGCCGAGGCGACCAGCGCCCGCCCACCCCCGGAACGGACCCTGACGCATCAGCACGCACCACCGCTCGACCCCGAGGACCCCCGTGGAGAACCTCCAGATCACCGCCGCGCGCCCGCAGGCCGCGCTCCTCGACCTGCCCTGGAACGTCGCGCTCGAGGACTGGCCGACCGACGTGCTCGCCGCGCTGCCCCGCGGTATCTCCCGGCACGTGGTCCGGTTCGTCAAGCTGCGCGGCCGGGTGCTGGCCGTCAAGGAGACGCGCGACCACTACGCGTTCCGCGAGTACGAGCTGTTGCGGCGCCTCAACAAGCTCGAGGTGCCGTGCGTCGTGCCCGTCGGCGTGGTCACCGGGCGGCACACGGACGACGGCGAGCCGCTCGAGGCCGCCATCGTCACCGAGCACCTGGCGTTCTCGCTGCCCTACCGCGCCATGTTCAGCAAGACGCTGCAGCCGGACACCGCCACCCGCGTCATCGACGCCCTCGCGGTGCTCATGGTGCGCGTGCACCTGGCCGGCTTCTACTGGGGCGACGTCTCGCTGTCGAACACGCTGTTCCGCCGCGACGCCGACCAGTTCGCCGCCTACCTCGTGGACGCCGAGACCGGTGACCTGCACCGCGAGCTCAGCCCCGGCCAGCGCATGTACGACCTCGACCTGGCGCGCACCAACATCATCGGCGAGCTGATGGACCTGGCGGCCGGCGAGCTGCTCGACGAGGACGCCGACGAGGTCGCCATCGGCGACGCGCTGGTGGCGCGGTACACCGAGCTGTGGGACGCGGTCACGGCGGTCGAGTCGTTCTCCGCGGACGAGCACTGGCGCGTCGACGAGCGCATCCGCCGCCTCAACGACCTCGGGTTCGACGTCGGCGAGCTGACGATCGTCACGGACATCGACGGCACCACGGTCCAGATCGAGCCCAAGGTCGTCGACCCCGGGCACCACTCGCGGCGCCTGCTGCGCCTGACCGGCCTCGACGTGCAGGACAACCAGGCCCGGCGCCTGCTCAACGACCTCGACGCGTGGCGCGCGACGACCGACCGGCTCAACGACTCCGAGCAGCTCGTGGCCCACGACTGGCTGCTGCACTCGTTCGAGCCGACGATCGAGGCCGTGCCGCGGGACCTGCGCCGCAAGCTCGAGCCGGCGCAGCTCTACCACGAGATCCTCGACCACCGGTGGTTCCTGTCGCAGCGGCTGCACCGGGACGTGCCGATGCCCGAGGCCGCGCGCTCCTACGTCGAGGAGGTGCTGCGGCACCGCCCCGACGAGCAGGCCGTGCTCGGCCTGCCGCCCGAGCGGGCGTACGAGGCCGAGGTCGGCTGACACGTTGTGGGTACAGAACACGCCGGGCGTCCCGCGGGACGCCCGGCGTGTTCTGTACCCACAACGGGAGGCGCGGGGTCAGGCCTCCGTGCGGCGGGCCCTGGCCACCTCGTACAGCGTGATCCCCGCGGCCACGCCGGCGTTGAGCGACTCCACGGCAGCGTCGTCGATCGGGATGGACGCGACGACGTCGCACGACTCGCGCACCAGGCGGGACAGGCCCTTGCCCTCGGAGCCGACCACGAGCACCAGCGGCTCGGTCGCGAGCTGCAGCTCGCCCACCTCGGTGTCGCCGCCGCCGTCGAGCCCGACGACAAAGCAGCCGGCCTTCTTCAGGTCGCCGAGCGCACGGGTCAGGTTGGTCGCGCGGGCCACCGGCACGTGCGCGGCGGCGCCGGCCGAGACCTTCCACGCCGAGGCGGTGACGCCGGCGGCGCGCCGCTCGGGCACCAGCACGCCGTGCGCGCCGAACGCGCCCGCCGAGCGCAGCACGGCGCCCAGGTTGCGCGGGTCGGTGACGCCGTCGAGCGCGACGATCAGCGCCGGGCGACCGGACACCTCGGCGGCGTCGAGCAGGTCGTCGACGTCGGAGTACTCGTAGGGCGGCACCTGCACGGCCACGCCCTGGTGCACCTGCCCGTCGGTGAGCCGGTCGAGCTCGGGCTTGGTGGTCTCCAGCAGCGCGAGCCCGCGGCCCGCGGCGATCTGCAGGATCTCGCGGGTGCGGTCGTCGTGGTCGATGCGGCTCGCGACGTACAGCGCCGTGACGGGCACCTCGGTGCGCAGCGCCTCCAGCACGGCGTTGCGGCCGGCCACCACCTCGGCGCCGTCGGTGGCGCGGCGCGTGCCGCGGGCGACGCCCTTGGCAGCGCCCTTGCGCGCCTCGGCCGCTCTGCGCCGCTCGGCCTCCTGCTTGCGCTTGTACGCGACGTGGTAGGTGCGGTCCTCCGCCTTGGGCGTGGGGCCCCTGCCCTCGAGCGCCTTGCGGCCGTGCCCGCCGGTGCCGACCTGGGCGCCCTTCTTGGAGCCCGCCTTGCGGGTCGCGCCGGGGCGCCGGGTGTTGCCTGCCATGTGTGGTCCTCGGGAAGTCGGTGGGTGGTTCGGTGGGCCGGCTCAGCCGGCCCGGTCGGCCAGGGTCCAGCGGGCGCCGTCGGGCCCGTCCTGGACGACGACGCCCGCCGCCGCGAGGCGGTCGCGGATGGCGTCGGAGGTGGCCCAGTCCTTGGCGGCGCGCGCCGCGGCGCGCGCCTCCAGCTCGGCCGCGACGAGCGCGTCGAGCGCCGCGCGGGTCGCGTCGTCGCCGCTCGCCGCCGTCGCCCAGTGCGGGTCCTGCGGGTCCAGGCCCAGCACGTCGAGCATGGCGCGCACGACGACGAGCTCGGCGCGCACCGCGGCGTCGGCCTCCGCGCCGGCCGGCTGGGCCAGCGCGGTGTTGCCGGCCTTGAGGTGCTCGTGCACGACGGCGAGCGCGGCAGGGGTGTTGAGGTCGTCGTCCATCGCCGCGGCGAACGCCTCGGGCAGCTCGGCCTTGGCGACCTCGTCGCGCGGCACGGCGCCCACGCGCTCGCCGGCGCGCTGGACGAACCCGGTGAGGCGGTCCCACGTGGTGCGGGCCTCGTCGAGGGTGTCGGGCGCCCACTCGAGCATGGAGCGGTACTGCACCGACACGACGGCGTAGCGCACCACGGGGGCGGGCGCGGCGGCGAGCACGTCGGCCACCAGCAGCCCGTTGCCCAGCGACTTGCTCATCTTCACGCCGGACTGGGTGATCCACGCGCTGTGCATCCAGCGGCGCGCGAACGGGTAGCCGGCCGCACGGGACTGGGCCTGCTCGTTCTCGTGGTGCGGGAACCGCAGGTCCAGGCCGCCGCCGTGGATGTCGAACTCGTCGCCGAGGTAGCGCTGCGCCATGGCGGAGCACTCCAGGTGCCAGCCGGGCCGCCCGCGGCCCCACGGGGTGTCCCACGCGGCGGTCGCCGGCTCGTCGGGCTTGGCGGCCTTCCACAGCGCGAAGTCGTGCGGGTCGCGCTTGGCCGCGGCGGGGCCCGCGGCGTCCGCGTCGTCCGCCGGCTCCGGGGCGAGGTCCTCGAGCCGCTGGCGGGTGAGCTCGCCGTAGGCGGGCCACGAGCGCACGTCGAACCAGACGTTGCCGGCGCCCGTGGAGTAGGCGTGCCCGCGCTCGACGAGCCGCTGCATCAGCTCGATCATCTGCGGCACGTGCTGCGTGGCGCGCGGCTCGTAGGTCGGGGGCAGCACGCCGAGGGCGTCGTAGGCGGCGGTGAAGACCCGCTCGTAGTGGGCGGCGTGCGCCCACCACTCCACGCCGGCCGCGGCGGCCTTGGCGATGATCTTGTCGTCGATGTCGGTGACGTTGCGCACGAGGGTGACGCGGTGGCCGGAGCGCTCGAGCCAGCGGCGCAGCACGTCGAAGGCGACCGACGGGCGCAGGTGGCCCACGTGCGGAGGCGCCTGCACGGTCGCGCCGCAGACGTAGATGCCGACCTGGCCGGGGGTCCGGGGCACGAAGTCGGACACCTCGCGCGTGGCGGTGTCGTAGAGGCGGAGAGTCACCCGACCAGGGTACCGGGAGGGGGCGCGCCGGCGGCGGGCCCGCCAGCGCCGGCCCGGGGCCTCAGCGGGCGAGCATCTGCGTCAGGTGGCGGTGGCCCACCGTCTCGAACCCGACGACGGTGATCGCCGGGGCGAGCATGACCAGCAGCAGGGCCCACGCCATGGGGGCGCCCAGCGCCACGGCGACCACGGCCGCGACGAGCGTCAGCACCGCCCCGGCCATCAGCCAGGAGTGCAGCGTGTCGAACGAGCGCAGCAGCACCCAGAAGAGCAGGTAGTCGGCGACGACGAACGCCAGCACCGGCACGGCCACCGCCAGCACGCTGCCCACGGGCCCGATCGCCGAGTGCCCCTCCAGCGCGTACGCCACCACGTGCAGCCCCGCGCCCACGCCCACGAGCGCGGCGAGCACCACCATGTGCCCGTACCCCCACGGGAAGGCCCGCTCGCGGTGGCGGCCCAGCACGTCGCCGGACGGGGTGATGTAGTAGGTCCACCACAGGCCGAAGGTGAGGCCGATCCCGGCGACGGCGACGAGCACCGCGTCGATCGTCCACCCGGCCTCCTCGACGACGGCCGACAGCGACGCGACGGTCCCGATGACCCCCTCGCCGAGCGTGATGATCGCGAGCAGCCCGTACCGCTCCGCGATGTGGTGCGGGTGCCAGGGGGTCATCCCCTCGGCGTCGGCGGCGACGCGCCGCTCGGCGACCCACGGCCCCACCATCTCCACGACGACGAGCGCCGCCCCCGCGGCGAGGAAGACGGCGACGCCCACCGGCGCCACCGCGAGCGCCAGCCACCCGACCTGCGCCACGACGAGCGCCCAGGCGTAGGCGTGGCAGGTGCGCCGGTACCGCGGCGCCTGGCGTGCGGCCCGCAGCCACTGCACCAGCATGGCCAGCCGCATGATGACGTACCCGGCCACCATGACCTCGTTGTGCACCCGCTCGCCGGCGTCCAGGGAGGCGAACATCTCGGGCAGGCCCAGGGCCAGGACGACGACGCCGGCCATCTGCGCCATCGTCGTGACCCGGTAGACCCAGTCGTCGGTGTCGAACGCCGAGGCGAACCAGGAGAAGTTGATCCAGGCCCACAGGATCGCGAACATCGAGAACGCGAAGCCCAGGAGGCCGGAGCCGACGTGGCCCTCGGCCAGCAGGTGGGCCGCCTGCTCCCCCGCGGTGCCGAACGCGACCACGAACGCGAGGTCGAAGAGCAGCTCCAGCGGCGTCGCCCCCCGCCCCGGCTCCTGCGGGTCACGGCCGCCCATGACGCGCACGCCGTGGCCGCGCGACGTCGTCGCCGTCGCGGAGCCGTGCGCCGGTCCGTCGCTCATGCGCCCATGGAACACCGCCGCGGCGCCGCTGTCAGCGCCCCGGTGCGGGTGAGACGCCCGGGGGCGGTCAGAAGAAGGCCCGGCCCTCGCCGCGGTAGGTGGGCACGACGTCGACCACCGCGTCGCCGCGCACCAGGTGCGCGACCGCGACGTGCTCCATGAGCTCCCCGGCCTTGGCGTGGCGGAACCACAGCCGGTCCCCCACGCCCAGGGGCGCCGCGCGGGGGCCGCCGACGCGGCGCAGCGGCGTCTGCACCTCGCCCGCACCCTCCCGCCGGGTCAGCCGCCAGCCCGGCGTCACCGGCCGCGGCAGCCGGGACGGCCCCGCCCGGCCCGAGGCCACGTACCCGCCGCCGGAGGCCGTCGCCCAGCCGGGCCCGGGCACGCGGACCACGTCGAGCCCGAAGTACGCGGCGGGGCGCGGCACGACCGCGTCGTACCGGTCGAAGGTGGCCGGGACGAACAGGCCGCTGCCGGCGGTCACCTCGGTGACGCCGGGACCGGCCGACGACGCCTCGAGCGACCCGGTCCCGCCCGCGTTGACCAGCTCCGCGTCGCGCCCGACGGCGTCACGCAGGGCGGCGAGCACGGCGGTGCGCCGCGCGGCGACCTCGGGCAGCGACAGCCGCTTGACCGCCCGCACCACCGGCCCGCTGTCCGGCAGCCCGGCCACCTGCGCCTCGTACGTCATGACCCCGCGTACCCGCAGGCCGGGCGTCGCCTCCACCGTGCGGGCCAGCGCGGCGACCTGCCCCGGCGTGCGCAGCGGGGAGCGGCGCGTGCCCACGTGGATGCGCCACCGCCCGACGCCGAGGCGCAGCGAGGCGTCGACGTCGAGGCAGACCCCGACGTCGGGCCCCGGCGCCGCGGCGGCCAGGGCGCCC
>NZ_LWGM01000096.1 GCF_001750215.1 Isoptericola variabilis | reverse complement strand
GCCAGGGCGACGTCGGCGGCCGCGACGGCCGCGTCGATGCCCCGGCTCATGCCGCGGCCGTGGTCGCCGTCGCCGGCGATGGCGTCGAGCCGGCCCAGCTCCTCCTCGGCGGCGTGCAGCGCGTCCTGCCAGCGGTGCAGCACGTCGGCCACGAGGCGGGCGGCGCCGCGGCCGGCCTCGGTGGCGGCGGCGACGAGCGCGGGCTCCGGCTCGGCGACGGCCTCGGGCGCGGCGGTCTCGGGGGCCGCGCGCCACGAGCCGTGGTGGAACGCCGGGGTGTCGGCGGGAGCCAGCCACAGGGGCTCGAGCTCGTCGTCCAGCCAGGCGACGGTGAGCGAGCAGCCGGCCATGTCGAGGCTGGTGACGTACTCGCCGACGAGCGGCGCCACGAGCGTGACGCCGCGCTCCGCCAGCAGGTCGCTCACGCGGTCCCACAGGACGAAGAGCTCCTCGTACTTGACGTCGCCCAGCCCGTTGAGGATCACCGCGGCGCGGCCGTCGGCGTCGGCGGGGCGCTCGGCGAGCACGCGGTCGACCATCTCCTGGGCGAGCACCGCGGCGGACGGACGGGGCTCCTCGCCCACGCCGGGCTCGCCGTGGATGCCCAGGCCCCAGCCGACCACCCCCTCGTCGAGGTGGAACAGCGGCTGCTCGGCACCGGGCAGCGTGCAGCCGTCGAAGGCGACGCCGAAGGAGAAGGTGCGGTCGTTGGCGTGCGCGGCCAGGCGCGTCACCTCGGCCAGGTCGGCGCCGGCCTCAGCGGCCGCCCCGGCCACCTTGAAGACCACCAGGTCGCCCGCGACGCCGCGGCGCTCGGAGGCGCGCTCCGGCGGCGCGGAGACGACGTCGTCGGTCACCGCGAGCACGGAGACCTCCATGCCCTGCGCGCGCAGCCGGCTGGCGGCGGCGCCGAAGTTGAGCACGTCGCCGGCGTAGTTGCCGAACGAGAGCCACACGCCGGCGCCGGCGTCGGCCGCACGGCACACGTCGATGACCTGCCGCGTGGACGGCGAGGCGAACACCTCGCCGCAGACCGCGGCGTCGGCGAGGCCCTCGCCGACCACGCCGGCGAACGCCGGGTAGTGGCCCGAGCCGCCGCCGACGACGACGGCGACCTTGCCGGGGCGGGTGCCCTCGGCGCGGGCGATGCCGCCGGGCACGGCGCGCAGCCGGCCGGGGTGGGCCTTGACCAGGCCGGACAGCGCCTCGCGGGCGAAGTCCTCCGGGCGGTTGTGGACGTACGTCATGAGACCTGCACCTTTGCTCGTGTCGTCAGGGTGTCGTCAGTGGTGTCGTCGGGAGACGGCGGGGCCGTCAGGGCCGTCACGGGGTGCCCGCGGTGGCACCGGTTCCCGCGCAGGGACCCGGTGGGCGCCGGCGGTCGCACCGGCGCCCACCGGGGGGCGTCAGCGCCCGGCGGAGCGGAGCACGCCGCGGATGTAGTCGCGGTTGATCGCCGCGACCCCGAGGCTGTCGGAGCCGTAGTGCTCGCAGACGAAGACGCCCTCGAACCCCAGCTCCAGCGCGCGGCGGATGTGGGCGCGGTAGTTCACCACGCCCGAGACCAGCGGGGCCGGGTGCGTCGCGTACGTGCCCGTCGTGGGGTCCTCGTCGCGCGTGTAGTTCTTGATGTGCCAGAAGTTCGTGAACGGCAGGACCTTCTCGAACATCGTGGGGATGTCCTCGATCGGGCGGTGCAGGCGCACCAGGTTGCCCAGGTCGGGGTTGAGGCCCACGTTCTCGCGGTCGACGTCCTGGACGAACCGCACGGCGAGGTCCGGGGTGCCGATGAAGGTGTCCTCGTACATCTCGAGGCTGATGGCGACGCCCACCTCGGCGGCGTGGTCGGCCAGCTCGCGGATGCGACGGATCGCCTCGGCGCGCGCCTCGGCGTCGTCGACGGGGTCGTGGTGCCCCTCGGCGAGCCAGAACCACAGCGCCTTCTGCTGCGCCGGCGTGAGGTCCTGCATGAAGCCGAAGTTCACGACCTCGGCGCCGAGCGCCGGCGCGCGGTCGATGATCGCGTGGCCGATGCGCAGGTAGTCGTCCCCGCGCTCGGCGTCGACGACGCTGCGGCGCGTGGTCGAGACGGACGGGACCGCCAGGCCGACCTCCTTGAGGACCTCGAGCAGCTCGGCGAACCGCGCGTCGGTCAGCTCGCCGATCGACAGCCACGCGTCGGTCGGGTCGACGTCGGTGAACCCGAGGTCGGCGACCTGCTGGAGCTGCGAGCGCCACGACTCGGCGGGCGCCTCGAGGTTGGGGGTCCCGTCGGCCGCCGTCGAGCCGAAGGACAGCATGTTGGCCGCGATGGGCCAGGTGTCTGCAGTGCGCACTGGTGATCTCCGTCGATCGGACGTCTTCGTGTTTCCTATAGGAAACACGGTTGCGCCTCCGGCGTCAACCGTGGCGCCGGCGCGGGCGGGGTTCCCGCGCGCCGCCGCAGGTCAGGCTCGCTCCGGGCGCGGCGAGCCCGGCCGGCCCGGTCAGCCCGCGGTCGACTCCCGCAGCAGCACCTGCGTCGCCAGCGCGCCGCCGTCGCCGCCGACCTCGTCAGCCTCCCCCAGCGCGACCCGCACGGCCAGCCGGCCCATCTCCACCAGCGGCACGCGCACGGTCGTCAGCGCCGGCACGTGGTCGCGCAGCGTGGGGATGTCGTCGAACCCGGCCACGAGCACGTCCGCGGGGACGCCGACCCCGCGCTCGCGCAGGCCCGCGATGAGCCCGATCGCCATGACGTCCGTGACGGCGAAGACGCAGGGGCGCTCGCCGCCGTCGCCGGCCAGCGCCGCCACCTGGCCCGCGGCGGCGAACCCGCCGTCGCGGGAGAACTCCGGCGCCTCGACCCGCTCCAGCGAGCCGCCGCCCGCGCGCACCGCCGCGCCGAAGGCGTCGGCGCGCTCGCCCGCCGTGACCACCTCCGGCGGGCCCGCGACGACGACGAAGCGGCGGTGGCCCTCGGCGAGCAGCGCCTCGGCCAGGGCTCGGGACCCGGGCGCGTTCGGCGGGCGCACCACGGCTGCGGCGTCCAGCGGCTGGCCCACGACGACGGCCCGCCCTCCGACGTCGGCGTACCGGCGCAGCTCCGCGTCGAGCGCCGCGTCGTCCGGACCGGCCCAGCGCGTGCCGACGACGACGATCGCGTCGGCGCGGTGCGCGGCGAAGGCCGCGACGGCGTCCCGCTCGGCGACCGGCTCCCGGTCGGTGCTGGCGAGCAGCAACTGCAGCCCGTGCACGCGCGCCTCGGCCTGCGCACCGGCGGCGATCGAGGAGAAGTAGGGGTCCGAGATGTCCTGGACCACGAGGCCGAGCAGCCCGGTGCGCGCCTTGGCGAGCGCCTGCGCCTGCGCGTTGACGACGTAGCCGAGGTCAGCCGCCGCGGCCCGCACGCGGTCCACCAGCTCGGGCGCCGGCGTCCGGCTCGAGCCGTTGAGCACGCGCGACGCCGTCGCGAGCGACACGCCCGCGCGCTCGGCGACGTCCTGCAACCGTGGTCTGCCCACTGCCCACCTCCGCAGGCACCCTACGGCGAACGCGGCCACGGCGGGGCGGGGCGCGCGGGCCCGGGCGCCCCGCTCCCCCGCGGCGCGACGGCGCCGACCCTTGACGCGGTCGCCCGCCGCGGCCTACGGTCTCGGAAAGCGCATTCCAGCGCACCACCACGCGCGGCGGACGGCGTGTCCCGGCCGCGCCGCCGCCCGACCGGACGAAGGAGTCCCGATGACCCGCACCCTGCGGATCGCCATGAACGGCGTCACCGGACGCATGGGCTACCGCCAGCACCTGCTCCGCTCGATCCTGCCCATCCGGGAGCAGGGCGGCGTCCTGCTGCCCGACGGCACGCGGGTGCAGGTCGAGCCCGTCCTCGTCGGCCGCAACGAGACGCGCCTGCGCGAGCTCGCCGCGCAGCACGACGTGGCGGAGTGGACCACCGACCTCGACGACGTGATCGCCGACCCGGCCACCGACGTCGTCTTCGACGCCTCGATGACCTCGCTGCGGGCCAAGACGCTCACCAAGGCCATGCAGGCCGGCAAGCACGTCTACACGGAGAAGCCGACGGCGGAGACGCTCGCCGAGGCCGTCGAGCTCGCGCGGCTGCGCGAGGAGGCCGGCGTCACCGCCGGCGTCGTGCACGACAAGCTCTACCTGCCCGGCCTGGTCAAGCTGCGCCGGCTCGTGGACGAGGGCTTCTTCGGCCGCATCCTGTCGCTGCGCGGCGAGTTCGGGTACTGGGTGTGGGAGGGCGACGTGCAGCCGGCGCAGCGCCCGTCGTGGAACTACCGGGCGCAGGACGGCGGCGGCATGACCACCGACATGTTCTGCCACTGGAACTACGTGCTCGAGGGCATCGTCGGCACCGTCCGCACGGTCTCGAGCCAGACCGCCACCCACATCCCCACCCGCTGGGACGAGCAGGGCCGGCCGTACGCGGCCACCGCCGACGACGCGGCGTACGGGGTCTTCCAGCTCGAGACCCCCGCCGGCGACCCGGTGGTCGCGCAGATCAACTCCTCCTGGGCGGTGCGGGTGCACCGCGACGAGCTCGTGGAGTTCCAGGTGGACGGCACCGAGGGCTCCGCCGTGGCCGGCCTGTTCCGGTGCGTCGCGCAGCCGCGCTCCGCCACGCCCAAGCCGGTGTGGAACCCCGACCTGCCCACCACCGAGCGGTTCCGCGACCAGTGGCTGGAGATCCCCGACAACGCGGACCTCGACAACGGGTTCAAGGCGCAGTGGGAGGAGTTCCTGCGCGACGTCGTCGCCGGCCGCCCCCACCGCTTCGACCTGCTCTCCGCCGCCCGCGGCGTGCAGCTCGCCGAGCTCGGCCTGCGCTCGTCCGCCGAGGGCCGCCGCCTCGACGTCCCGGAGATCACGCTGTGAGCGCGCCCGCGACCACCACCGGCCCCACCCCCGGGCGCATCCCTGGACGCACCGTCGAGGCCGGGCTCGCCCCGGTACTCGCCCCCAGCGGGGTGACCGTGCGCCTGCCGCGCTTCGACGCCGCCGGCCGCGTCGCAGGCACCGAGCTCCGCGAGCTCAGCGCCCCCGGCCCGTGGACCCGCCCGACGGCGCCGCTGACCTCGCGCGTCGCGTTCGCCGCCGCGCACGTGGTGCCCGTCCTCGGGGCCGAGAACGTGCCCGGCGCCCCCGCCGTCGTCGACTGGGACGCCACGCTCGCCTACCGCCACCGGCTGTGGGAGCACGGCCTGGGCGTCGCCGACGCGATGGACACCGCCCAGCGCGGCATGGGCCTGGACTGGGCGGCCACCCAGGAGCTGGTGCGCCGCTCCGCCGCCGAGGCCCGCGCCGCGGGCGGCCGGATCGCCTGCGGGGCCGGCACCGACCAGCTCGACCCCGCCGTCGTCGCCGGCTGGCAGCCCGGCGACCCCGCGGCGCTCGACGCCGTCGTGGCCGCCTACCGCGAGCAGGTGCACGTCGTGCAGGACGCCGGCGCGCAGGTCGTCGTCATGGCCTCCCGCGCGCTGGCGCACGTGGCCCGCTCGGCCGACGACTACGCCCGCGTCTACGACGCCGTGCTCGCCGAGGCGGACCGGCCGGTCGTCCTGCACTGGCTCGGCACGATGTTCGACCCCGCCCTGGCCGGCTACTGGGGCTCCGCCGACGTCGACGCCGCCACCGCGACGTTCCTCGACGTGGTCCGCGCGCACCAGGACAGGGTCGACGGCGTCAAGGTGTCGCTGCTGGACGCCGCGCACGAGGTCCGGCTGCGCCGGGCGCTCGCCGCCCTGGACGGCTCGCCCGTGCGGCTCTACACCGGCGACGACTTCAACTACCCCGAGCTGATCGCCGGCGACGCCGAGGGCCACAGCGACGCGCTGCTCGGCGTCTTCGCCGCGATCTTCCCCGCGGCCTCGACGGCGCTGCAGGCGTTCGACGCCGCCGCGGCGGGCGACCCGGACGGCGCCGCGCGCGGGCACGCCGTGCTGGCGTCCACCGAGGCGCTGGGCCGCCACCTGTTCGGCGCGCCCACGTACTACTACAAGACCGGCGTGGCCTTCCTGTCCTGGCTCAACGGGTTCCAGCCCGGCTTCCAGCTGGTCGGCGGCCTGCACGCCGGCCGGTCGGTGCCGCACCTGGTCGAGCTGGCCCGCCTGGCCGACGGCTGCGGGCTGCTGCTCGACCCGCCCACCGCCGCCGCGCGGCTGCGCGCGTTCCTGGCCACGGCGGGGGTGGACGCGTGAGCGCCGCACCGGGCACGACGGCGGGCACGACGGGGGGCACGACGGCGGGCACGACGGCGGGCACGACGCAGGTGCCGGCCGCGCCCGACCTGAGCCGCTGCTCGCTCAACCAGGCCACGGTCAAGCACGCCACCCTGGCCGAGGCCGTGGACGTCGCCGCGGCGGCCGGGATGGGCGCGATCGGGCTGTGGCGCGACCGGGTCCAGGAGGTCGGCACCGACAAGGCCGCCCGCATCGTCGCCGAGGCGGGGCTGCGGGTCTCCTCGCTGTGCCGCGGCGGGTTTCTCACCGCCGCGGACGACGCCGGGATCGCCGCAGCGCTGGACGACAACCGGCGCGCGATCGAGGAGGCCGCGGCCGTGGGCACCCGCGAGCTCGTGCTCGTCGTCGGCGGCCTGCCCGCGGTCAGCGGGTTCGGCCGGGGCCCGCGGCCCGACGCCGGGCCCGGCGACCGCGACGTCGTCGCCGCCCGCGGCCGGGTGGCCGACCGGCTCGCCGACCTCGCCCCCGTCGCCGCCGAGCACGGCGTCCGCCTCGTGCTCGAGCCCATGCACCCGCTGTTCGCCGCCGACCGCGGCGTGCTGTCGACCCTCGACCAGGCGCTCGACCTGGCCGGCCCCTTCCCGGCGCACGTCGTGGGCGTCGTCGTGGACACCTACCACGTGTGGTGGGACCCCGAGCTGCGCGAGGCGGTCGCCCGCGCCGGGCGGGAGGGCCGGATCGCCGGCTACCAGGTGTGCGACTGGGTGCTGCCGCTCGCGGCCGACCCGCTGCACTCCCGGGGGCACGTGGGCGACGGCTACGTGGACTTCCCGACGATCACCCGCTGGGTCGCCGAGGCCGGCTATGCCGGCTTCGTGGAGACGGAGATCTTCAACGAGGGCGTCTGGGCCGCCGACCCGGCCGCCACGGCCCGCACGGTGGCCGACCGGTACGCGCGGCACGTCTTGCCCGCGCTGACCGCGCCGACCGCGCTGACCGCGCCGACCGCACGACGGGCGTCCTGAGCCGTCGGCGCCGTCGGCCGTCCGGGGGCGGCGCGCGCCGCACGGCACGGCGGCGCGCGCGGCCCGCGGCGGGCGGGTACTCTCGACCCTTGTGACCGTACGACCCCACGAGGGTCGAGCAGCGCGACGGAAGGGCACGAGCGTGACGCAGCACGGCGACGTCCAGGTGAAGGACGGCGGTGCCCTGTGGGTCATGAGCGGCGAGATCGACGCAGCCGTCCAGGCCAACGTCGAGGACGCACTCAGCGAGGCCGCCGGCGCGGTCCACGGCCGCCTGGTGATCGACGTGTCCCGCGTGACCTTCATGGACTCCGGCGGCCTGCGGCTGCTCTACCACGCCGCCTCGCTCACCCCCGAGCCCCCGCTGCTGCGGGGCGTCCCCGACCACATCCGGGACCTGCTGGAGCTGACCGGGGTGACCGACCTGTTCGCCTGCGAGGACGCGGGCGACGCCGTACCGGTGGGCGGTCGCGGGGTGGACGAGCGGTGACGCTCGTCGAGCTGGCGCCCCCGGCGACGCTCACCGAGGTGGCGCGCTGGACGATCCGGTCCGTCGACGACCTGTCGGGCGTCCGCTCGCACCTGCTCGCGCACCTGCGCGACACGCTGCCCGAGGGCGAGGGCGCGGCCGCGGAGCTCGAGCGCATCGTGCTCGTGGCGAGCGAGCTCGCCACCAACGCCCTGCGGCACGGCAGCCCCCCGTTCGCGGTCCGGCTGCTGTGCGACGAGGGCACGGCCACGGTCGACGTCGTGGACCACCGCCCCGACGTCCCGCCCGTCATCGCCGCGCACCGCGAGCCCGGCGCCGGCGGGTTCGGGCTCAAGCTGGCGCGCCGCGCCGCGCGCGAGCTCGGCTGGTTCCGCGACGGTGACGACGAGAAGCACGTCTGGGCGCTGTTCGCCACGCCCTGACGGCCGGCGCCCCGCCCCGGCCTCGACCTGGGCCCGGCCTCAAGCTGGGCCCGGCCTCAAGATCCTTCGCGCGCCGTCCTCGTTCCCTGAGACCCCAGCCCTGAGACCCCAGCGCGCAGGGGCCTCACGCGTCCCGGCGCACCACCAGGAGCGTCGCGTCGTCCGCCGACTCCGCGTCGCGCGCGCGCCGCACCACCGTGTCGACGTCGGTGTCCGCCCCGAGCACGAACGCCCGCTCGAGCCGACCGAGACCGACGAGGATCGACTCCCCGCGCCGCTCCACCAGGCCGTCGCTGAACAGCACCAGCGCGCCGCCCTCGGGCACCGTGACGCGCACCGGGTCCGGGACCTCCCGGGCCAGCCCCAGCGGCGGCTGCGCGGCCCGCGGCCCCCACTGCGGAGTGCCGTCGGGGCCCACGACGAGCAGCGGCGGGTGGCCGAGCGCGACGTGCTCGACCTCGCCGGTCACGGGGTCGAGCAGCGCGACCGAGAGCGTCGCGACCTCGCCCGGGAGCGTCCAGCGGGCCGTCTCGCACAGGGCGGCGACCGCGTCGCGCGCCGACCCCGTGGTCACGAGGCCCGTGCGCAGCGCCGTACGGAGCTGGCCCATCGTCGCCGCCGCCTGCAGGCCGTGCCCGGTGACGTCGCCGACCACGAGCGCCAGCCGGCCCGACGGCAGCCGCAGGGCGTCGTACCAGTCGCCGCCCACGAGCCCGGACCCGGCCGCCTCGTACCGCGCCTCGATCGACCAGCCCTCCACGCGGGGCATGCTGGTGGGCAGCAGGCTGCGCTGCAGCTCGCCGGTGGCGCGCACCTCCTTGCGACCGCGCAGGTAGAGCGCCTCGACGAGGTGGCCGCGCAGCGCGGCGGCGCTCTCGACCTGGTCGGCCGTCCACGGCGTCGTCGTGCCGTCCGGGTGGGGCGAGCGCAGCCACAGCAGCACCTGCCGCTCGGGCAGGGCGATGCCCATGACGCTGCGCACGCCGGGGGCCTTCACGGCGACCTCGGGAGCGTCCGCGACCAGGTCGTCGGTGTGCACCACCTCGTCCCCGGCGTCGGCGACGAAGTCCATGAGCGCGAGCTGCGCCTCGGCGTCCTCGGGCACCTCGCCCACGAACGTGACCCGGTCCTCGGCCCGCACGATGGCGCCGTCGGCGCTCACGAGGCGCCGCGTCCAGCCCGAGCGCGTGATGGCGATGCCCAGCGGCACGGTCTCGTCGCGCGAGTCGGCGGCGAGGTGCGCGAGCACGCGCTCCTGGCGCCGGCTCTCCGCCTGCCGCTCGGCCACGCTCTCGGCCGCCCGCTGCACCGCGCGCGTCTGGTCGACCAGGGCGTCGAGCAGGGTGCGGACGTGCTGCACGGCGGTGGGCCGCAGCTCCTCCGGCTGCGCGCGGTCGAACGCCTCGATGGCACGCCGAGCGAGGTCGCGCGCCGTCTCCACAGAGAACGGCGCGTGCCCGGGCTCGGGCGTGGCAGACAGTGTCACTTGCCCTCCTCCGGGCTCTCGCGCCCCAGGGTATCCCGAGGCAGGTCGATGCATGGAAACGAACCCGACGTCGGTGTCGGGGCCCCGGACGTGGCGCTCATCGCCCCGCCGCGGTCGCGCCTCAGGCGCGTCGCGCGGCGTCCCAGACGCCCAGCAGGTACTGGATGCCCAGCGCCCGGTCGTACAGACCGTACCCCGGCCGCGGCCGGTTCGTGGTGTTCTCGTCCCACAGGTGCCGGCCGTGGTCCGGCCGCACGTAGCCCGTGTACCCCGCCTCGGCGTAGGCCTGCATGATGCCGACGGTGTCGACGTCGCCCTCGCACGCCCGGTGCGCCACCTCGGTGAAGTCGCCGCCGGGCAGGTGCTTGATGTTGCGCACGTGGGAGAAGTGGATGCGGTCCATGAACGTGCGCACCGCGTCGACGGCGTCGTGCGCCGGGTTCGCGGAGAAGGAGCCGAGGCACAGCGTCAGGCCGTGGTACGGGCTGTCGTGCAGGGAGAGCACGCGCGCGAGGTCCTCCTTGGTGGACACCACGCGCGGCCAGCCGAACAGGTCGAAGGGCGGGTCGTCCGGGTGCACGCCGAGCCGCACGTCGTGCGCCTCGCAGGCGGGCACGACGGCGTCGAGGAAGTACCGGTAGTTCCGGTACATGTCCTCGTGGGTGACCCCGGTGTACGCCTCCTGCAGCTCGCGGAAGTGGGCCAGGCGCTCGGGCTCCCAGCCCGGCAGCGTCAGGCCGCCCGCCCCGGCCTCCATCTCCGCGATGAGCGTCTCGGGCGACATCCGGTCGACGACGGCCTTCTCGTAGAACAGGGCGGTGGAGCCGTCCGGGAGGGGGTGCCACAGGTCGGTGCGCAGCCAGTCGAAGACGGGCATGAAGTTGTAGCAGACCACCCTGACCCCGGCCCGGCCGAGGCGCTCGATCGTGGTGACGTAGTTCTCGATCGCCTCGTCGCGGCTCATGCCCAGGACCGTCCTGCCGAGCTTGATCGACTCGTGCACGTTGACGGACTCGACGACCTCGGCGTCGAAGGTCCGCGTGATCCCGGCCGCCCGGTGGGCGTCGGTGAGCGTGGTGATCCGGGCGACCTCGGCGTCGATCTCCTCCTGCGTCCAGACCTCGCCGGCCTGCTTGTGGTGCAGGCTCCAGACGATCGTCTCGACGCCCGGGACCTGGCGGACGTGGTCGAGGGTGACGGTGTCGTTGCCCTCGCCGTACCAGCGGAAGCCCATCTTCATCGGTAGTGCTCCTCGTGCTCGTGCTGTCGTGCCGGCGTCGTCGCCGGGGCTCCGGGTGCTTCGGGGGGTGCGGGTGCTGGGGGTGCTGGGGGTGCTGCGGGTGCTCCGGGTGCTGCGGCGTCAGCGCAGCCCCTGCCCGCGGGCGGCCAGGGCCTCGGCGTGCTCGGCGACGGCGGCCACGAGCCGCGCGTCGGTGCCGACGCCGTCGGGCAGCAGGCCCGGCAGCGCCACGAGCGCCGCCGCCACCGCGGCGACGTCGTCGGCCCCCGCCTCCCGCACGGCCTCCGTGAGCCGCGCGGCGCCCGCGGGGTCGCCCAGGTCGACGCCGTCGCGCACCGCGCGGCGCACGAACTCGGCCCAGGCGGCGAGCCCGTGGGCGACGCCCTGCGGCACCCGGCCGCGCTCGAGGTGCCAGGCCGCGACGGCGCCCCAGCGGACGGGGATCTTCTGCGTGCCGTCGGTGGACACCTGGGTGGTGGTGTGGCCCGTCGCCGGGTTGGCGAACCGGCGCAGCAGCTCCTCGCCGTACGCCGCCAGGTCGGCGCCGGCGGGCGGCACGAGCGTCGGCAGCGCGTCGTCGTCCAGGTAGGCCCGCGCGTGCGCGGCGACCCGCGGGTCGGTGACGGCGTCGGCGAGCGTCGCGTGCCCGGCCAGGCGCCCGGCGTAGGCGAGCAGCGAGTGGGTGCCGTTGAGCATGCGCAGCTTGGCGGCCTCCCACGGCGCGACGTCGTCGACGAGCTCGGCGCCGGCGCGCTCCCACGCGGGCCGCGGCCCGGCGAAGCGGTCCTCGATCACCCACTGGCTGAACGGCTCGGCGACGACGCCCGCCTCGTCCCGGGCGCCGACGGCCTCGGCGATCGCCTCGAGCGCCGTGGGCGTGGTGGCGGGCGTGATGCGGTCGACCATCGCGCTGGGGAACGTCACGGACGCGGCGAGCCAGCCACGCAGGGCGTCGCCGGCGGTGCCGGGCAGCGCCGCGTCGACGAGCTCGGCCACGAGCCCGGCGAGCACGCGGCCGTTGTGCGCGAGGTTGTCGCAGCTGAGCACCGTGACCGGGGCGCCGCCGGCGCGGCGGCGGGCGGCCAGGCCGCGCACGAGGAGCCCGAGCGCCGTCGCGGC
>NZ_LWGM01000095.1 GCF_001750215.1 Isoptericola variabilis | reverse complement strand
GTCGGCGCGGGGGCGGCCGCGGCCACCGCCGGCGCCGCGGCGTCCGCGGGCGCCGCCTCGCGGTCCTTGCGGCGCGGCGAGAGACCGCGGCCGGCGCGCGTCGACAGGTCGCGACGCAGCACGCCGATCGCGGTGAGCACGAACACCCACAGCAGGACGAGGTATCCCAGCCGCAGCAGGGTGAACGTCAGCTCACTCATCGGGGCGGGGTCACCAGTCCTCGTGGTCGGCGGCGGCCGCGCCCGACCAGAACATGATCCGGGTGCGGCCGATGGTCAGGGTGTTGCCGTCGAGCAGCGTCGCGGCGGGGACCTGGTGGCCCTCGACGTACAGGCCGTTCGTGGAGCCCAGGTCCGTGGCGATCACGCCGTCGGGCGTGACGCGGATCTCCAGGTGCTTGCGGGACACGCCCGGGTCGTCGACCACGATGTCGGCGTCCGGGTCGCGGCCGATGACGGTGACGGGGCCGGTGAGCAGGTACCGCTGGCCGTCGATGTCGATGAGCGGGTGCCGGGTGCTGGGCTGCGACGTCGCGGGGGCGACGGCGCCGCGCACCGTGGCGCTGCGCACCTGGAAGCGGCCGCCGGTGAGGTCGGCGTGCTCCTCGAAGGACACGCTGACGGGCCCGACGAACGCGTAGTGCTGCGAGGCCGCGTACTCGGTGAGGTTGGTGGCGAGCTCGTCGGCGAGCGTCTCGGCGCCCCACTGCTCGATCTGGCCGAAGTCCTGCGGCGAGAGCTCCACCGTGAACTCGTTGGGGGCCACGGTGCGGTCGCGGCCGACCACCGCGACGCGGTCGTCCAGCTCGCGGCGCAGGCGGCTCGCCAGCTCCACGGCCTTGACCTCGCCGTGGCCGAACCGGGAGAACGCGTTGTTCATCACGCGCTCGACGCTCTTCTCGAAGCGGTCCAGGACGCCCATGCCACCTCCTCTCGCGGGCCCGTCGCACGTCTCTCGTGCCGTCGTCGCCGCCGCGCACGGCCTCGGAGCCCGTGCCGAGGGGGGCACGGGTACGCGGGCAGGCGCGGACGACGCCGCGGGCAGACTACCTAGATCGTAGGCAGCCGCGTGGGTACGACGCCCCGCATCGTGTGGACGTCCTGGGGACGTGCCGGGGAAATCGGCGTGGCAGGACGCGTGAGGCGCCGCCGGCGTGGCGCGGGCCGCGTGACCGGCCGCGACGGGCGCGGGGGCGCTGCCGGCAGGGTGCGGACGAGGTGCGGACGAGGTGCGGATCCGGGCTCCCGCCGGCCGCCGGGAGGGCCGATTGGGGACCTCCGCCCGGCTCGTGCTAGATTGCTCCGGCAGCGCGCGAGTGGCGGAATAGGCAGACGCGCACGGTTCAGGTCCGTGTGCCCGAAAGGGCGTGGGGGTTCAACTCCCCCCTCGCGCACGCAGCACGAAGGCCCCGGTCCCGGATGGGATCGGGGCCTTCGTCGTTCCCGGGTGCGGGACGTGCCCGGTGCGGGTCCCGGGTGCGGGACGTGCCCGGGCGCGGGTCCGGGCACGGAAGAGCCCGCGGGCTGGAGGTCTCCCTCCCACCGTGCTGGACGAGGGCACGGCACCCGCGGGCTCCGGTGGACGCGATGAATTCGCTTCCCGTCCGGCGCGCCCGGCCTCCGGCGGAGGCGGGGCACGGACGTCAGTCAGGACGCGCGACGGTCAGCGCGCGACCACCTCGTAGGTCCGAAGAGTCTTCAACTTTCGGATCACCTCCCTTCTTACGTGCCGACGACGGTACGCCCGCCCGCCGACGGCGCCAAGGGATTTCGCCGAGGGAGGAGGCGCCGGCGCGTGCCGGCGACCGCGGGCGCGTCCCGGGGCCCACGGCGTCGCCGGTCGCCGACCGGCCGCGGACGTCGTCGGCGGGTCAGCGACGCACGAGGTGCGCCCACTGGTCGGGGTAGTCGTCGAGCCAGGCCTCGAACCCCCGCGCGGGCCTTCCCACCAGGCGTGCGACGTCGTCGGACACGTCCGCCAGCTCGCCCGCCGCGATCGCGGCGTAGGACGTGACCCAGCCCTCGAGGACCACCGGGTCGACGGCGTGGCCGGCGCGGGAGGCGTACGCCTGCTCCAGCGACTCCGGCTCGTAGCGGATGGTCCGGCCCGCGAGACGGGACAGCGCCTCGGCGACCTCGTCCAGGGTGAGGGACTGCGGCCCGGTGAGCTCGTAGGTGCGCCCGTCGTGGGCCCGCCGCCGCTCGTCGAGCAGGACGGCGGTGGCGACGTCGGCGACGTCGTCGTGCGACACGGACGCCACGCGCCCGTCGCCGGCAGGGCCACGGATGACGTCGTCGGGGCCCACCCAGGTGGTGAGCGCGTGGTGGTAGACGTTGTCGCGCAGGAACGTCCAGCGCAGCCCGGAGGCGCGGATGTACTGCTCGGTGTGCCAGTGGTCGCGCGCGAAGGTGAAGACGGCGTCCTCGGCGGCCCCGACGAAGGACGTGTAGACGATGCGCTCCACGCCGGCCACCACGGCGGCGTCGACGGCGACGCGGTGCTGCTCCAGGCGGCGCGGCTCCTCGCGGCCGCTGACCAGGAACACCGTGCGCACGCCCTCGAAGGCGCGGCGCATGGCCGCGCGGTCGTCGTACCGCTCGGCGACGACGACCTGGCTCCGCGGCAGGTTCCCGCCGCCGAGCCGCGGCGCGCGGGCCGGATCGCGGACCACGAGGCGCTGGCGGGCGCCCTCGGCCGCGAGCCGTACGGCCAGCCGTCCTCCCAGCCGCCCGGAGGCCCCCGTGACGGCGACGATGCCGTTCGCCTGTCCCATGTGCCACACGGTAGGACGGGGCGGCGGGTTCGGCGCTCCGGACGGCGCCGCGGTGTGTCGGTCTCGGGCGGTCCGGGTGCCGCTGGCGGTCGGCGCGGCGTGGTCGCGGTCGGCGTGACGGGGTCGGCGTGACGGGGTCGCGCCGGGGGAGCGTGCGGCTTCTCCTGTGGATCGTGAAGGCGTGCGCGTTCGTCCACAGATTTGCCCTCTGACCTGGGTCTTTGTTGGTGGTGACGCGTAGCGTCGGGGGTGTCGGAGAAGCGTGCGCACGGGGAGCAGGGGGCTCCGGCGCGGGACGTCCGGCGGTGACGTTCGACGGTGACGTCCGACGGTGACGTCCGACGGTGGACGAGGACGGCGCGACGCGAGGGGGTGATCGTGTGTCGGCGGAGGCGATCGAGGAACGAGGGCTGGGCACCGGTGCCCGCCTCGAGCGCGCCGTGCGGTTGCTCGACGAGGCCACCGAGGCGCTCGCCGGGTTGGTCGCCGACGACGACCTCGCCGACGTCGCGATGCCTGAGCTCGCCGCCGCCGAGTCGCGGGTCCGGGCGGCGACCACGCGGATCGACACCGCCCGCCTGAGCATGCTGCCGCGCCTTGAGGACGACGGGCGCTGGGCGCTCGACGGGTCGCGGACGTTCGCCGCATGGCTGGCCCGCCGGGACGGCATCACCCGCCGGCGGGCGAGCACGGAGGTGCGCACGGCGACGCGGCTGCGCGTCGACCTGCCGGCGACGGCGCGCGCGGCGCTGGCGGGGCGCGTGGGGGTCGACGAGCTGTCGGCGATGGTCGACGTCGCGCCGACGTCCGAGGCGCGGCGGGCCGCGCTCGCGGCGCCCGTCACCGGGATCGAGGTGCCCGTCGCAGACGTCGAGGCGCCGGGGGAGGGGGACGTTGGAGCGGCGGCCGACGCGGTCGGCGACGAGGCGGCGCCCACCGGCGAGGAGTACCTGCTGTCGTTCGCGGGCCGGCAGCCGATCGGCACGTTCCAGCGGCTGCTGCGCCGGTTCGCGCACGTCGCCGACCCCGAGGCCGACGAGCGGGGCTACCGGCAGGCGACCGAGCGCGAGTTCCTCGACCTGGCGCCCACGTGGGGCGGCTACCACGTCGCCGGGTTCCTCACGACGGAGCACGGCCAGCAGGTGAGGACGGCGCTCGACGCGCTGATGACGCCCGGTGCCGGGGGAGGCGTGGGCGCCGACGGTGCCAGCACCGGTCCGGGCGGCCCGCCCGGTGACGGAGCGGGCGTGAACGGGAGCGACGGAACGGGTGCGGAGAAGACCGCATCACCCGTCGCCGAGCGGCGGAGCGTGCAGCAGCGACGGGCGCAGGCGCTCGCCGACCTCGCCCGGGTCACGCTCGACGGCGGGCTCGTGTCGCCGGGCGCGTCGGTGCGCCCGCACGTGACGGTGCACGTGTCGTGGACGGAGCTGCAGCGCGTCCTGGCGGACGCGGACCGGCGTACGGCCTCGGACGGTGTCCCGGACGGTGTCCCGGACGGCGGTAGCTCGGGGTACGGCGCGGGGAGCCGGGTGTCCCGGCCCGCGGGAGGGCTGCGCCGCGAGCTGCGGCCACGGTCCTCGTCGGGACCGTCGCGAGGTGTCGACACGCCGGCGACGGGGCTCGGGCTCGATCGAGGGCGGTCCCGGGCCATCGACCCACCGGCGGCGGGACCCGGGCTCGACGCCCGGGCGCTGACCGACCCCGGGAGCGACCACCCCACGTGGAACGACGGCATGGGGCCGGTCCCGCGGGAGCTGCTCGCCAAGATCGCCTGCGATGCGGAGGTCACGCGCGTGGTTTTCGGCCCGGACTCGCAGGTGCTCGACGTCGGCCGTGCGCGCCGGACGGTCACCGGGCAGCTGCGGCGCGCCGTCGTCGCCCGCGACCGGCACTGCACCTGGCCCGGCTGCCTCGAGCCACCGGCGCGGTGCGAGGTCCACCACGCCGTCACGCACTGGGCCGACGGCGGCACGACCTCCGTGGACAACGCGGCCCTGCTCTGCTGGCACCACCACACCGTGGTCGACACCGCGGGCGTGACGATGCGCTGGGAGCACGGCCGCGACGGTCACGGGGTCCCGTCCGGGACCTGGACGTTCACCGACCGGCACGGCAACCCGATCACCGCGACCCCGGAACCACCCGCGGGGGAGCGGCACGCGGCAGCGTGACGCCGGCGCGGGACAATGGGTGCCGTGAGCTTCGACGTCTACCGCGTGATGACCGTGTGCACCGGGAACATCTGCCGCTCCCCGATCGCCGAGATCGTGCTGCGCGACCGCTTCGAGGCCGCGGGCCTCGGCGACCGCGTGGTCATCGACTCGTCGGGCGTGAGCGATGAGGAGCACGGCAACCCGGTGGACCGCCGCGCCCGCCGCGTGCTCGCCGAGCACGGCTACGACACCGGGGACGGGCACCGCGCGCACCAGGTGACCGCGGCCGAGGTCGCCGGCCGCGACCTGCTGCTGCCCATGACGGCCCACCACGCCCGGGTCCTGCGGCGGCTGGCAGCCCGCGCCGGGTTCGACGGGGACCGGTCCGGCCGCGGTCCGCTCGGCGACGGGCCCACGATGCCGAGGCCGGCCCGGTGATCCGGATGTACCGCAGCTTCGACCCCGCCGCGCCGCAGGTCCGCCCGGGCGAGAGCGAGCACCTGCTCGACGTCGACGACCCCTGGTACGGCGACATGGAGGGCTTCAAGCTGTGCCTCGCCGAGATCGAGGCCGGGGCCGACGGCGTGGTGGAGTTCGTGCGCGCCGAGCTGGACCGGTCGGCGACCCGGTCGGCCTGACACGCGGTACGGCGGGCACGACCGGCGGATGACCGAGAACCCGACGAGGACCAGGCAGGATGCCGGTATGACTGACTTCGTCGCCGACGGCCCGGTGGCCGCGACCGCCCCCGGCGGCGTGGTCCCGGTGGTCCGCCGGGTCCGCGCCGAGGAGTGGGCGGAGGTCCGGGACGTGCGCCTCGAGATGCTGCGCGACCCCGCCGCGCCCATGGCCTTCCTCGACACGTACGCGAACGCCGCCTCGCAGCCCGACACCTACTGGCAGAACCGCACCACCGCCGCGGCCGCCGCCCAGACGGTGGTGCAGTACGTCGCCGAGGTGCCCGCGGGCGGGCGCACGGGCGCCGACGCCGGCACAGGTACGGGCGGGCGCACGGGCAGCGCCGAGCCGCCGGGGCGCTGGGTCGGCTCGGCGACGGGAATCCTCGAGCAGCCCGGCTCCGAGGACTTCGAGGGCCAGCCCGTCGAGGTGCGCCAGGTCCACGTGGTGGGCGTGTGGCTGCACCCCGACCACCGCGGCCGCGGCGTGATCCAGCGGATGATCGACGCCGTCGTGGCGTGGGGCGTCGAGCGCGGGGTTGAGCGGGCGCGGCTGTACGTCCACGCCGACAACGCCCGCGCCCAAGGGGCCTACCGCAAGGCCGGCTTCGTGCCGTCCGGCAACACGTTCATCGGGTCGACGGGCCGAGAGCTCGAGATGGTGCGCGCGCTGCGCTGAGCCGCGCTAGCCGGGCCAGCCGCACGACGCGCTCGCGGAACGCCCGCTCCGGCGACGCCGGCGGCGCGGCGGGCGGCACCGGGGCCGGGGCCACGTAGGCGTCGAACCATCGCTGCGTCTCCCGCCAGACGACGTCGCGCACGGGCGCGGCGGACAGCGTGACGTCGTGCAGCGCACCGTCGAGGCGCACGAGCGTGACGAGCGACCCGAGGCTGGGCACGCGGCGGGCGACGCCGACGACGTCGAGCACGGAGTCGCTGGTCAGCATGTCCGGGTGCCACCGCACCCCGATCGTGGAGCGGGCGGACAGCAGCACGAGGATCGGGACGTCGATGCCGAGGCCGCGCGCCACCTGCTCGTGGCCGCGGAAGACGGCGGCGAGCCACGCCGGCGTCGCGCGCCAGCCGAGGTCGGGCCGCCACGTGGCGTCGTAGTCCCACTCACCGTCGAACCGGGCGGAGATGGACCGCGCGTAGAACCCGAGGTCCACGTTCACCAGCCGGCTGTACGGCGCCACCGCGGCCTGCGCCCGGATGCCGGGCTCGAGCACGCGGCGGCCCACCTCGCGCGTCTGGAACTCGAGCCACGGGCTGTTGAGCACCAGCCCGTCGGCGCGGCCGGGGTGCCGGCCGGCCCACAGGCTCAGCGTCAGCCCGCCGGTGGAGTGCCCCATGAGCACGAGCCGACGGCGGTCGGTCGTGCCCGACGCGTGGCCCATGGCGGCCAGGGCCGCCTCGAGGTCCTCGTCGTAGGTGCGCAGGCTCGTGACGAAGCCGGGCGTCTGGTGCGGGCGCAGGCTCCGGCCGTACTTGCGCAGGTCCAGGGCGTAGAACCGCACGCCCAGCCGCTCCCAGAAGTCGGCGACGTGGGTCTGGAAGAAGTAGTCGATCCAGCCGTGCACGTACAGCACGTCGACGCCGCGGTCCGGGGCGCCACCGGCGTGCCCGTCCGCGGCGCGCCCGGCGCCGGTCGTCGCGGGCGGGCGCTGCGCGCGCCGCACGAGCGTCGCGACCACGGGCCCCTCGTCGTCGGGCGCCAGCGGGAGGGTGAGCCGCTCGAAGCCGGGCAGCACGTCGGGCTCCCAGGCCCCCGGGGTCGTCGAGGAGGCGCCGGCGGCACCGCCGGCCGTGCCGTCGGCAGTGCCGTCGGCCGCCCCCGCGGCCGTCTCGATCCCCACGGCCCGACCGTACCTCTCGGCTCAGGCTCTCGGCTCAGGCTCCCGGCTCTGGCTCTCGGCTCAGGACTCCTGGCCCGGGCTCGCGGCGCCGCCCGGCTCGCTTACCTCGCTCGCGCCGCTGTGGCCGGGCTCCTGCCGGGCCAGCGTCAGGTGCCCGCCGAGGTACCCGCTGGCGGCCAGGACGCCACCGCCGGCCAGCGCCGTGAGCACGCCCAGCCCGGTGCGGCCCTTGCGCCGCAGGAACCACGACGTCGCGTACAGCGAGCCGGCCACGCCGTTGAGGGTGGCGTGCACGGCACCGAGCCGGCTGGACTTCTGGTCCTTGAGGCCCGACCAGTCGGCCATGCCGGTCAGCGCGGTGGGCACCACCAGCAGCACGCCCGCACCGACGAGCCGGCGCGCGGCGTCGGCGTGCTTGCGCGCGCCGGTGAGGTCGAGCACCGTCGCGCTGACCCACACGCCGATCGGCAGGTCCGTCATGATCGGGTGCAGGGCGTGCCCGAGCGACCGGCCGCGCATCTCCTGCAGCAGGCGCCCGCCCGGCAGCACCGCCTCGGCGGCCGTGCGGAGCGCGTCGACCAGCGGGTCCAGCGCGGCGCTGTCCTCGAGCTCCTGGGTCGCGCGGGCCGCGGGCGACGCCGGCATGGTCTCCACCGTCATGGTGTCCTCCTCAGTGTTCGGAACCGGATGTGACGGGCTGTCGGTCCAGGTCGGCCGATGCCCGGGTGCCGACGGCGGTCACGCGGCCTCACACACCCCGTGCCGGTCGCGCGGGCGCAGCCAGCGGTAGCCGTGGGCGGCCAGGCGCGCGACCGGGCGCCGCTCGCCGTCGACCGTCGTCGTGGTGCCACCGACCTGGCCGTACGGCTGGTCCGCGAGCACGTCGACGAACGGCGCGTCGGCGGTGTCGACCCCGAGGGCCACCTCGAGGTCCTCGTCGGCGAGGTTGGCGAGCATGAGCACCCACGAGCCCTCGTGCGCGTAGCGCAGCGCCAGCACGGGGTGCGCGGACCCGCCGGAGGCGAGCCGCACGTCCACGGGCTCGGGCGTGACGGTGCCGGTCTCCCGCAGCCCCAGGCGGGCCCGGATCATCTGCCCCACCTTGGTGAGCAGGCTGTCGGGCTGCACCATCTGCTCGTAGGCGTTGACCCGCCGGTGCCCGAACGGCCCCTCGCGGATCACCGGCGCCACGAGCCGGTCGGCCGGGGCGGTCGAGAACCCGGCGTTGGGACCGTCGGTCCACTGCATGGGGGTGCGCACGGCCTCGCGCTCGGGCAGGGAGAGGTCGTCGCCCATCCCGATCTCGTCGCCGTAGCGCAGCACGGGCGGCCCGGGCAGCGAGAACAGCACGGCGTGCGCGAGCGCGATCCGCCGCACGTCGCCGTCGAGCATCGGTGCCAGGCGACGGCGGATGCCACGGCCGTACGCCTGCTCGCGCTCCGTGCGGGCGAAGGCCTTCAGCACGTCGTCGCGCTCGACGTCGCTGAGCTGCTCGAGGTCGAGCTCGTCGTGGTTGCGCAGCCACTGCGCGTACGCGCCGTGCCGCGGCGGCTGCGGGTGCCGGCGGAGCGCCTCGACCAGCGGCCGCGCGTCGTCACGGGCCAGCGCCAGGAACAGGTGGTTGTTGAGGTAGAAGTCGAGCAGCATCGTCATGCCGTCGCCGTCACCCGTGTCCCGGGTGCCGAAGTAGTCGGCGTACTCCTGCGGCTCGACGTCGACCTCGCCCAGCAGCACCGCGTCCCGGCCGTGCCGGTCGGCCACCTGGCGCATCTCGCGCACCAGCCACTGCCCGCCGTCGGACGGGTCGGCGGCGCGGGCCCGCTCGACCATGTGCGGCACGGCGTCCACCCGGAACCCCGAGACGCCCAGGCGCAGCCAGAACGTCATGATCCGCCACAGCTCGTCGCGCACCCGCGGGTTGTCCAGCGCCAGGTCCGGCTCGAACGAGTAGAACGAGTGCCGGTAGAACTGCTGCGCCTCCTCGTCCCAGGTCCACACGCCGTCCTCGACGTCCGGGAACATCGGCTCGACGCCGGTCGAGACCGGCTCGTCGGACCAGACGTAGTAGTCCCGGTAGGGGCTCTTGCGGCTCGAGCGCGCCTCCTGGAACCAGCGGTGCTGGTCGGACGTGTGCTGGCAGACGAGGTCGAGCAGCACGTGCAGGCCCAGGTCGTCGGCCGCCTCGAGCATCCGCGCCACGTCGGCGACGTCGCCCAGCCGCGGGTCGACGGCGAGGTGGTCCGCGACGTCGTACCCGCCGTCGCGGAACGGCGAGGTGTAGAACGGCAGCAGCCACACGGCGGTGGCGCCCAGCCCGCGCAGGTAGTCGAGACGCCGGGTCAGGCCCCGTACGTCGCCCCAGCCGTCGCCGTCCGAGTCGTGGAACATCCGGACGTCGGCCTGGTAGACGACGGCGTGGCGGTACCAGGACGTCACGAGGTTTCCTGTCGTTCGCGGTAGTCGAAGGTGGTGGGGTCGATGCCGCGCTCCCGCAGCAGCGCGTCGAGCTTGGCCTCCGTGCGCTCCTCGCCCTCCCGGGACTGCGAGGAGCCCCAGAAGTAGAAGAGGGCCAGTCCCGCGGCCTGCCACACGAGCTGCAGGAACTCCGACTGCCAGTTCTCGAAGGTCGAGGAGAGGAACTGCGGGAAGAACTCCGACCAGGAGAACGCGGTGCCGTGCTCCGCGGCGTCGTTGGCCACGGTGATCGCCTGGAACACGAACTGGCCCACCCACGCGAACAGGAACAGCGCCCCCGTGACGAGGCCGAACGAGTAGGCCCGGTGGAACGGCGGCTTGGACTTCTGCTCGTCCGGAGCGTTGGCACTCATGCTGCTGCACCTCCCCTGGTCCTGGGCCCGGAGCACGGCTCGAGCCCGACGCGCCCCCGGGACGGGGCGACGTCACGACGCTAGGGCGGCCCGTCGGCGCTCGCAGCGCTTCGTCGCCGCAGGTGGGAGCGTTCAGACGGCGCGGAACAGGTCCGGGGTCGCCAGGACGTCGACGGCGAGCCCCGGCAGGGCCTCGCGCAGCAGCGCGGCGACCGCGGCGCTCGCGGCCTGCTCGGAGGGCACGTGCCCCACCACGACGAACCCGGAAGGCCTCCCATGACCACCATCGACGGCAGCGTCCCGGTCTCCGCGCTCGGCGCCGGGCGCACCGCCGCGACGACCACGACGAGCGCGACGCCGGCCAAGGACGGCACCACGCTCGACTCCGAGGCGTTCCTCCAGCTCCTCGTGGCGCAGCTGCGCTACCAGGACCCGACGAGCCCCATGGACACCACGCAGCTCATGGCGCAGACCACGCAGATGACCAGCGTGGAGCAGCTCGTCGCGCTCGCCGACACCCAGCGCGAGGCGTTCGCGATGCAGCAGCGGGCGACCGCCGCCTCCCTCGTCGGCAAGCAGATCACCGCCGTCGACGCCGACGGCGCGACCGTCACCGGCGTCGTGAGCGCGGTGACCTACGACTCCGGCACGCCGCTGCTGCAGGTCGGCGACCTGCAGGTGCCGCTCGACCTCGTCACGGTCGTCGCCCCGGTCGGCGCCGCGACGCCGCCGACGACCGGCACGCCGGGCACCACGACGCCGGAGACCCCGGACAGCGATGCCGGCACCGGTACCGGCACCGACACCACCGACGCCTCGGCCGACGCCGCCGGCGCCGTCTGACCGACCCGCACCTCCCCGAGCCGTCCCTCCCGAAAGGACACGCCCATGCTCCGCTCGCTCTTCTCCGGCATCAGCGGCCTCAAGAGCCACCAGACGATGCTCGACGTGACCGGCAACAACATCGCCAACGTCAACACCACCGGCTTCAAGTCGTCCTCGGTGCAGTTCCAGGACACCCTCAGCCAGATGGTCCAGTTCCCGGCCGGCGCGCAGGACGGCCAGGGCGGCACCAACCCGGCGCAGGTGGGCCTCGGCGTCCGCGTCGCCGGCGTCAGCACCAACCTCACGCAGGGGTCGAGCCAGCTCACCGGCAAGGCGACGGACATGATGATCCAGGGCGACGGCTACTTCGTCGTCCGCCGCGGCGGAGAGACGTTCTACACCCGCTCGGGCGCCTTCGACTTCGACAGCCTCGGCCAGATGGTCCTCCCGGGCGACGGCGCGATCGTGCAGGGCTGGCGCGCTCAGGACGGCGTCGTGGACACCACCGGCCCGGTGGAGGACCTGCGGGTCCAGGTCGGCGACGTCATGCGAGCCACCGCCACCACCGGCGGCACGGTCACCGGCAACCTCAACACCGCGGCCGGCGCGCCGGCCAACCTGGAGCGCCGGGTCGAGGTGTTCGACGCCGCGGGCAACGCGCGTGAAGTGACGCTGCGATTCACGCGCAACGACGCCGGTGTCTGGTCGGTCGGCGGTGCTGACACGACCGCGCCGGGCACTCAGCTGGAGTTTGGCCCCGACGGGACCCTGACAGGCCTCGTCCCGGCGAACGCCGACATGACGGTCACGATTGACGGGCTCGCGGTGAACCTGACCGGGCTGACCGGCCTGGCGGGCGTGGACACCCTCAAGGCGGAGACGAACGGCAATGCGGCCGGCGTGCTGCAGTCCTTCGGCATCGACGCCGCCGGCGTCATCACCGGCACCTTCTCCAACGGCCTGCGCCAGGCGCTCGGCCAGGTCGCCGTGAGCTCGTTCGTCAACCCGGCCGGCCTGGAGAAGGCGGGCGGCTCGCTGCTGCGCGCGGGCGTGGCCTCCGGCGACGCGCAGGTGGGCGCCGCAGGCGCCGGCGGCCGCGGCACCCTGGCCGG
>NZ_LWGM01000094.1 GCF_001750215.1 Isoptericola variabilis | reverse complement strand
GTCAGCAGCGCGCCGCCGCGCACGCCGCCCGCGGCGGCCACCGCCGTCGTCGGCGCCGCGTACAGGGCCGTGCCGGCCAGCACGGCGGGGGCGACGGGGATTATCGAGCGCTTGGCGCAGACGTACGTGCAGAAGAGCGCCAGCGCGCCCACGCCGAGCGGGACGAGCGTCACCGTGGTGCCGCCGACCGGCACGGGGACGCCGTGCCCGAGCAGCCAGACGCCGCCGGCCGTGCCCGTGGCCACGCCCCACGGGACGTCCCCCGTGCCGGGCGCGCCGAGCATCGCGACGACCGTGAGCAGCAGCACCAGCAGGAACGACAGCACCACCGACTGGACCACGGCCCAGACGCCCGACATCGTGTCGGCGACGCGCGAGCCGAGCACGGGCCCGCCCATCGCGGCCTCCACGGTGCGGGGAGGCCGGGACGCGCTGCGCGGGGTGCTGCGGGTGGTGCTCACGCCACCATGCTCCCCCGGCCCGGCGCCCGCGCCGCGCGGCCACGCCGGGGGCGGCGCGAAGCCGTGCGCGGGCGGCGGGGCGGCCCGGGGACGACGACGGCGCCCCGCCTCCCGGGCGGGAGGCGGGGCGCCGTGGACGCGAGCGGTCAGAGGCTCTGCAGGATCTCCCGCATGAGGGCGGCGGTCTCCGACGGCGTCTTGCCGACCTTGACGCCGACGGCCTCGAGGGCCTCCTTCTTCGCCTGGGCGGTGCCGGCCGAGCCGGACACGATGGCGCCGGCGTGGCCCATCGTCTTGCCCTCGGGCGCGGTGAAGCCCGCGACGTAGCCCACGACCGGCTTGGTCACGTGCTCCTTGATGTACGCCGCGGCGCGCTCCTCGGCGTCGCCGCCGATCTCGCCGATCATCACGATCGCCTTGGTCTCGGGGTCGTTCTCGAACGCCTCGAGCGCGTCGATGTGCGTGGTGCCCACGATCGGGTCGCCGCCGATGCCGATGGCGGTGGAGAACCCGAAGTCCTTGAGCTCGTACATCATCTGGTAGGTCAGGGTGCCCGACTTCGACACGAGGCCGATCGGGCCCTTGCCGGTGATGGTGTGCGGGGTGATGCCGGCGAGCGACTCGCCCGGCGTGATGATGCCCGGGCAGTTCGGGCCGATCATCCGGGTGGACTTGCCCTGCAGGTAGGCCCACACCTCGGCGGTGTCCTGGACCGGGACGCCCTCGGTGATGACGACGATGAGCGGCATCTCGGCGTCGATCGCCTCGATGGCGGCGTCCTTGGTGAACGCCGGCGGCACGAACAGCACGGAGACGTTGGCGCCGGTCTCGGCCATGGCCTCCTTGACCGTCCCGAAGACGGGCAGCGTGACGTCGTTGCCCTCGTGGTCGGAGTGGGTCACGGTGGTGCCGGCCTTGCGGGCGTTCACGCCGCCCACGATCTGCGCGCCCGAGTCGAGCATGAGGGCGGTGTGCTTGGCACCCATCCCGCCCGTGATGCCCTGGACGATGATCTTGGAGTCCTTGTTCAGGTAGATCGACATGGTTCTGCGGTCTCTGCTCTCTGCGGTCGGCGGGCGATCAGGCGTTGGCCAGCTCGGCAGCCTTGTCGGCGCCGCCGTCCATCGTCTCGGCCAGGGTCACGAGCGGGTGGTTCGCGTCGGTGAGGATCTGGCGACCCAGCTCCACGTTGTTGCCGTCGAGGCGCACGACCAGCGGCTTGGTGGCCTCGTCACCGAGGATCTCCAGCGCGCCGACGATGCCCTTGGCGACCTCGTCGCAGGCGGTGATGCCGCCGAAGACGTTGACGAACACCGACTTGACCTGCGGGTCGTTGAGGATGACGTCCAGGCCGTTGGCCATCACCTGGGCGTTCGCGCCGCCGCCGATGTCGAGGAAGTTGGCGGGCTTGACGCCGCCGTGCGCCTCGCCGGCGTAGGCGACGACGTCGAGCGTGCTCATCACGAGGCCCGCGCCGTTGCCGATGATGCCGACCTCGCCGTCGAGCTTGACGTAGTTGAGGCCGTTCGCCTTGGCCTTGGCCTCCAGCGGGTCCGCGGCGGCCTTGTCCTCGAGCTCCGCGTGCTCGGGGTGGCGCACCTCGGAGGCGTTGTCGTCCAGGGTGACCTTGCCGTCGAGGGCGATGATCGCGCCGTCCTCGGTGCGCACCAGCGGGTTCACCTCGACCAGCGTGGCGTCCTCGGCGGTGAAGACGGTCCAGAGCTTGCGGATGACGTCGGCGACCGGGGCCTTGAGCTCCGCGGCGAAGCCGGCCGTCTCGACGATCTCCGCGGCCTTGGCCTCGTCGATGCCGACGATCGGGTCGACGGCGACCTTGGCGAGGGCCTCGGGGCGCTCGACGGCGAGCTGCTCGATCTCCATGCCGCCCTCGACCGAGCACATCGCCAGGTAGTTGCGGTTCGAGCGGTCCAGGAGCACCGAGAAGTAGAACTCCTCGGCGATCTTGGCGCCCTCGGCGATCATCACGCGGTGGACCGTGTGGCCCTTGATGTCCATGCCGAGGATCTCGCCGGCCTTCTCCTCGGCCTCGGCGGGCGAGTGCGCGAGCTTCACGCCGCCGGCCTTGCCGCGCCCGCCGGTCTTGACCTGGGCCTTGACGACGACGGTGCCGCCGCCCAGCTTCTCGGCGGCCCCGCGGGCCTCCTCCGGCGTGGTCGCGACGATGCCGCCCAGCACGGGCACACCGTGCTTCTCGAAGATGTCGCGCGCCTGGTATTCGAACAGGTCCACCCTGCTGCGTCCTTCCATCGGTTGAGCCTCTGGGTCGGCAGAGGCCTGCCTGCGGAGTGCCCTCCGTCGATGTCTCGACGTCAAGACATCCCTGCACAGCGTAGTCCCGGCGGGTGAACGGTCCTATCCGGCGGCGGGACGACGGCTCCAAGGTGACGGACGTCACGCGAGCGGGTCACCGCGGCCGCAGGCCAGCGCACGGGCGAGCAGGCGTCAACAGAGGTTGACACCGCCCGAGTCGTCAACCACAGTTGACGCATGACCGACCACACGACGCTCGTCACGGCCGCCGCGGGCGAGGACCCGCAGCAGGGCCTGCGCGCCGTGCGCGCGCTGCGCGAGCTCGCCGACCGCCTCGAGACGCTCCAGGTGCGCCGCGCCCGCGAGCTGGGGTGGTCCTGGCAGCAGATCGCGGCCGAGCTCGGCGTCACCAAGCAGGCCGTGAACAAGAAGCACGCCAGGAGGATCTGATGTTCGAGCGGTTCACCCAGCCGGCGCGCACCGCCGTGCGCGACGCCGTCGTGACGGCCGAGCAGCTGCGGACCGGCGCCGTCGACACCCGCCACCTCGTGGTGGCGCTCACCGAGGGCGCGGCGGCCGGACCCGTCGCCGCCGCGCTGCGCTCGGTCGGCGTCGAGCCCGCCGACGTCGCCGCCCGGGCGCGCGCCGCGGTCGTCGCGGGCGACGCGCTCGACGGCGAGGCCCTGGCCTCGCTCGGCATCGACCTGGACGCCGTGCGCGACCGCGCCGACGCCGTGTTCGGGCCCGGCGCCCTGGAGCGGGCCGCCCGGCCCCGCCTGCGCCGCGCCCGCACCCGCCCCTTCACCGCCGACGCGAAGAAGGCGCTGGAGCTGTCCCTGCGCGAGGCGCTCCGCCTGGGCGACCGGGGCATCGACACGCCGCACGTCATGCTCGGGGTGCTGCGCGCCGACAGCCCGGGCGGACGCGTCGTGGTGGCCCTCGCCCGGGAGGCCGGCAGCGACCTGGTGGCCGTGCGCACGGCCCTCGAGCGCGAGCGCGCGGCCGCCTGAGCCCTTCTCCGAGGGCACGGCGCCGCCGGGCTCAGCGCGCCGGGCCGGCCTCCAGCGCCGCCTGCGCGCCTCGCGTCCAGTGCAGGAGGAACAGGGTGGCGTCGTCCTGCAGCACCCCCTCCTGGTGACGCAGCACCGCACGCATCACGCGGTCGACCACCTCGGGCAGCGGCACCTTGTGGGCGGTCTCGCGCTCGAGGATGTCGATGAGCCGCGGCAGGCCGAACAGCTCGTCGCCGCGCCGGGCCTCCGGGATCCCGTCGGTGTACACCACCACGATGTCGTCGGGCTCCAGGAGCTCCTCGCCGATCGTCACGCCGCGGCGCAGCTCCAGCCCGAGCAGCGGCCGCCGGCCGGCGACCAGCTGCCGGACCAGCCGCCCGCGGCGGATCAGCAGCGGGTTGGGGTGCCCGGCCACGAGGTAGCGCAGCCGGCCCGAGCGCAGGTCGAGGTCGCCGAGCACGCCGGTGGCGAAGATCTTCCCGCCGAACTGCTCCTCGAGGGTCTGGTTGACGAACTCGGCCTGCTCGAACAGGCCGAGGCCGTTGCGCCGGGCGTTGCGGTAGGCGGCAAGCCCGGTGGCGGCCACCAGGCCGGCAGACAGGTCGTGCCCGGTCGCGTCCAGGACGCCGAACCGGGCGGAGGTGGGCGACAGCGAGTAGTCGAAGGCGTCGCCGCCCACGCCGTACGTCGGCTCGACCCGCCCGCTCACCAGCACGCGGTCGGTCCCCGCCGTGCGCGGGGGCAGCATGTGGTAGATCAGCTCGGCCTCGGTGGCGCGGGGCCGGCGGCGACGGACGGCGTCGAACCCGTCGCCGCGCGCGTCCAGGGACGCCACGAGGTGCCCCACGAAGTGCGTGAGCCACCAGCACTGGCGCCGCAGCACCGGGTCCTCCAGCTCCCGCGGGTCGTCGACCATGACGTCGAGCACGCCGATCCGCGTGACCCCGTCGGCGATCGGCACCCACAGGCGCGGCTGCCCGCCGGACGTGCCGGCCACCGTCTCCAGCAGGCGGAAGGCGCGTCCCGCCACGGTGCCCTCCATGCGCAGCGGCATGCGCCCCGCCCCGTGCGCCGACGGCAGCGGCACCAGGTGGACGCGCTCGTAGTCGGCGAGGTAGACGACGGCCCGCACGCCGAGCCGCTCGGCCGCCACGTCGACGGCCGGCGCGAGCGCCTCGGGCGGCGCCAGGTGGGTGCGGATGAGCAGCTCGGTGAACGCCGCGACCTGCCCGCGCGGGGGGTCCACGTCCCGCACGGTTCGCTCGTACGGGACGCGCAGGCGGCCCGCGGCCTCGTCGAGCATCTCGTTGGCGGCCAGGGCGAGCCGGTCGCGCTCGGGCGCCGCCAGCGTGCCGGTGCCCTCCAGGTAGGCGTGCACCTCCTCGGGGTCCGCCGTGCCGCCGACGCCCAGGTACCGCAGCCACAGGTCGTCGGCGCTCGCCCGCATCCGGGCCAGGGCGGCGCGCAGCTTGCGCCGCTGCGCCTCAGCGGCGGTGGCCATCCCCGGTCCCTCGACGCCCCCGGTGACGGCTCTCGTGCTTGCGGACGACGCGGTCCGCCATGTCGCCGAGGGGCTGCCGGGCCTGCTGGGACATCGCGGTGAGGTAGGCGAACGCCGCGTCCCGCGACACCCTCTCCTGCGCCATGATCAGGCCCACGGCCACGTTGACCTCGTCGCGGGTGCGCAGGGCCGCCTGCACCCGGCTCGGCAGCCGCTCGGCGCCCCGGGCCGCCTGGGCGCTGGCGACCAGCACTCCCGCCTGGGCGGCGAACAGGGAGAGCATGACGGAGGCGGCGTCCGTGAGGGCGCCGGGGTGGCGGGCGTAGAGGGTGAGCGCCCCGACGACGTCGTCGCCGACCACCAGCGGCGCGGACATCGTGCTGGTCAGTCCGAGGCGGCAGGCGGCGCCGGCCCAGTGCGGCCAGCGCGCCTCGTCGTGCAGGTCCGGGGCCACCACGACGCGCCGCTCGGCCGCCGCCGTGTGGCAGGGGCCCTCGCCGAGCGTCGCCTGCAGCGTGTCGACCCGGCGCACCAGCGGACCGGTGGCGGTCGCCGTGCGCCACCCCTCCTGGGACAGCGAGACGGCCGCGCCCGATGCGCTGGGCACGGCCTGCGCGGCCGTCGAGGTGAGCAGCTCCAGCAGCGCGTCGCACGCGGGCTCGCCCAGGGCCGGGCCGGCCCGGCCGGCGATCACCTCGGCGAGCTCGTTGCCCACCGCGTCGTCGACGACTCCCACGGCGACCACCTCACTTCGTCGTGCGCGACCGCTTCTGTCCCGACAGCATGCGACCGCCCGCCGGGCGCCGCACGCCGCCGCGCCCGACCGGGGCGTCAGAGCCTGGTGACGGGCGAGTAGCGCAGCAGCAGGCGCTTGGTGCCGTCGGAGCCGAAGTCGATGCGGGCCACGGTGTTGGGACCGCTGCCCTCGACGGCCACGACGGTGCCGAGCCCGTAGGCGTCGTGCACCACCTTGTCCCCCGCGCTCAGGGTCGGGATGTCGGCGTCCTTGCGCGGCGTCGCCGAGCCGAACTTCGCGCCCGTCGACGGCGCGGCCGCCCCGCCGTCGCGGGGCCTGCCCAGCCGGCCGCCCACTGGGGCGGACGACGGCGCGCGCCGGGCGCCGTCGTCGGACCGCCCGCGCGCCCCGCCGCCGTAAGCCCCCGACGAGCCGTAGGACGAGCCGCCGCGGCCGCCCCAGGCGGACCCGCCCCCGCGCAGGTGCTGCGTGGAGGACTCCCGGCGCCGCCAGTCCCACAGGGACTCGGGGATGTCGGCGAGGAACCGGCTGGGCGGGAACTCGTTCGCCATGCCCCACGCCGAGCGCATCGCGGCGCGCGAGACGTACAGCCGCTCGCGGGCGCGCGTGATGCCCACGTACGCCAGGCGCCGCTCCTCGGCGAGCTCGGCGTCGTCGTGCAGCGACCGCATGTGCGGGAAGGTGCCGTCCTCCATGCCGGTGAGGAAGACGACGGGGAACTCCAGGCCCTTGGCGGTGTGCAGGGTCATGAGCGTCACGACGCCCTGGTCCTCGCGCCGCTCCTCCGCGGCGCCGTCGGCGTCGTCGGCGTCGTCGTCCGGGATCTGGTCGCTGTCCGCGACGAGCGAGACCCGCTCCAGGAAGTCGTCCAGGGTGCCGTCGGGGTCCGTCTCGGAGAACTCGGAGGCCACGGCGTGCAGCTCGGCGAGGTTCTCCACCCGCGAGGCGTCCTGCGGGTCGTCGCTGGCGCGCAGCTCCTCCAGGTACCCCGAGCGGTCGAGCACCGCGCCGAGCACCGCGGCGGGCTGCTCGCCGTCGGCCACCATGGCGCGCAGGTCGGCCATCATGTCGCGAAAGGCGCGCAGCGGGTTGAGCGTGCGCGTCGTCATGCCGGGGATCTCCTCGGCGCGCTCGACGGCGGCCCCGAAGGAGATGCGCTCCCGCTCCGCGAACGCCGCGACCATGGCCTCGGCCTTGTCGCCCAGCCCGCGCTTGGGGACGTTGAGCACGCGGCGCACGTTGACGTCGTCGTCGGGGTTGGCCAGCGCCCGCAGGTAGGCGATGGCGTCCTTGATCTCGCGGCGCTCGTAGAACCGCGTGCCGCCGACCACCTTGTAGGGCAGGCCGACGCGGACCAGCACCTCCTCCAGCGCCCGGGACTGGGCGTTGGTGCGGTAGAAGATCGCGACGTCGCCGGGCCGCACGCCCTCGGTGTCGCCGAGGCGGTCGATCTCCTCGGCGACGAACCGCGCCTCGGCGTGCTCGTCGTCGGCGACGTAGCCGACGATCCGCGGGCCCTCGCCCGAGGCCGTCCACAGGTTCTTCGGCTTGCGGTCGGCGTTGCGGGAGATCACCGCGTTGGCCGCGGACAGGATCGTCTGCGTCGAGCGGTAGTTCTGCTCCAGCAGGATCGTCGTGGCGTCCGGGTAGTCGTCCTCGAACTCGAGGATGTTGCGGATGGTCGCGCCGCGGAAGGCGTAGATCGACTGGTCGGAGTCGCCGACGACGGTGAGCTCCGCCGGGTCGAGCGCGACGGCCTGCGGCTCCCCGCCGGGCAGGCCCGAGCCGTCGTGGGCCGCGGCCGACTCCGCGCCGACGCCCGCCAGCTCGCGCACCAGCACGTACTGCGCGTGGTTGGTGTCCTGGTACTCGTCGACCAGGATGTGCCGGAACCGGCGGCGGTAGTGCTCGGCGACGGCCGGGAAGGCCTGCAGCAGGTTGACCGTCGTCATGATGATGTCGTCGAAGTCGAGCGCGTGCGCCTGCTGCAGGCGGGCCTGGTAGCGGGTGTAGACGTCGGCGAGCACCTGGTCGAACTCGGGCGCGCCCGCGGGCAGCCCGCCCTGGGCGCGGGCCGCGCGCTCGCGCCAGCCGTCCTCCGTGCTGCGCGCCCCAGACTCGCGGGCGTACGTGTCCGGGTCGACGAGCTCGTTCTTGAGGTCGCTGATCTTGTTGGCCAGCGTCCGGGCCGGGTACTTCTTCGGGTCCAGGTTGAGCTCGCGCGTCACCAGCGTCACGAGGCGCTGGGAGTCGGCGGCGTCGTAGATCGAGAAGCTGGTCTTGAGCCCCAGCGTCTTGGCCTCGCGGCGCAGGATCCGCACGCAGGCCGAGTGGAACGTGGAGACCCACATGCGCTGCGCGGCCGGCCCGACGAGCGCCTCGACGCGCTCGCGCATCTCCGCGGCGGCCTTGTTGGTGAACGTGATGGCCAGGATCTCCCACGTGCGCCCGGGCGTCGACGGCCTCGTGCAGCCAGCCCACGATCTCGGACTCGTCGTCGGTCTGGCGCACCTCGGCCTCGAGCCCCAGCTCGCGGCCCCACCGCTCCGCCGCGGCGACGAGGTCGGCGTACGAGGCGGCGCCGTAGATCTCGGGCTCGCGGACGCCGAGCCGGCCGAGGTTGGGACCGTTGAGGACGAGGACGCGCGTCATGGGCCGGAGCCTAGCCGTCACGGCCCTCCGACCGGCGCAGAGATCACCCGATGAGTCCGGCGGCCGTGCGTCGTCCACCCTCAGGACCGCCGAACCTCACCGGAGAGGGGCACCCCCCATGACGACGACACCCACGTTCTCCCCCGCCGCCGTCCGCGACGCCCTGGACGTCGACGGCAGCACCGTCATCGTCCCCGGCGACCCGGGCTACGACGAGGCCCGCCGGATCGCCTCCGTGGTCGACCGGCGCCCGTCGGCGGTGGTGCGGCCCTCGGACACGGCGGGCGTGGCCCGCGCCGTGCGGTTCGCCGCCGACACCGGCGCGGAGCTGTCGGTGCGGGCCGGCGGGCACTCCACCATGGGTCTCGGCCGCGCGGACGGCGCGCTAACGCTCGACCTGCGCGGCCTGGACGGCGTCGTCGTCGACGCCGCCTCGCGCACGGCGTGGGCCGGCGGCGGCGTGACCGCCGGCGTCTACGCCGACGTGGTGGGTGCTCACGGGCTCGTGACGCCGTTCGGCGACGCGCGCACGGTCGGCGTCGGCGGCATCACGCTCGGGGGCGGCGTCGGCCTGCTGTGCCGCAGCCACGGCCTGACCCTCGACAGCCTGGTCGCCGCCGAGGTCGTCACCGCGGCCGGCGAGGTGGTGACCGCCGACGCCGAGCACCACCCCGACCTGTTCTGGGGCCTGCGCGGCGGCGGGGGCAACCTCGGCGTCGTCACGCGGTTCCGGTTCGCGCTGCACGACCTGCCGGAGGTCGTCGGCGGCACCGTCGTGCTGCGCGCGACGGCGGAGTCGCTCGCGGAGCTCGTGGCGCTGGCGCACGCCGCGCCGCGCGAGCTGTCGACGATCCTCACGGTGTGCCCGTGCCCGCCGCTGCCCGACGTCCCGCCCGAGCACCACGGCACGCCCGTCGTCATGGCCGCCGTGTGCTGGTCGGGCCCCGTCGCGGAGGCCGAGCGGGGCCTGTCCGGCGTGCGGGACGTCGCGGCCCGGGCCGGCGGCGTCCTGGCCGACTCGGTGCGCGCCGCCCGGTACTGCGACCTGCTCGAGCCCGCCCCGCCCGTGGGCGCCGCGGTGGTGACCCGCCCCTTCTTCGCCCCCGGCGTCGACGTCGCCACGGCCGAGCACGTCGTGGAGCAGGTGCAGCTGCCCGGCGCCCTGATGCGGGCGGTGCAGGTGCGCGTGCTCGGGGGCGCGGTGGCCGACGTCCCGCCGGAGGCGACGGCCTTCGCCCACCGCCGCCAGCCGGTGCTGGGCGTCGTCATGGCCATGGCCCCGACCGCGCCGCTGGCCGAGGAGCAGCGGCCGTGGGCCGCGGAGCTCGCCGACGTCCTGCGCGCGGGCGACGACGCCCTCTACTCCGCCTTCGTCGTCGACGGCGACCCGGCGACGCGCGCCGCGGCCTACCCCGGCGCGACGGGCGAGCGGCTGGCCGCCGTGAAGCGGCGCTACGACCCGCACAACCTGTTCCGCGCCAACCTCAACGTGCCGCCGGCGCCCTGACGCCGCCGACGACGCCCGGCCGCGGCGCGGGGTCAGCCCCGCGCCGCGCCGGCCGCGCGCGGGTCCTTCACCGCGAGCATGAGCAGCAGGCCGGCGAGGATCACCACGATGATGCCGAGCGTGCCCCAGATCGTCGCCCCCGTGACGGCGATGAGCAGCGTCCAGAGCGCGGGCGCCAGGAACGACGCGGCGCGGCCGGTCGTGGCGTAGAGGCCAAAGATCTCCGACTCCCGCCCGGCCGGGGTGACGCGCGCCAGGAAGGAGCGGGACGCCGCCTGCGCCGGGCCGACGAAGCAGCACAGCAGCAGCCCGCCCGCCCAGAAAACGCCCTTGCCCAGGTCGTGCAGCCCCACGACGGCCAGCCCGGCGACCACGAGGCCGGCGAGCGAGGTGAGGATGACCGTGCGCGGACCGAGCCGGTCGTCGAGCCGCCCCACCGCGATCGTCGAGACGCCGGCCACGAGGTTCGCTGCGATGCCGAAGACGATCACCTCGGTGGAACCGAACCCGAACGACGCCGAGGCGATGACCGCGCCGAAGGTGAAGACGCCCGCCAGCCCGTCGCGGAACACGGCGCTGGCGAGCAGGAACCAGAACGTGGGCCGGGAGGTGCGGAACAGCTCGACGACGTCGCGCCACAGCTGCACGTACCCGCGCAGCAGGCCGACCCGCGGACGGTCCGCGGCCGGCGGCGCCTCGGGCACCCAGCGGAACAGCGGCCAGGCGAACAGCAGGGCCCACACCGCGCAGCCGACGGCGATCACCCGGTACGGCAGCCCGTCCTCGGTGGGCATCCCCCACCACCCGGCGGAGTCGGCCACGACCACCAGGACGAGCGCGACGATGCCGCCCACGTAGCCCAGGCCCCAGCCGAGGCCGGACACGCGCCCGACGGTGGCCGGCGTGGCCACCTGCACGAGCATCGCGTTGTAGTTCACCCCGGCGATCTCGCTGGCCACGCTGCCGAGCGCGATGAGCACCGCGCCGAGCACGAAGTACGCCGGCTCGGCGCGCACCAGGAACAGCGCGAGCATGCACACCACCAGCGCGGCCGTGCTCCCGCCGAGCCACGCCTTGCGCCGCCCGGCCACGTCCGCCCGCTGCCCGAGCACCGGCGCCAGGAGCGCCACGAGGACCCCCGCGACGGTGATCCACGCGCCCAGCCCGCTGGTCAGGCCGGCCAGCGCCTGCTCGCGGCGCGAGTCGCCGCGGTCGAGCGCCGCGACGTCGGCCGGCAGGAACGCGTCGCCGGTCAGGTACAGCGCGGTGAAGACGAACGTGATGATCACCGAGTTGAACGGCTGGGTCGCCCAGTCCCACAGCGCCCACGACACGACCCGGCGCCGCGGCACGGTGCCGGTGCGCAGCTCCAGGCCGGTGACCGGCGGGGTGGTCGGTTCGGCCACCGGCGACCCCGCGGGGCCGGGGGCGGTGGGCGTGACGTCGCTCATGGCGGCGAGTCTGCCGGAGCGAGGTGAACGCCGGGTAGCGGCGCGCGGGGGGCGCGTCGGGCGTCGTCCGGCCGCCCGCCGCACTGCGAGCACGCTGGTGGCGTGCCTACCGTGACGCATCCACCCGAAGGGCCGTGAGGACGGCGAACGCCGAGGAGGTCATCGATGAGCAGCGACCAGTCGCAGATGCCGGGCGCCACGGACGACGAGCGCGTGCCGACGCCCGACACCCCGGAGGAGGACCCGTTCCTGGAGGAGGAGCCCGAGCTCGCCGACCGGGGCCCGGAGGCCGACCTGCCGCAGCCGACGGGGGCGACCGCGGTCTCGCAGGGTCGCGTGGAGGGGGCCGGGGGCGTCGCCCAGGACGAGGGGCTCGTCCCGGACGACAGCTTCGACACCGGCCAGGCGACGGTCTCCGACTCCGCCCACCCCGAGACGCGGGAGAGCTACGACACCGGTGAGCCCGGCGTCCTCGACTCGGCGGACACCGGCGCGCGCGAGAGCTTCGACTCGGGCCAGGCGGAGGTGCTCGAGTCGGCGGACACCGGCGAGCGCGAGAGCTACGACACGGGCCAGGCCCGCGAGGGCGCCCCGCACGTGGTCCCGGCGGACGACCCGGACCTGCAGCAGGACCGGTTCGACGCCGGGTGACCGGCGTGGGCGACCGAGGCGGCGGCGCCCGCCGCAGGCGGCGCCCGGTCCGGGGTTCCCCGGGCCGGGCGCCGCGGCGCGTCTACGATCGCGCCGTGACCGCCTCCCCCGCCGCCGGACC
>NZ_LWGM01000093.1 GCF_001750215.1 Isoptericola variabilis | reverse complement strand
GGCAGCACGTACCCCTGGGGCGAGGACGAGGTCCCCGAGGAGGGCAAGTTCGCGGCGCAGCTCACCGGGACCTACGACGGGCTCGGCGGCGACGACAGCAACCTCCCGGACTTCTACGCGACGTACGCGCAGGAGCACGGCAAGCCGCTCGCCATCCCGGAGACCGCCGCTTTCGTCACCGCCGACGCCGACCCGGACCTCGCGCTCGAGATCAAGCGGACCTGGTGGCGCCAGGTCTTCTCGGACGACGTGCACGCCCGCTTCCCGGACCTGCGGCTGGTCAACTGGTTCGACTGGGACAAGCACGAGGTGGAGGTGGACGCCGAGGTGCGCTGGTCCCTCAGCGGGGACCCCGCCGTGGCGGAGGCCTTCCGCGCGGACCAGCCGTCCTGGGTCCGCACCGGCCCGGGCGCTGGCGCCTGCTCCTGAGGGCCGCCGCCGCTTCCGAGGCAGGGGCGTGCGGCACGTCACCCGGCCGGCGGCGTCGGCGCGGGCGCGTGGCGCGAGAGAGTAGGGGGTCGCGCCCGCCGCCCGCCCGAGAGGACCCCGTGACCGCGCCCCGTACCGCCCGCTCCACCCGTCGCCCCGCCGACGCCCGCCCCGCCGACGCCCGCACCGCCTCTGCCCCCGCCCGCCGGCCCGTCGCCCGCCTGCTGGGCGCCGGGGTCGCCGCGCTGCTCGCGCTGGGCGGCTGCTCCGTCACGACCTCGGTGGGCTCCCCGGTCGACGTGGCGACGCCGGCCGGGACGACGACGCCGAGCGCGCCGTCGTCGGCCGCCGGCACCCCGTCCGCCGGAACGTCCGCCGGAACGTCCGCCGGCACGTCCCCCGGCACGACAGGGACCGACGCCGGCCCGGCGCTCGCGGCCGCGCAGGAGCTCACCGTCAAGGGCCGCGCGCCGAAGACCGGCTACGACCGCGCCAACTTCGGCCCCGCGTGGGCTGACGTCGACCACAACGGCTGCGACCAGCGCAACGACGTCCTGCGCCGCGACATGGTGGACGTCACCGCGAAGGCAGGCACGCAGGACTGCGTCATCCTCACCGGCACGTTCCACGACCCGTACTCCGGCGAGACGATCGCGTTCGAGCGCGGGCAGGACACCAGCGCGATGGTGCAGATCGACCACGTCGTCGCGCTGTCGGACGCCTGGCAGAAGGGCGCCCAGCAGTGGGACGCCGCCACGCGGCAGGCGTTCGCCAACGACCCGCTCAACCTCATGGCCTCCAAGGGGTCGGTCAACCAGTCCAAGGGGGACGGCGACACCGCGACCTGGCTGCCGCCGAACCGCTCGTTCCGCTGCGCGTACGTGGCGCGGCAGGTGGCCGTGAAGCAGCTCTACGGGCTGTGGGTGACCGAGGCGGAGCAGGACGCGATGGTGGCCGTGCTGTCCGGCTGCCCGGACGAGCCGCTGCCGGCCGGCGGCCTGCGCGCCGCCGCGCCGTCGCCCGCGCCGTCGCCCGCGTCGTCGCCCGCTGCGCCCGCGAACGAGCCCGCTGCTCCCGCGGAGGAGCCCGCTGACGTGTCCTACGCCAGCTGCTCCGAGGCCCGCGCCGCCGGCGCCGCCCCGCTGCACCGCGGCGAGCCGGGCTACCGCGAGGCGATGGACGGCGACGGCGACGGCGTCGCCTGCGAGTGACCGCCGGCGCTCCTCACAGCGCCACCCGTCCCGGCGCCGCCCGGCGCGGGGCGCCCACCCGGACGTCCACGCCGGGCGACCAGTGCGCGAGCGGGCGGTCGTCCTGCGGGTCGGGCAGGCCGGTGCGGCACAGCACGTCGGTGCGCAGCCGCAGCGTCCGGGCCTCGTGCAGCGGCCACGGCGGGTGCTCCACGGGCACCCGCCAGGTGGCTCCCGCGTGGCGGGTGAACGCCGAGAACCGGGCGGTCAGCGCGGTCAGTAGCGGGTCCGGGACGACCGGCGCCCCGGCCTCCACCGCGACGCACGTGCCGGCCATCGCCCAGGTCGTCACGCCGGCGCGGGTCGCGGCCGTGCCCGGCACGTACGCGTAGGGCAGGCCCAGCCCGGCCCGCAGCGCGGCCGTCACGAGCCGCCGCGCGCAGTGGACCCGCAGGAACACCAGCCCGTCGTGCTGGCCGTCGGTGACGTAGGTGCGCACGTTGAGCTCGGCGAGCTCCGCCCAGCCCGGCGCCCCCAGCAGCCGCGGCGCCCGCAGGTGCAGCACGAGCGGCACCAGCCCCACCCAGGCGGACCCGTCGATCACCTGCAGCCGCACGCCGGGCGGCAGGTGGGGGCGCAGCGCGTCGGGGCGGTAGCGCCAGTGCACGAACGCCACGCGGTCCCAGCGCTGCAGGCTCAGCGCAGGCCGCACCCGCTCGTCCGCGAGCTCGCCGCCCATGCCGCCAGGGTGGGCCGGTGCCGGCGGGCTCGCCCGCCGGGCGGAGCCGGTGTCCGCCCGGGGTCGGACGGCCCCGCCGGGAACATCCGCCCGGGCGGCGACGCGGCGCCCGGGCGGGCGTCCGTAGCGTCGAGGCATGACCTCGACGACCGCCGACCTGCCGCTGTCCACCACCGTGCGCCCGCGCACCGAGTCGCGCGCCTTCGCCGTGCTCGCCGCGGCCGCGGCCCTCGCCGTCGGGCTGTCCGCGCTCGGCGGCCTGCTGGTCTGAGCAGCCCCGCCCGACCGGCCCGGTCCGGGCGCGTCGCGGCCGCGGCTACGGTGTGCCGGTGACCGCCTCGCTCCTGCTGACCGGCGCCCGCGTGATCGGGTGCGACGGGCTCGTCGACGTGCGCGTCGACGACGGCGCCGTGACCGCCGTCGTCCCCGCCGGGGCCTCGGCCGTCGGGGCGACCACCGGCACCTCGACCCCTGGCCCCGACGGCACCGCGCCGGAGCGGGTCGCGCTGGACGGCCGCACGCTCGTCCCCGGCCTGTGGGACCAGCACACGCACCTGACGCAGTGGGCCATGGTGCGCCGGCGCCTGGACGTGTCCGCGGCGACGTCGCCGCAGCACGCCGCCGCGCTGGTGCGCGCGGGGCTGGCCGACCCGGCCACCGCGCCCGCGCCGGGCCAGCCGCTGGTCGGGTTCGGCTTCCGGTGGGCCGCCTGGGCGCAGGAGCCGACGGCGGACGTGCTCGACGCCGTCGCCGGCGAGGTGCCGGTGGTACTGGTCTCCGGCGACCTGCACTCGGCGTGGGCCAGCAGCGCGGGCCTGCGCTTCCTCGGCGTCGAGCACCCCACCGGGCTGCTGCGCGAGGAGGAGTGGATGCCTGCCAGCCCCCGGCTGGTGGCCCTGCCCGACGACGTCACCGACGCGCTCGTGGCCGACGCCGCCCGGGCCGCCGCGGCGCGCGGCGTCGTCGGCGTCGTCGACCTCGAGCTGGCCGACAACCTCACCGTGTGGCGCCGCCGCCTGGCCGCCGGCTGGGACGGGCTGCGGGTGCGCGCCGGCGTGTGGGAGCAGCACCTCGACGCGGTGCTCGCCGAGGGGCTGCGCACCGGCGACCCGCTGGCCCCCGGCGCCGGGCACGGCGAGCTGGTCACCCAGGGGCCGTTCAAGGTCATCAGCGACGGCTCGCTCAACACCCGCACGGCCTGCTGCTTCGAGCCGTACGCCGGCTCCACCGGCCCGGACGCGCACGGCGTGCTCAACGTGGCGCCCGAGCACCTGGTGCCGCTCATGGCGCGCGCCCACGCCGCCGGGCTGCGCTGCGCGATCCACGCCATCGGCGACCGCGCGAACACCCTCGCCCTCGACGCGTTCGCGGCCACCGGCGCGCGCGGCTCGGTGGAGCACGCCCAGCTGCTGCGGTGGCAGGACGTCGAGCGGTTCGCCGCGCTCGGCGTCGTCGCGAGCGTGCAGCCGGAGCACGCCATGGACGACCGCGACGTCGCCGACCGGCTGTGGGCCGGGCGCACCGACCGCAACATGCCGCTCGCGACGATGCTCGCCGCGGGCGTGCGGATCGTGCTCGGCTCGGACGCGCCCGTCGCACCGCTCGACCCCTGGCAGGCGGTCGCGGCGGCCGTGACGCGCTCGCGCGACGGGCGCGAGCCGTGGCACCCCGAGCAGCGCATCGGCGTCGTGCCGGCGCTCGAGGCGTCCGTCGACGGCGCCCCCCTGGCGCTCGCGGCCGGCATGCCGGCCGACCTCGCCGTGCTCGACGCCGACCCGCTGGACGTCGCCACCGACCTGCGCGCGATGCCGGTGGCGGGCACCCTCCTCGCGGGCCGCTGGACCCACCGGCAGCTCTGACCGGAGCCCTCCCGGCGCCCGCGCGCGGCCTCTGAGGGGCAGGTCCACCATGGAGAGGTGGGCCGCAGGGACCCGCGCCGCTCGTGAGCCGATGACGCCGTCGCCGCAGCGCAGCCACCGGTGTCGTCGACCGGGAAGGAAGGCTGCCCGTGGACACGATCATCGACGTGGCCTGGTACGACTACGTCCCCCTGGTCATCTACTTCACGCTCGTGCTCGGCATCGGCTTCCTCGGTCGCCGGCACGTCTCGAACGCCATCGACTTCCTGCTGTCGGGGCGCTCCCTGCCGGCCTGGATCACCGGCCTGGCGTTCGTCTCCGCCAACCTCGGCGCCGTCGAGATCATGGGCATGTCGGCGACCGGCGCCGAGCTCGGCATCCCGACCGTGCACTACTTCTGGGTCGGCGCCATCCCCGCCATGCTGTTCCTCGGCCTGGTGATGATGCCGTTCTACTACGGCTCGCGGGTGCGCTCGGTGCCGGAGTTCATGCTCAAGCGGTTCGGCAAGGCGGCGCACCTCGTCAACGCCATCTCGTTCGCCCTCGCCCAGCTGCTCATCGCGGGCGTCAACCTCTACCTGCTGGGCTCCATCGTCAACGCGATGCTCGGCTGGCCGATGTGGGTCACGCTCGTCATCGCCGCGGCGATCGTGCTGTCCTACATCACCCTCGGCGGCCTGTCGGCGGCCATCTACAACGAGGTGCTGCAGTTCTTCGTCATCGTCGCCGCCCTGTTGCCGCTCACCCTCATCGGCCTCAACCGGGTCGGGGGCTGGTCCGGCTTCGTCGACCGGGTGTCGGCCGGCCCCGGCGGGCCGGAGCAGATGTCGTCCTGGCCGGGCGAGACCCTGTCGGGCTTCGACAGCCCGATCCTGTCCGTCGTCGGCATCGTCTTCGGCCTCGGCTTCGTGCTGTCGTTCGGGTACTGGACCACCAACTTCGTCGAGGTCCAGCGCGCGATGGCGTCCAACTCCATCCGGGCCTCCCGGATGACGCCGATCATCGGCACGTTCCCGAAGATGTTCGTGCCGTTCATCGTCATCATCCCGGGCATGATCGCCGCCGTCCTGGTGCCGGAGATGATCGCCTACAAGGAGGCCGGCGGCCCGGACGACGCCGCCGTCACCTGGAACCAGGCGCTCATCTACCTGATGCGCGACGTGCTGCCCAACGGCCTGCTGGGCCTGGCGATCACGGGCCTGCTGGCGGCGTTCATGGCCGGCATGGCCGCGAACGTCTCGGCGTTCAACACCGTGTTCACCTATGACATCTGGCAGCGGTACGTCCAGCAGGACAAGCCCGACCACTACTACCTGCAGCTCGGACGCATCGCCACGGTGATCGCCACCTTCGCGGCCATCTTCACCGCCCTCATCGCCGGCGGGTTCTCCAACCTCATGGACTACCTGCAGACGCTGTTCGGGTTCTTCAACGCCCCGCTGTTCGCCACGTTCATCCTCGGCATGTTCTGGAAGCGGATGACGGCGGCGGCCGGCTGGTCCGGCCTCGTCTTCGGCACGCTGTCCGCGGTCGTGGTGTTCTTCCTCGGCCGAGCGGGCGCGATCGACCTGGAGGGCCAGGGCCTGGCCTTCCTCGCCGCGTCCACCGCGTTCGTCGTCGACATCATCGTCTCCGTGGTGGTCACCCAGTTCACCGCCCCCAAGCCCGAGAAGGACCTGGTCGGGTTCGTGTACTCGCTGACCCCCAAGGAGCGCCGCACCGACCCGGAGGCCTCGCGGCACCCCTGGTACCAGCGGCCGGTACCCATGGCCAGCGTCTCCCTGGGCCTCGTCATCGCCCTCAACCTGCTCTTCGGCTGATCCCGGAAGGAGACGACCATGGCATCCGTCGGCCCCACGCCCGCGCGGCGCACCGTGGGCGCGTTCGACGTGCGGTACTTCATCGCCCTCGCCCTGGGCCTCATCGGGGTGTTCCTGGTGATCGTCGCGCTGCTCGCCGACCCCGAGCTGGAGAAGACCGGCGGCATCCACGCCAACCTGTGGACGGGCATCGGCCTGATCGTCGCGGCCGCCGTGTTCGCGGTGTGGGCGCGGCTGCGGCCGCTGTACGTCGACGCCTCCGCGCCCGCGGAGGCCCCGCCGCAGACCGTCGGCGCCCCCGAGCCGGAGCTTTACGCGCGCGACGACGACACGCCGGGCGGCCGCGCCGGGCCCGGGCGCTGAGGCACGCGGCGCCACTGCCGTCGTCGGCCGGCACCGCCGCTGCCCGCGACGGCGCGGCTGCTGCCCGCCCTGCGCCGCGCCCGGGGCCTCGCCACGTGACCGCCCGCCACCCGCCGGGCACGATGGGCCCGTGACGGACGACGGCGTGGACCTGCCCCGGGCGCGCGAGCGGCTGCGCGCCCGGCTCGCCGACGTCGAGCGGCTGCTCGCCGGCCAGTCCGCGCTCGCGGCGGAGATCGCCGAGTCCGGGCGCGACGCGAACGCCGACGACGAGCACGACCCCGAGGGCTCGACCCTGGCGTGGGAGCGGCAGCAGGCCGCGGCCCTGGCCACGGGCGCGGCGGCCGAGCGCGAGCGGCTGCTCGCCGCGCTGGCCCGGGTGGACGCCGGCACCTACGGCCGCTGCGAGGTGTGCGGCCGCCCGATCCCGCAGGGACGGCTCGAGGCGCGCCCGGCGGCGACCCGCTGCGTCGAGCACGCGCGCTGACGCGCCGCGTCCCGCCCACGAGCCTCCGGCTGGGAGCACCGAGACGTGACTTGTGGCCGCCTCCGAGGGCACGGAGGCGGCCACAAGTCAGGTCTCGGCGAGGGGAGGGGCGTCAGTCGGCGCGGACCCCGGTGCCCGGCGTCGCGTCGGCGCCCCGCGACCGGCGGGTGACCCGCATGACCACGTAGAGGACGATGCCGACCGCCAGCAGCACGCCGGCGCGCAGCCACGTGGCGCCGTCCTGCTGGGTCAGCAGCAGCACGCAGCTCGCGGCGCCGAGCACCGGCACCACGCTGAGCACGCGGAAGTGCGGCCGCTCGACCGTGTCGCGGCGCAGCACCAGCACCGACACGTTGGTGCTGAGGAAGACGAGCAGGAGCAGGAGCACCACGGTCTCGGCCAGCGCCGCGAGGTCGCCGGTGAAGACCAGCGCCATGGCCACGAGCGTGGTGGCGACGATGGCGACCCACGGCGTCCTGCGCCCGGGGAGCACGCGGCCCAGCACGGTGGGCAGCAGCTGCTGCTCGGCCATGCCGTACGCCAGGCGGCTCGACATGATCATGGTCAGCAGCGCGCCGTTGGCCACCGCGATGAGCGCGACCAGCGAGAACACCCGCTCGGGGACGACGCCGGCGGCGGCGACGACCTCGAGGAGCGGGCCGCTCGAGCCGGCGAGGGTCTCGGGCTCGACGACGACGACGGCCGCGACGCTCACGAGCACGTAGACCACGCCGGCGGTGATGAGCGCACCGAACAGCGCCCGGGGGTAGACCCGGCGCACGTCCTTGACCTCCTCCACCACGTTGGCCGAGGTCTCGAATCCGACGAACGAGTAGTACGCCAGCACGGCGGCGCCGAGCACGGCCGTGCCGGGCGAGACGCCCTCGGCGAGCTGGCCGACCCGGCCCGGCTCGCCCTCGCCGCGGCCGAGCACCACCAGCGCGAGCACGACGACCGTGACCAGGCCGCCGACCTCGATGACCGTCATGGCCACGTTGGCGCCGAGCGACTCGCGGATGCCGCGCATGTTGAGCGCGGCGACGGCGACGAGGAACAGCACCGCGACCAGCCGCTGCGGCGCGTCCACGAACGCCCCGAAGTAGTCGCCGGCGAACGCGAGGGACAGGCCGGCCGCGCTGGTGACGCCCGCGGCGAGCATGGAGAAGCCGACCAGGAACGAGACCACCGGCCGCTTGTACGCGCGCTCGGCGAACACCGCCGCGCCGCCGGCCCGCGGGTACTTGGTGACCAGCTCGGCGTACGAGCCGGCGGTGAGCAGGGCCAGGCCGAGGGCGACGAGCAGCGGCAGCCAGACGGCGCCGCCCACCTCGCCGGCCATCTCGCCGACGAGGGCGTAGACGCCGGCGCCGAGCACGTCGCCGAGGATGAACAGGTACAGCAGCTTGCCGCTCACCGAGCGCGAGAGCCGGGTCTCCGGGTCGGTCGCGCTGTGCTGCGTGGCGTCGGTCGTCATGGGCGGAGGCTGGCACGGCTCGGGCGCGCTCGCAGGCCGACCACCTGCACCGGAACCGGCACCGAGACCTGCACCGAGACCTGAGCAGTGGCCGCCTCCGGGCGTCCCGAGGCGGCCGCTGCTCAGGTCTCGGCGGGACGGGAGGGCGGCGTGGCAGCATGGCCCGGTGCGTGTGGAGCCCGTGTCGTTCGACGTCGTGGTGGACCACGTCGTCGGGCTGGTCACCGACCGGCCCCGGGGGCGGGCGGTGCGCGTGCTGGTCGACGGCCACCCCTCGACCCGGCCCGAGACGCTCGCGGACGCCCTGGTGGAGCCGCTGCGCGCGGCCGGCCGCCCCGTGGCCCGGGTCCGGGTGCGCGACTTCCTGCGGGCGGCCTCCCTGCGGCTCGAGCACGGCCGGCGCGACCCCGACTCGCTGCTGGACGCCTGGATCGACGTCGGCGGCCTGAACCGCGAGGTGCTCGGCTCCGTCGTCGAGCGCGGGCGCTACCTGCCCACGCTGCGCGACCCCGTCACCGACCGCTCGACGCGCGCGCCGTACGCCGACGCCCCGGCGGGCACCGTCGTCGTGCTCGACGGGACGCTCGCGATGGGCCGCGGCCTCGACGTCGACCTCACCGTGCACCTCGCGCTGCGCACGCCCACCGAGACGCGCAACACCCCGCTCGACGACGCGTGGCAGCTCGCCGCCTACGACCGCTACCGGCGCGAGGTGCAGCCCGAGCGGCGGGCCGACGTCGTCGTGCGCGCCGACGACCCGCGGCACCCGGCGCTCGTCCGCCGCTGACCCCGAGCCCGTCTGCCCGGACGTTGTGGGTACAGAACACGCCGTGCGGTCCGCGGAACGCACGGCGTGTTCTGTACCCACAACGGGGTCAGGGGTGGGTCGGGAGCTCCGGGACGACGGCGGCGGCGATGTCGTGGTCGCCGCGCCCGGCCGCCTGCGCGGACTCGAGCGTGCCCAGCAGCGCCTCGACGGCCGGCAGCGCCGTGCCGGCCGCCGCGAGCATGAGCCGGGCGTCCTTGGCGAGCAGGTCCACCGAGAACTGGGTGTCCTCGAACGTGCCGTCGAGGATGACGTCCCGCTTCATGCCGGCGATGAAGCCGAGCCCGGTGCTGCCCAGCATGGCGAGGGCGTCGGCCGGGGCGGTGCCCTGCGACCGGGCCAGCCGCAGCGCCTCCACCAGGCCCTGGACGCTCACCCCGAGCGCGAGGTTGGCCAGCAGCTTGCCCACCGCCGCGTCCCGCGGCCGCGGCACCACGCGCAGACGCTCGGGGTCCGCCCACAGCCGCGCGAGGGGCAGCACCTCCTGCACCGCGGCCTCCTCGCCGCCGAGGTAGACGCCCAGCTTCCCGGCGCGGGCCGGCCCGAGCGTGCCGACGACGGGGCCGTGGACGTACCGCACGCCGTGCTGGTCGGCCCAGCGGGCGTAGCGGGCGGCGTCCTCGGGACCCACCGTCGTCACGTCGAGCCACACCGTGCCGGCGTCGAGCACGTCGCCGTCGAGCACCGTCTCCTGCACGGCGTCGGGTCCGAACAGGACCGTCATGACGACGGGCCGGCCGGCCGCGGCCTCGCGCACGGTGGCGGCCCGCTCGGCGCCGGCGTCGACCGTGCGGTCCGCCCCGGCGGGCGTGCGGTTCCAGGCGGTGACGCGGTGGCCCGCCTGCAGCAGGTGGACGGCCAGCTCGTGGCCCATCCGCCCGGTGCCGAGCAGCGCGACGTCGGTCATGGGGGTCCTCCTTCGACGACAGGGTGCCCGCCGAGTCTCTCGCGCCGTGAGGGCTTCGGCGCCCGGGATGTCACCGCTCCGCGCCGACTGTCTCGCCATGTGGCTACTTCGGGTGTCCGCATCGCGGGACGCGGGTTCCGCCGGTGCGCCACGCTCCTTAGCGTTCGTTCCGAGTGGTGGACACGTCTCGCTATGCGAGACGCGCGGCCGCTCAGCCGCCCCGGCGTCCGCCGGGCGACCCGACCGCCGACCGGCGCCCGCCCGGAGAGGAGACCGCCATGACCGCCGTCGCCCTCCCCGTGCGTCCGGCCCCGCACGCGCCGGGCTGCGCCGCCGCGCACCCCGGGCGCCGCTGTCGAATGCGGAGCCGCACCGGCATGTGACCGCGCCTCGGCGCGGACCGGGACCCACCCGGAGATCGCACCCGGTGCCCCGCAGGCCCCCCGCGGCCGCCGGCGCGTCCGGCCGGTCGCGCCCGACCACGACGCCGACCCAGGACGCCACCATGACCTCCACGCTCACGAGCCCCACCGCCGCCGCGCGCCCCGACGCGCCGGGCCGCCGCGCCGCCCACGCCGTCGCGCTGCGCTCCGTGGCGCGCTCCTTCGACACCCCGGCCGGCCCGCGCGAGGTGCTGCGCGCCGTCGACGTCGAGCTGCGCGCCGGCGAGATCGTCGCGATCGTCGGGCCCTCGGGCTGCGGCAAGTCGACGCTGCTGCGCCAGGTCAGCGGCCTGGACACGCCGACGTCGGGCAGCATCCTGCTCGACGGCGCGGCCGTGACCGCCGCGGACCCGCGCACCGCCGTCGCCTTCCAGGAGCCGCGCCTGCTGCCGTGGCGCACGCTCGCGCAGAACGTGGCGCTCGGCCTGCCGCGCGGCACCGCCCGGCGCGAGGGCCGCGAGCGCGTGGCCGAGCTGCTGCACCTCGTGGGCCTCGAGGAGGCCGCCGACCTGCGCCCGCGCCAGGTCTCCGGCGGCATGGCGCAGCGCGCCTCGCTCGCCCGGGCGCTGGCGCGCAACCCCGGCGTCCTGCTGCTCGACGAGCCGTTCGGCGCGCTGGACGCGCTGACCCGCCTGCGCATGCAGGACCTGCTGCTCGACGTGCACGCCGCGCGGCCCACGACCGTGCTGCTCGTGACGCACGACGTCGAGGAGGCGCTCTACCTCGCCGACCGCGTGCTGCTGCTCCGCTCGCTCGGCACCGGGGGCGCCGACGGCGACGCGGCGCCGAGCGTGGCGCGCGTCGTCGAGGTGCCGGGCGCCCGCCCGCGCGACCGCGCCGACCGCACGCTCGCCGAGCTGCGCGTCGAGCTGCTCGCGGGCCTCGGCGTCGACGCCCACCACGACGTGCACGACGCCGGGCCGGGCCCTGCTCGGGCCACCGACGCCGTCCTCGACCTCGCCACGCCTGCCCTGTCCCCGATCGTCGTCCCCACCCAGGAGTCCTGATGCGCATCCGCACCGCCCGCCTCGCCACCGTCACCTCGGCCCTCGCCGCCGCGACCCTGATGGCGACCGCCGGCTGCGTCGCCGGCGAGGGGTCCGCCGCCGAGGCCGAGGGCTCCACGGCCGGCTCCGAGTGGAGCACCGACACGCTGAACATCGACTTCGCCACCTACAACCCGCTGAGCCTCGTCGTGCGCGACCAGGGGCTCATCGAGAAGGAGCTCGGCGACGCGGTCGAGGTGAACTGGCTGCAGTCGGCCGGCTCGAACAAGGCCAACGAGGCGCTGCGCGCCGGGGCCGTCGACGTCGGCTCGACCGCCGGCTCGGCCGCGCTGCTGGCCCGCGCCAACGGCTCGCCGATCAAGACGATCGACGTCTACAGCCAGCCGGAGTGGTCGGCGATCGTCGTCGGCCCCGACTCGGACGTCACGTCCGTCGCGGACCTCGAGGGGAGGTCCGTGGCCGCCACCAAGGGCACCGACCCGTACTTCTTCCTGCTGCAGGCGCTCGAGGCGAACGGCGTCGACCCCGCGGACGTCGAGGTGCAGAACCTCCAGCACGCCGACGGCCGCACCGCCCTGGACAACGGCTCGGTGGACGCGTGGTCGGGCCTCGACCCGATCATGGCCGCCGCCGAGGCCGAGTCCGGCGACGAGCTGCTCTACCGGAACGTCGACTTCAACACCTACGGCTTCCTCAACGCCACCGAGGAGTTCGTCACCGAGCACCCGGACGTCGCGCAGGTCGTCGTCGACGCCTACGAGGAGGCCCGCGCCTGGGCGCAGGAGAACCCCGAGGAGGTCTCCGCACTGCTCGCCGAGGTGGCCGGCATCGACCCGGAGGTCGCCGCGACGGTGATCGAGGAGCGCAGCAACCTCGGCGTCGACCCGGTGCCGGGCGACGCGCAGCGCGCGGTGCTCGAGAAGGT
>NZ_LWGM01000092.1 GCF_001750215.1 Isoptericola variabilis | reverse complement strand
CGGCGAGCCGCTCGGTCAGGCTCCCGCGCCCCGTGCCCGGCAGCGTCGCGTCGGCGACCAGCGCGGCCGCGGCGTTGAGCAGCACCGTCTCGCGCACCGGACCGCGGTCGGCGCCCGAGAGCACGTCCCGGGCGACGCCCGCGTTGTGCGCCGCGTCGCCGCCGCGCAGGTCGCTCACCTCGATGCGCCGCAGCCCCAGCTCGGCGGCCGCGTCCAGCCGGGTCTCGGTCACCGCGCCGCCCCGGACCTCCCAGACCGTGGCGCCGCCGGTCGCGGCGAGCTCGTCCAGCCCGTCGTCGCCGCGGAACACGAGGGCGTCGGTGCCCTGCTCGGCGAACACGCCGGCCATCAGCGGGGCCATGCGCGCGTCGGCGCAGCCGACCGCCGTCGCCTGCGGGCGCACCGGGTTGGTCAGCGGGCCCAGGAAGTTGAACGCCGTGGCGACGGCCAGCTCCTTGCGCGCCACGGCGGCGTGCCGCATCGACGGGTGGAAGACCTGGGCGAAGCAGAACGTGATGCCGGCCTCGCCGGCGATCTGCGCCACCCGGTGCGGCGGGTGGTCGAGGCGGATGCCGAGCGCCTCCAGCACGTCGGCCGAGCCGGACGAGCTGGTCGCCGCGCGGTTGCCGTGCTTGACGACGCGCACGCCCGTGCCCGCGACGACCACCGCCGCCATGGTGGAGATGTTCACGGTGTGGGCGCGGTCCCCGCCGGTGCCGACGATGTCGACCGCCCGGCCCTGGTGCTCCAGCGGCGTCGCGTGCTCGACCATGGAGCGGGCCAGGCCGGCGAGCTCGTCGACCGTCTCGCCCTTGGCGCGCAGGCCCATGAGGAACCCGGCGAGCCGGGCGGGCGCCACCTCGCCGGCCATCACCTCGTCCATCGCCCAGGCCGCCTGCTCCGCCGTGAGGTCGCGGCCGGCGACGAGCTGGTTCATGACGACGGGCCACGAGAGGTCGGACGGCGTGGGCGCGGCGCTCGGGGGTGCGGCGGTCGGCTGGGACAACGCGGGTCCTTCCCTCGGGGTGTCGGGTCGCGCACGCCGTCGGCGGCCGGCGCGCCCGCCCCGACGGCGGGGGCGCCGGTCAGGACAGGAGCGCGGCCACGGCGCGCTGCAGCTCGAGGGCGTCGAGGGGCCGGGGCACCACGGCGTCCGCGAGCGACCACGATGCTAGCCAAGCGTCCTGCGCACGGCCGGTGAGGACCAGGATCGGCGGACACTCGTAGACCTCGTTCTTGAGCTGGCGGGTCAGCCCCATGCCCCCCGCCTTGTCCGCCTCGCCGTCGAGCACGAGCAGGTCCCAGCGGGCGCGGTCCGCCGCGGCGACGACCGCGGCCGGCGTGGCGACCTCGAGCCAGTCGATCCGCGGCCCGTGCGCGCGCAGCCGGGGCCCGACGGCGAGGCGCACCTGCTCGCGCACCGCGCGGTCGTCGCTGTACAGCAGGACCCGCGGCCCGTCCGCCCCGGCCGGCTCCCCGGGCCCCTGGGCGACCGCCGTCGTGCTCGCCTCCGTCATCCCGACCTCCTCGTCGCGGACGGTGCCACCGCCCACCCGGGCGGCCGCGGTTTGCTGGCATCGTGGCACACAGGTGTCAGGACGAGAAGGGCCGTCGCGTGGTCTTTTACTGGCACTCTCCGGCCGCGTGTCAGCATCAAGCGGCGCAACCGCGGGAAACCGCCAAATCGGCCGAACTTTCCCTGCTGCCAGGCCGTTTCCGGTGCCTCACCTGTCGGTGGAGTCGGCAATAATGGCTGCGTGTCCACGACCGCAACGGCTGCTGCCCCCACCGCCCACCAGCACGTGAGCGTCAACCGTCCGAACCCCGTGTCGGTCGGGACGATCGTCTGGCTGGCCAGCGAGCTGATGTTCTTCGCCGGCCTGTTCGCCATGTACTTCACCGTGCGCTCCGTGATGCCGACCGAGGAGTGGGCCGCCCAGGCGGACAGGCTCAACCTCACGTTCGCCTTCATCAACTCCACGGTGCTGGTGCTGTCCTCGGTGACGTGCCAGATGGGCGTCTGGGCCGCCGAGCGGTTCCAGCCGGTCCGCACCGGCTCGCTCATGAACGTCAAGCGCTGGGGCATGCACGAGTGGATGACCCTGACCTACCTGATGGGCGCCTTCTTCATCGCCGGCCAGGTCTACGAGTACGCCGAGCTGGTGCACGAGGGCCTGACCATCTCCTCCAGCCCGTACGGCTCGGTCTTCTACCTCACGACCGGCTTCCACGGCCTGCACGTCGTCGGCGGCCTGATCGCCTTCCTCTTCCTGCTGGGCCGCTCCTTCGCCGCCCGCCGGTTCGGCCACCACGAGGCCACCACGGCGATCGTCACGTCCTACTACTGGCACTTCGTCGACGTCGTGTGGATCGCGCTCTTCTGCGTCATCTACCTGCTGAAGTGACCTCCGTCCGGCGGCGGGGCCGCTGCCGGACGAACCCACCCCACCAACGCCACGAGACGAGGTTCATTTCGTGAAGGCACTCGCCGCCCGCAGGCACCACCGGGCCGCCCCGGTCGTGCTCCTGCTGCTGGCGCTGCTGGTCACGGGCGGCGTCTACGCCGTTCTCGCGCCGAGCTCGGCCACGGCCGAGACCGCCAGCACCGCGGACATCGAGACCGGAGACAAGCTTTTCCAGGCGAACTGCGCCACGTGCCACGGCCCCAACGCCGAGGGCACGTCCGAGGCGCCGTCGCTCGTCGGCGTGGGCGCCGCGGCCGTCGACTTCCAGGTCTCGACCGGCCGCATGCCCATGCAGCAGAACGGCCCGCAGGCGGCGGCCAAGCCGCCGCAGATGGACGAGGCGCAGACCGCCGCGCTCGCCGCGTACGTCGCCTCGCTCGGCGCCGGCCCGGCCATCCCCACCGACGAGCAGGTCGACCCGGCGCTCGGTGACCCCTCGAACGGCCTCGAGGTGTTCCGCACGAACTGCGCGATGTGCCACAACGCCATCGGCGCCGGCGGTGCGCTCTCGGAGGGCAAGTACGCGCCCTCCCTGGAGGACACCTCGCCCCGCAACATCTACCAGGCCATGCTGACCGGCCCGCAGTCGATGCCGGTGTTCAACGACGCCAACATCACCCCCGAGGACAAGCGCGACGTCATCGCCTACCTCGAGGACCAGAAGGCGGGCTCCGCCGGCGGCTTCGCGCTCGGCGGCATCGGCCCGGTGGCCGAGGGCCTGTGGGCCTGGATCATCGGCATCGGCCTCCTGATCGCCGGCTCGGTCTGGATCGGAGCCAAGTCCTCGTGAGCGAGAGCAAGAACCCCGTGAACAACTCTTCCGACATCCAGCGGACCGCCGGGTCGGGCGACCTCGTCCAGAGCGACCGCTTCCCGGACCCGGGCGTCCCGGAGCACAAGCCGCGCCTGACCGACACCGACCCCAAGGCCGCCAAGCGCTCCGAGCGGATCATCGCCGGCCTGTTCGGCATCTCGTGCCTCGCCACGATCGCGACGCTCGTCGCCTACTTCGCCGTCCGCCCGGACGGCACCACCGAGGGCACGCGCCTGTCGACGCAGCTGCTCGGCATCGGCCTCGGCATCTCGCTCCTCGGCATCGCCATCGCGACGATCCACTGGGCCAAGTCGCTGATGTCGCACCACGAGTACATCGACCAGCGCCACCCGGTCGAGACGTCCGCCGAGGACCGCGAGGTCGCCGTCGCCGCCCTCCAGCAGGGTGCCAACGACTCCGGCATCGCGCGCCGCGGCCTGCTCAAGGGCGCCGTGGTCTCGGCCCTCGCCCTCTTCCCGCTGACCATCGCCGTGCCGCTCGTCAGCTCCGTCGGCGGCGACTGGAACGTCGACAAGTTCCGCCACACCCTCTGGGAGCGCGGCCGCCGCCTGGCGTACGACCCCAGCGGCCGCCTCATCAAGGCTGCCGACCTCACCATCGGCTCGGTCGCGCACGTCATCCCCGACGTGCCCGAGGAGGAGCGCCGCACCCACGAGTGGATCACGGAGAAGGCCAAGGCCGTCGTCCTGCTCGTCCGGCTCGACCCGGCGGACCTCAAGTCCGATCACCGCGAGGGTGCCTCGTACGACGGCATCGTCGCCTACTCGAAGATCTGCACGCACGTCGGGTGCCCCGTGGCCCTGTACGAGCAGCAGACCCACCACCTGCTGTGCCCCTGCCACCAGTCGACGTTCGACATCTCGGACGGCGCCAAGGTGGTCTTCGGTCCCGCGAAGCGCCCGCTGCCCCAGCTGCCGATCACGGTCGACGACGAGGGCTACCTCGTGGCTGAGGACGACTTCAACGAGCCGATCGGCCCGAGCTACTGGGAGCGCCTCAAGTGAGCACCACGACTGCGAGCAAGCGCCCTGCCGCGCCGACGACGCGGGCGGGCAAGGCCGCGGACTACCTCGACCAGCGGACGTCAGTCGGCGTGGCCGTCAAGGAGTTCGCGCGCAAGATCTTCCCGGACCACTGGTCCTTCATGCTCGGGGAGATCGCGCTCTTCTCCTTCGTCGTCCTGCTGATCACGGGCGTGTTCATCGCCCTGTTCTTCCAGCCCTCCATGGCGCTGGTCACCTACCACGGCGACGGGCCCGCGCAGCTCCAGGGCCAGCTCATGTCCGTGGCCTTCGAGTCGACCGTCGACCTGTCGTTCGAGGTCCGCGGCGGCCTGCTGATGCGCCAGATCCACCACTGGGCGGCGCTGATCTTCATGGCGTCGATCGTCGTGCACATGATGCGCGTCTTCTTCACCGGCGCCTTCCGCAAGCCGCGCGAGCTCAACTGGCTCGTCGGCTGCCTGCTGATGATCCTCGGCCTGCTGGCCGGCTTCTCCGGCTACTCCCTGCCCGACGACGTGCTCTCCGGCAACGGCCTGCGCATCGCGGACGGCGTGGTCAAGTCGATCCCGGTGATCGGCTCGTACCTGTCGTACTTCATCTTCGGCGGCGAGTTCCCGGGCGAGCACATCATCGCCCGCCTGTTCACGGTGCACATCCTGCTGATCCCGGCGCTGCTGCTCGCGCTCATCGGCCTGCACCTGTTCCTCATGGTGCTGCACAAGCACACGCAGTTCCCGGGCGGCGGCCGCACCGACAAGAACGTGGTCGGCTACCCGATGTTTCCCGTCTACATCGCCAAGATGGGCGGCAACTTCTTCCTGGTCTTCGCCGTGCTGGCGCTCATGGGCGGCACGATGTCGATCAACAACATCTGGAACTACGGGCCGTACGACCCCTCCCCCGTGTCCGCAGGCGCCCAGCCCGACTGGTACATGCTGTTCCTCGAGGGCTCGCTGCGACTGATGCCAGGCTTCACGGAGTTCGTGACCTGGGGCGACTACACGGTGTCGCTCAACGTCCTGATCCCCGCCGTCGTGGTCCCCGGCATCCTGTTCACGTTCCTCTTCGTCTACCCGTTCGTCGAGGCCAAGGTGACGGGCGACCACCGCGAGCACCACGTGCTCGACCGGCCGCGCAACGTGCCGGTGCGCACGGGCCTGGGCGTCGCGTTCCTGACGGCGTTCATCATCCTGGCGGTCGCCGGCTCGAACGACCTGCTGGCGATCTTCTTCGACCTGTCGATCAACGCCATCACCTGGGTGCTTCGCGTGCTGATCTTCGTCGGCCCGTGGTTCGCGTTCTGGATCACCAAGCGCATCTGCCTCGGCCTGCAGCGCAAGGACCGCGAGCTGGTGCTCCACGGGCACGAGTCGGGCCGCATCGTCCGGTTCGCCAACGGCGAGTACATCGAGGTCCACACCCCGCTCAGCGACGAGGAGCGCTGGCTGCGCGTCAACTACGAGGCGCACCGCCCGCTCGAGATCGCGCCGGCCACGGACGCTCGCGGCGTCAAGCGCAAGGGCTACAAGAACGACCGCCGCTGGCAGAAGCTGTCGCGGTTCTTCTTCGAGGACCGCGTCGAGCCGGTGACGCCTGCCGAGCTCGCGGCCGCGCACTCGCACGGCGAGCACGACGCCCTCGAGGCCGCGCCCGCCGCAGCTCCTGCGGTGACCGCGGGCAGCGCCCGCCGCGCCCGCTGACCACGCCGAGCAGCACGACGGTGACCCGCGTCACGGTTTTCCCGCTTGTGGGAAGCCGAGGCGCGGGTCATCGTCGTCCTTGGTGACCTGGCCGTCCACGACGGCCCCCCGCCGTGCGCCCCGCCCGACCCGGGCACGCCCGGGCCCGGGCGACGGCGCCCCCGCCGGCCGCCACCGTGACGGCCGGCCTGATCCAGGAGGAAGTTGATGGCTGACTACACGCTCCCTGACCTGTCCTACGACTACGGCGCGCTCGAGCCCCACATCTCGGGCCGGATCATGGAGCTGCACCACTCCAAGCACCACCAGGCGTACGTCACCGGTGCCAACACCGCTCTGGAGAAGCTCGAGGAGGCCCGCGACAAGGGCGACCTCGCGGCGGTCAACCTGCACGAGAAGAACCTCGCGTTCAACCTCGGCGGCCACGTCAACCACTCGGCGTTTTGGACGAACCTCTCCCCCGAGGGCGGCGGCGAGCCGACCGGCGACATCGCCGCGGCCATCGCCGAGAACTTCGGCTCGTTCGAGAAGTTCAAGGCCCACTTCACGGCCGTCGCCGCCGGTGTGCAGGGCTCGGGCTGGGCCATCCTCGCCTGGGACTCCATCGGCCAGAAGCTGATCATCGTGCAGCTCTACGACCAGCAGAGCAACATCGCGCTCGGCCTCGTGCCGATCGTGCTGCTCGACTGCTGGGAGCACGCGTACTACCTGGACTACCAGAACGTTCGCGCCGACTACGTCTCGGCGTGGTGGAACGTCGTCAACTGGGCCGACGCGGAGGAGCGCCTCGCGCGCGCCAAGTCGCAGACCGCCGGTCTGATCGTCCCCACGGTCTGAGCCTCGGCCCGAGCCTGCTGTGAGCTCGGAGCCGGCGTGCCGGTCAGGTGTCGACGCCTGACGCGTGACCGGCGCCGGCACGACGAGGGCCCGGGTCCGGCGAGCACCAGCTCGCCGGGCCCGGGCCCTCGTCGCTCTCGCGGGCGGTAACCGCCTCAGGTGCCCCGCCGGGGCGACGGACGCGCCCGGTACCCGTCGGGACGGCGCGACCGCCCCGAGCGTGCACGCGGCCGTGCGCGACCTCGGGTCGGACCTGCCCGGCGCCGTCCGCCGGGCGCTCGCGCGCCTGGCCCCGGGCCGCGGGTAGCCGCCCCGGTCACGGCGCCGCAACCGCCGCGACACACGCCGCGGCTAGCGTGCCGCCATGCCGCGCATCGCCGCCCACGTCGGTCTCGTCCCGCCCTCCGGCATCCGCCGCGTCTTCGAGGCCGCCCTCGCGATGGACGACGTCGTGAACCTCGCCGTGGGCGAGCCGCACCTGCCGGTCGCGCCCCACGTCGTGGATGCCGCCCGGGAGGCCTGGGCGGCGGGCCTCGTGGACTACGGCCCCAACGGCGGCATCGCGCCGCTGCGCGCGGCCGTGGCGGCCAAGCTGGCCCGCGAGAACGCCATGGCGGTGGACCCGGCCCAGGTGTGGGTCACCGTCGGCGCCACCCAGGCGCTGCACCAGGCCCTCGGGATGGTGCTGGACCCGGGCGACGAGGTGCTGGTGCCCGACCCGGGCTATACCGTGTTCTCGATGGCCCCGCGGACGCTGGGCGCCGTCCCGGTCCCCTACCCGCTGCGGCCGGAGGACGGGTTCCGCCCCGACCCGGACGCGCTGCGGCGGCTGATCACCCCGCGCACGCGCGCGCTCGTCGTCAACTCGCCCTCCAACCCGCTCGGGGTCGTGCTGCCGGAGGCGGACCTGCGGGCCCTGCTCGCCGTGGCCCGCGAGGCCGACCTGTGGGTGGTGTCCGACGAGGTGTACGAGCACTTCGCGGACGAGCCGCACACGTCGCTCGGCGCGCTCGATGCGGACGGCCGCGTGGTCAGCGTCTACTCGCTGTCCAAGTCGTACGCGATGACGGGCGCCCGCGTCGGCTACCTCGTCGCCCCGCCGGCGTTCACCGACGTGCTGCCCCACCTGCAGGAGGCGACGATCAGCTGCGTCGCCATGCCGGACCAGCACGCGGCGCTGGCCGCGCTGACCGGGCCGCAGGACGCCGTCGTGCGGGCCGCGGCGACGTACCGGGCGCACCGCGAGCTGGCCGGCCGCACGCTCGGCGAGGCGGGGGTGCGCTTCCACCGGCCCCGCGGGGCCTTCTACCTGTGGGTGGACGTCGCCCACGCCAGCGGCGGCGACGTGGACGCCTGGTGCCTCGACCTGCTGCGCACCGAGCGGGTGGCGGTCGCGCCGGGCTCGGCGTTCGGCCGCTCCGGGGAGGGCTGGGTGCGCGTCAACCTCGCCGTCGAGCCCGAGCAGCTGGTGCGGGGGCTCAAGGCCCTGCCGTCCCCGGCCTGAGGTCCCGTCGCCGCCGTGGGCTCCGGGCGGGGCACGCGGAAGGGCCCCGCCCGGAGATCCGGTGCGGGGCCCTTCGCTGCGAGCGGCGCTCAGTGGGCGTGCTGCCCGCGGCTGAACTCGAAGACCCAGCCGACCAGCGCGATGACGCCGATCATGAAGCCGATGTACAGGACCCACCAGCCCACGGCCAGGCCGAGGAACCCGGTCGCGGCGGCGAGGCCGACCATCAGCGGCCACCAGCTCCACGGGGCGTACACGCCCTGGTCGCCGGCGCCGTCCTCGATGTCGCCGTCCTCGTCGTCCTCCGGACGCGGGTCGATGCGGCGGGCCGTCAGCGCCAGGTAGGCACCGACCATCGCCATCAGGCCGCCGACCAGCGGGATCCCGAGGTACCCGACCGGCTCCTGCCACTCGGTGAGGAAGCCGTAGATGACTCCCACGAGCAGGAAGAACGGCGTCAGCCAGAGGAAGAGCTTGATCTCGATCTTCACTTGCCGGTCTCCTCGTCAGTGCGGGGCTCGCCCACGACCTGGGTCGTGGTCTGCTGGCGCTCCGGGTACTGCTGGCCGACGCGCTCCTGGGCCAGCGGCTGCTGACCGCGACGGTCGGCCTCGCCGTAGACCTTGTCCAGGACGCCCGGGTACAGGTCCGGGTGCTCCATGGCGACGACCTCGGGGTGGTGCAGGTCGAACGCCGGGGACTCCGAGCGGACGCGCGGCAGCGACGTGAAGTTGTGCCGCGGCGGCGGGCAGGAGGTGGCCCACTCGAGCGAGCGGCCGTAGCCCCACGGGTCGTCGACCGTGACCTTCGGCGCGTTGCGCCAGGTCGTGTAGACGTTCCAGAAGAACGGCAGCATCGAGGCCGCGGTGAGGAACGCGCCGACGGTGGAGACCTGGTTCTCCCAGGTGAAGCCGTCGTTCTGCATGTAGTCCGCGTAGCGGCGCGGCATGCCCTCGACGCCCAGCCAGTGCTGCACGAGGAAGGTGGTGTGGAAGCCGACGAACAGCATCCAGAAGTGCACCTTGCCGAGGCGCTCGTTGAGCATGCGCCCGGTGAACTTGGGCCACCAGAAGTAGAAGCCGGCGAACATCGCGAACACCACGGTGCCGAAGACGACGTAGTGGAAGTGCGCCACGACGAAGTACGAGTCGGACAGCTGGAAGTCCAGGGCCGGGCTCGACAGGATGATGCCGGTCAGGCCACCGAAGAGGAAGGTCACCAGGAAGCCGATGCTCCAGAGCATGGGCGTCTCGAAGGTGAGCTTGCCCCGCCACATGGTGCCGATCCAGTTGTAGAACTTCACGCCCGTCGGCACGGCGATGAGCATCGTCGTGAAGGCGAAGAACGGCAGCAGCACCGCACCGGTGACGTACATGTGGTGCGCCCACACCGTCACCGAGAGCGCCGCGATCGCGATGGTCGCGTAGACCAGGCCCTTGTAGCCGAAGATCGGCTTGCGGCTGAACACCGGCAGGATCTCGGTCACGATGCCGAAGAACGGCAGCGCGATGATGTACACCTCGGGGTGGCCGAAGAACCAGAACAGATGCTGCCAGAGGATGGCGCCGCCGTTCTCCGGGTTGAACACCTGGGCACCGAGGGTGCGGTCCGCGCCGAGGGCGAACAGGGCCGCGGCCAGGGGCGGGAACGCCATCAGCACCAGGAGGCTGGTGACCAGGGTGTTCCAGGTGAAGATCGGCATCCGGAACATCGTCATGCCGGGCATGCGCATGGTGATGATCGTGGTGATGAAGTTGACGGCGCCGAGGATGGTGCCGAAGCCGGACATCGCCAGGCCGAAGACCCAGAGGTCACCGCCGAGGCCGGGGCTGAACGTCGTGTTCGACAGCGGCGCGTAGGCGAACCAGCCGAACGACGCGGCGCCCTGCGGCGTGAAGATGCCCGCGGCGGCGATGAGGCTGCCGAAGGAGTACAGCCAGTACGCGAGCATGTTGAGCCGCGGGAAGGCGACGTCGGGGGCGCCGATCTGCAGCGGCATGATCACGTTGGCGAAGCCGGAGAACAGCGGCGTCGCGAACATGAGCAGCATGATCGTGCCGTGCATCGTGAACAGCTGGTTGTACTGCTCCTTGCTCTGCACCAGCTGGATGCCGGGCTCGAAGAGCTCCGCGCGGATGAGCAGCGCGAGGATGCCGCCGATGCAGAACCACAGCACCGACGTGATCAGGTACATGTACCCGATCGTCTTGTGGTCGGTGGAGGTGATCCACTTGACGACGGTCCGGCCGAGGGTCTGGCGCCGGGGGGCCAGCCCGGGGACGATCTCCGCCGCCGGGGCGTGGGAGGTGGTGGTGGCCATCAGCGCTCGTTCTCCTCGAGGTTCAGGTCGTCGGCGCCCGGCGGCGGGGCCTGGTAACGGTTGAGGTCGAGCCCGAGCTCACCGGTCTGGCCGGCGGCACGCAGGTCCTCCATGTGCGCGTCGTACTCCTCCTGCGACACGACCTTCACGTTGAAGAGCATGCCGGAGTGGAACTCGCCGCAGAGCTCGGCGCACTTGCCGGCGTACGTGCCCTCACGCGTCGGGGTCACCTCGAACACGTTGGTGCGGCCCGGGATCATGTCCTCCTTGTAGAGGAACGCCGGGATCCAGAACGAGTGGATGACGTCGCGCGCGTCGAGCTGGAACTGGACGGTCTGGTCGACCGGCAGGTACAGCGTGGGCAGCTCGGTGGACGTGCCGGCAGCCTCGTCGACCTCGTCCTCCTCCGTCTGCCCGCCGACGTCGATCAGGTGCTGACCGGTGTCGTACACGCCGTCGTCGAGGTAGTTGAAGTCCCAGCTCCACTGCTTGCCGATGACCTGGATGTTCACGTCCGGCTCGGCGCTCGTGCTCTGGATCTCCGACATGTCGCGGTCGGTGTAGTAGAAGAGCACCAGGACCATGAGGATCGGCACGGCGGTGTACATCAGCTCGAGCGGCAGGTGGTACCGCGTCTGCACCGGCAGCTGGTGGTCGTTCTTGCGCTTCCGGTAGGCGGCGATGCACCAGAGCATCAGCCCCCAGGTCACGATGCCCACGATGAGGGCGGCGATCCACGAGCCGACCCAGAGGTTGGTGATGCGCTCGGTGTGGTTGGTCACCTCCCCGTCGTCGTAACCGGGCAGGTACCCGCGCTTGACAGAGTCGCTCGCGCAGCCGGAGGCCAGCAGGGCGACGGCGCCGGCGATCGCCGACGCGCGCCAGATGGCCCGCCTGGTGCGGGTGGGGGGCTTCGAGTGCAAGGGAGGCCTTTCACGTCTCGTCCCGCGCGTCGTGCTGGCACGGCGCATGGCGGAACCTTCGTCCTCGATACGTCGCAGCCTAGCGCGACTGGCGCCCGCAGAACGCCGTTTCGGAGTGGTCCTGACGTGACGAAGTACCACTCGGCGCCACCATCCGGCCTGGTCACGACACCGCGCCGCGTCGTGTCAGATCGATGCTCCCGCACGGACCGCCGCTGCGCGCCGCGCCGCCGCCTCCGTCGGCCGGCCGCGGCGGCCCCGCGCCGCCGTTGTGACGCATCGCACGCGCTCCGCGAGCCCCGCGGCGCGGCGCCCGGGACGCCACGGGCCCGGTCCCGGAGCAGCGCTCCGGGACCGGGCCCGTGTGTGGGTCGCGACGCCGTCAGGCGAACGAGCCGCCGCAGGCGCAGGAGCTCGCGGCGTTGGGGTTGTCGATCGTGAACCCCTGCTTCTCGATGGAGTCGGCGAAGTCGATCGTGGCGCCCTCGAGGTACGGGACGCTCATCTTGTCGACCACGACCTCGACGCCGTCGAAGTCGCGCACCGCGTCGCCGTCGAGCAGGCGCTCGTCGAAGTACAGCTGGTAGATGAGGCCGGAGCAGCCGCCGGGCTGCACCGCGACGCGCAGCCGCAGGTCGTCACGCCCCTCCTGCTCCAGGAGGTTGCGCACCTTGGTCGCGGCGACGTCGGTGAGGTTCACGCCATGGGTGGCGGTCTCGAGAGTGTCGGTCATGCTTCCTCCAACAACGGGGTCGGTGACGCTCTTCCCGATCCTAAGCGCGCGAGCCGTCGCGCGGGAGCGGCCGCCCGCCGTGAGACGCCTCTCGCCCCTCCGGCACCTCCCGCCACCGCGGCGCCCACGTGGCCGCCGCGCGGGCGACCTGCTCGGCCCGGGCCGCGGTGTCGCCGCCCG
>NZ_LWGM01000091.1 GCF_001750215.1 Isoptericola variabilis | reverse complement strand
CGGCCTCCGGGCTCCCGTCCGTGCCGGCCGCACCGCCGTCGCCCGCGCCGCCGTCGGCCGCACCACCGAGGCGCGCGAACCGGGCGGCGAGCTGCACGGCCCGCACGGCCGCCGCGGCCTTGTTGCGCGACTCGGCGTACTCGAGCGCCGGAACCGAGTCGGCGACGATGCCGCCGCCGGCCTGCACCGAGGCGCGCCCGTCGCGCACGAACGCGGTGCGGATGGCGATGGCCATGTCCATGTTGCCGCCGAAGTCGAGGTAGCCGACCGTGCCGCCGTAGATGCCGCGCGAGGCGGGCTCGAGCTCGTCGATCAGCGCGATGGCGCGCGGCTTGGGCGCCCCCGACAGCGTGCCCGCGGGGAAGGTGGCGCGCAGGGTGTCGAGCGCGGTGCGGCCCGGCCGCAGCCGCCCGACCACCGTGGAGCACAGGTGCATGATGTGGCTGAACCGGCGCAGCACCATGAACTCGACCACCTCGACGGTGGTCGGCTGGCACACCTTGACCAGGTCGTTGCGCGAGAGGTCCACGAGCATGAGGTGCTCGGCCCGCTCCTTGGGGTCGGCGTACAGCTCCTCGGCCAGCGCGACGTCCTCCTCGACCGTGGCGCCGCGGGGGCGCGACCCGGCGATCGGGTACGTCGTGACGTGCCCGGCGTCGACCTTGACCAGCGTCTCCGGGCTCGAGCCCACCACCTGGAAGTCCCGCCCCTGCGGGTCGGTGAGGTGGAAGTAGTACATGTACGGGCTCGGGTTGATGGTCCGCAGCGCCCGGTAGACGTCCAGCGGGTCGGCCGGGCAGTCGAGGTCGAGGCGCTGGGACAGCACCACCTGGAACACCTCGCCGTCGCGGATGGCCTCCTTGCCGGCGCCCACTGCCGCCTCGAACTCCTCGCGGGTCGAGCGGAACTCGAGCTCCGGCTCGGCGACGTCGTCGCGCAGCACGGTGGCCACGCGCGGCGCCGGCCCGGCGAGCCGCGCGGCGAGCGCGTCGAGGCGCGCCACGGCGTCCGCGTGCGCCTCGTCGACGCGGGCGTCGGTGTCGTCCATGTTGATGGCGTTCGCGACGAGCCACACCGCACCGGTGTGGTGGTCGACCGCCAGCAGGTCCGTGGCCAGGCACAGCGCGAGCTCCGGGGCGCCGACCTCGTCGGGCGCCGTGGCGGGCAGCGTCGGCTCCCAGTGCCGCACCGCGTCCCAGCCGACGGAGCCCGCCATGCCGCCGGTCAGCGGCGGCAGGCCGGCGATCGGCGGGGTGCGCAGGGCCTCGAGCGTCGCCTCGAGCACCTCGACGACGTCGCCGGAGGTGGGGATGCCGGCGGGCACGTCGCCGGTCCAGACGGCCTGCCCGTCGCGGGCGGTGAGCTGCGCGCGCGACGCGACGCCGACGAACGACCAGCGCGCCCAGGCGCCCGAGGCGTCGGCCGACTCCAGCACGAACGTGCCCGCGCGGCCGTGCGCCAGGGCGCGGTACAGCCCCACGGGGGTGGCGTCGTCGGCCAGCACGCGGCGCACCACGGGCACGACCCGCCGGTCGCGCGCGAGCGTGCGGAACGTCGGCAGGTCCGGCCAGGTGGCGCCCCAGGGCAGGTCGGCGGGCAGGCGGACGTCGTCCGCCGGCGCGGGCACCGAGGCGGCGCTCGGGGCCGAGGTCGGGGTCGAGGTCGGGATCGAGGCCGGGGTCGAGGTCGGGGCGCTCACGCCTCCACCTCCGCGGCGCCGACGACGGCGGGCAGCTCGCCGCCGGCGAGGAAGCAGGTGCGCGTGCCGGTGTGGCAGGCCGCGCCCACCTGGTCGACCTCGACGAGCAGCGCGTCGCCGTCGCAGTCGATCGAGACGCCCTTGACCCACTGCACGTGCCCGGAGGTGTCGCCCTTGCGCCAGTACTCCTGGCGCGAGCGCGACCAGAAGGTCACGCGGCCGGTGGTCAGCGTGCGGTGGAGGGCCTCGTCGTCCATCCAGCCGAGCATGAGGACCTCGCGGGTGTCGTGCTGCTGCACGATCGCGGCCACGAGGCCGTGCTCGTCGCGCTTGAGACGGGCGGCGATCTGCGGGTCGAGGGCGGTGTCAGGCACGCCGCCATCCTCCCACGTCGGTCCCGGTGCCGACCCCCGCGCGCCACGACGCGGGACCGGACCCGGGACCGGACCGGGTGACGCCACCGGTCAGCGGGTCTGCGCCACCCAGCTCGCGTGCATCCGGGCGTAGACCCCGCCGGCGGCGACGAGCTCGGCGTGCGGGCCCGCCTCGGCGACGTGGCCGGCGTCGACCACGACGACCAGGTCGCTCGCCTCCGCCGTCGACAGCCGGTGGGCGATGGTGATCGTCGTGCGGCCGGTGGTCAGCGAGTCGAGCGCGCGGGCGATGCGCACCTCGGTCGCGGGGTCGACGGCGGACGTCGCCTCGTCCAGCACGAGCAGGTCCGGCGCGGCGAGGTAGGCGCGCGCGATGGCGACGAGCTGCCGCTCCCCGGCGCTGAGCGCCTCGCCGCGCTGGCCGACCGGCGTGTCGAGCCCGGCGGGCAGGTCGGCGAGCCAGTCGGTGAGGCCCAGCGCGGCGAACGCCTCGGTGACGCGCCCGCGGACCTCGTCGGCGGGCAGCCGCTCGACGTCGCGCAGCCCGTATGCCGCGTTCTGCGCCACCGTGCCGTCGAAGAGGAACCCCTCCTGCGGCACCAGCACCACCCGTTCGCGCAGCGAGGCGAGCGTGACGCGGCGCAGGTCCACGCCGTCGAGCAGCACCTGCCCGGCCGTGGGGTCCATGAGGCGGGCGACGAGCTTGGCGATCGTCGTCTTGCCCGAGCCGGTCTGGCCCACCACGGCGACCTTGGCGCGTGCCGGCAGCACGAGGTCCACGCCGTGCAGCACCTCCGGCCCGCCGGGGTAGCCGAACCGGACGCCGCGCAGCTCCACGTGCGCGGGCCCGCGCGGCGTGGGGACGGCGTCGGGCGCCTCGGCCACGTCGACCGGCGTCTCCACCACGGCGAGCACCCGGCGCCAGCCGGCGACGGCGTTCTGCAGCTCGTTGAGGATCTCGGTGGCCATCTGCACCGGGCCGGTGAACAGCTGCACGAGGAACAGGAAGGCGATGACCTGGCCGGCGGTGAGGGCGCCGCCGACGCCGAGGTGCGCGCCCACCACCACGACCGCGGCGAGGGCGAGGTTGGACACCAGCGTGCCGCTGGAGAAGGACGACGCCACCAACAGCTGGGCGCGCCCCTGCGCGCGACGGGTGGACTCGATCGCCGCCCCGACGCGGCGGCCGGTGCGCGCCCCGACGCCGTAGGCGCGGACGGTCTCGGCGCCGACCACGGCCTCCGACACGGCGGCGAGCATGGCGCCGACCCGCTCGCGCACCCGGGTGTAGGCGGCGTTGACGTGCTTCTGCGCGAACCGCAGCACGAGGTACAGCGGGACGAAGCAGGCCCAGACCACGAGGGTGAGCTGCCACGAGTACACGAGCATCAGGGCGCTGGCCACGAGCAGCTGCAGCGTGGAGACGAGCAGCATGATCCCGCCCCACTGGACGAACAGCGAGATGGTGTCGACGTCGCTGGTGACGCGCGAGACGAGCGACCCGCGCCGCTCGGTGCCCTGCGTGAGCGTGGCCAGGTCGTGCACGTGGCGGAACGCGCGCACGCGCAGCGCCGCGAGGCCGGCCTCCGTGCGGCTCACCAGGCGCACGTTGACCAGCGCGGAGCACACCGCGGCGGCGAGCACGGCGAGGGCGGCGACCCCCGCCAGCGCGGCCACCCGCCCGGCGTCCGGTCCGCCCGCGGCGAGGACGCCGTCGTCGATCGTGCGCTGGACGGCCACCGGCACGACGACGCGCCCCGCCGCCGCGAGCACGGCGAGGGCCAGCGTCCAGCCGATGCCCTGGACGATCTGCGGGCTGATCTGCACCCCGCGGCGCAGGGTGGCGAGCACGCCGAGCGTGCTGGCCGACGCGATGGACGCGGACGTGCTCATCGGACCTCCTCCGCCGCCTCGTCGGTGCGCGCGACCCCGTCGGCGTCGGCCCCGTCGGCCTCAACGGCCGCCAGGGCCTCGGCGTCGGCCGCGTCCGCGAGTTCGCGGGCCCGGCGGGCGGTCTCGGCCTCGTACGCCGTCGCGATCGCGCGGTAGCCCGGGTCGCGGGCGAGCAGCTCGTCGTGGGTGCCGACGTCGACGACGCGGCCGCCGTCGAGGTGCACCACGACGTCGGCGAGCGCGACCGAGGACATGCGGTAGGCGACCATGACGACGGTGGGCGCCTCGCCGCCGGTGCCGGCCTCGGCCAGCCCGGTGAGGATCTGCTGCTCGACGCGCGGGTCGACGGCCGAGGTCGCGTCGTCGAGCACGAGCAGGCGCGGGCGGCGCACCAGGGCGCGGGCCACGGCCAGGCGCTGGCGCTGGCCGCCGGAGAGGTTGGCGCCGCGCTCGCCGAGCGGCGCGTCCAGCCCGCCCGGCAGGGCGCGCACCACCTCGTCGAGCCGCGCCAGCCGCAGCGCCGCCCACACCGCGTCGTCGGACGGGACCGCTGGGTCCCCCGGGTCGGCCAGCGTGACGTTGCCGCGCACGGTGTCCTCGAACACGAACGTCTGCTGCGCCACGAGCGCCACCTGCGCGGGGACCTCGCCCGCGGCCAGCGTGCGCACGTCCACGCCGTCGAGCAGCACGCGCCCGCGGGTGGGGTCCGACAGGCGCGGCAGCAGCGACACCAGCGTCGTCTTGCCGGCGCCGGTGGGGCCCACGACCGCGACCGTGCTGCCGGGGGCGACGTCGAGGGTCACGCCGTCGAGCAGCGTCGTCGTGCGGCCCGCGGGCCCGGGCACGTCGACGCCCACGCCCTCGAGGCGCACCGCCAGGCCGCCGGCGCGGCGCGGCAGGGCGGAGTCGCCCGGGCGCAGCGCGCCGCGGTGGTCGACGACGCGCGCGATGCGCTCGTACCCCACGAGGCCGCGCGGCAGCTCGCCGAGCACCCACCCGAACGCGCGCACGGGCACGGCCATGACGGTCAGGAGGTACCCGGCGGTGACGACGTCGCCGGCGTCGACCGCGCCGGAGCCGGCGCGCCAGGCGCCCACCCCGAGCACCAGCAGCGTGCCGAGGTTCGGCAGGATGTCGATCACCGGGTCGAACACCGCGCGCACGCTGCCGGCCCGCACGTTGGCCGCGCGCAGCTCGTCGGTGCGGGCGGCGAAGCGCTGCTCCTCCCGGTCCGCGGTGCCCAGGGACTTGACCAGCAGCGCCGCCTCGAAGCTCTCGTGGGCGACGTCGGCGACCTCGCCGCGCAGCTGCTGAGCACGGGTGACCGCGGGGGTCATGTGCCGCTGGAAGACGACGTTCGCCGCGACGGTCAGCGGGACGACCACCAGCGCGGCGGCGGCCAGCCACGGGTCGATCGCCAGCAGCATCACGGTGGCGACGACGATCATCACCACGACGCCCAGGGCGAAGGGCACCGAGTTGAACACGCCCGTCGCGGCCTCGACGTCCGAGCTCGCGTGGGCGAGGAGCTGGCCGGCCGGGTGCGCGCGGTGCCACGACATCGGCAGGCGCAGGTAGGCGGACGCGAGCCGCCGGCGGTGCAGCGCGCCGACGTCGACGTAGCCCCAGCCGGCCCACACGCGCCGGCCCCAGACGCTGACCGCCAGGGTGAGGGCCACGGCGGCGAGCACCAGGCCCGTCTGCCAGATGCGGCCGCGGGCGGCGGCGTCGCCCGCGATCGCGGGGACGACGACCGCGTCCGTGGCCCAGCCGACGGCGCGCGAGACCGCCACGGTGACGGCCCCGAACAGCGCCGAGAAGCCGATGGCCAGGACGTAGACCCACGGGTCGGCGGCGATGCCCCGGCCGACGAGCTGGAGCGAGCGACGCAGTCGCGAGCCCGTCAGGCCGACGGGGCGGTCGGGCTCGCCGGGCAGGTCCGCACGGGGCACGGCTCAGCGCACCTCGACGCCGGCGGCGCGCATCGCGTCCTTGACCTGCCCGACGGTGAGGGTGCCGAAGTGGAAGACGCTGGCGGCCAGCACGGCGTCGGCGCCGGCCTTGGCGGCGGCCACGAAGTGCTCCGGCTCCCCCGCCCCGCCGGAGGCGATGAGCGGGACCTGCACGCGCTCGCGCACGGCGGCGAGCATCTCGAGGTCGAACCCGGCGGTGGTGCCGTCGGCGTCCATCGAGTTGAGCAGGATCTCCCCGGCGCCCAGGCGCGCGGCGCGCTCGGCCCACGCCACGGCGTCGATGCCGGTGCCGCGGCGGCCGCCGTGGGTGGTCACCTCGTAGCCCGACGGCGTCACCGTGCCCCCGGTGACCCGGCGGGCGTCGACGCTGAGGGTGAGGACCTGCGAGCCGAACCGGTCGGCGATCTCGGCGATCAGCTCGGGCCGCGCGATGGCGGCGGTGTTGACGCCCACCTTGTCGGCGCCCGCGCGCAGCAGCCGGTCGACGTCGTCGGTGCTGCGCACGCCGCCGCCGACGGTCAGGGGCACGAACACCTGCTCGGCGGTGCGCCCGACGACGTCGACCATCGTCTCACGCCCGCCGGAGGAGGCGGACACGTCGAGGAACGTGACCTCGTCGGCGCCCTCGGCGTCGTAGCGGGCGGCGAGCTCGACCGGGTCACCGGCGTCCCGCAGGTTGGCGAAGTTGACGCCCTTGACGACGCGGCCGGCGTCGACGTCGAGGCACGGGATCACCCGGACGGCGACGGACATGCTGATGACTACCCTTCCTGGGGCTGCGCGGACGGTTGCTGCTGCTCCTCGGAGACCTGCTGGTGGGCGTCGAGGATGTCCACGACGTACACGAGGGTCTCGTCCGCGAGCTCGCTGGCGGTCCCACCGTATCCGAGCGACGGGGGCACCACGAGCATCACCTGCGAGCCGACGGTCTGCTCGAGCAGCCCCTGGTCCCAGCCCTCGATGACCTGGCCGATGCCGATCGTGGCCACCTGGGGCGGCGCCCCCTCCTCCCACGTGGTGTCGAACACGGTGCCGTCGCTCCAGCGGACGCCGGTGAACCGGACCGTGACCACCTGCCCGACCTCGACCTGCGGGCCGGTGCCGCGCACGAGCGGCTGGACCTCGAGGTCGTCCGGGGGCGCGGCGTCCTGCGGGACGGTGACGGTCGGGGCGCCGTCGTCGTCGAGCTCCACGGTCGGCAGCCCCTCGGCGGGCTCGACCTCGTCGCCGGCGGCGCGGGTGGGCAGCACGTCCACGACGAGGACGACAGGCACGCCGTCGTCCTGCTCCAGGTGCAGCAGCCGGGCCCCCACGCGCGCGCCCGCCAGCGCCTCGTGCAGGTTCGAGCCCAGGGACTCGACGCTCATGGTGCGCCACTCGGGGGCGTCCTGGTAGGTGTTCTTGAGCACGGAGCCGTCGCGGCCGTCCTCGGCGTACAGGTGCAGCAGCACGGGCCCGTCCTCCTCGAGGGCGGCGCCCGTGCCCGGCCAGACCGTGCGCGTCTCCGGGTGCGTGACCTGCAGCGGCGCGGCGGCCTCCACCTGCGGCGGCTCCCCCGCCTGGCCGGTGACCTGCACGGCGGCGGGCGAGGCCGAGGCGCCCGGGTCCGCGCCCGCGCCGGGGCCGCAGGCGGTCAGCAGCACGAGCAGCGGCGCGACCAGCAGGGCGACCAGCAGGGCGGGGAGCCTGCGGAGCGGCCCGCGGACGGGCGGTCTGCGGGCCTGCGGCGTGCGGACGAGCGGGGGACGAGCGGGGCCGGGCACGCGGACGAGTGTCACATGCTCTCGATGAGGCGGTCCACGCGCTCGTCGACGCTGCGGAACGGGTCCTTGCACAGCACGGTGCGCTGCGCCTGGTCGTTGAGCTTGAGGTGCACCCAGTCGACCGTGTAGTCGCGGCGCGCCTCCTGCGCGGCGCGCACGAAGTCGCCGCGCAGCTTGGCGCGGGTGGTGGGCGGCGGCACCGCCGTCGACTCGAAGATCTCGACGTCGGTGGTGATCCGCTCCACGAGGCCGCGCGCGGCGAGCATGTTGTACAGCCCCTCGGTGCGCGAGATGTCGTGGTAGGCGAGGTCGAGCCGGGCGATCCGGGGGTCGTCGAGCTCGAGGCCGTGCTTGGCCCGGTAGCGCTCGATGAGCCGCAGCTTGATCACCCAGTCGAGCTCGCGCTCGACCAGGGTCAGGTCGCCGGCGGCGACCGCGCGCAGCCCGCGCTCCCACAGGTCGAGGACCTGCTTGGTCACCGGGGACGGGTCCAGGTGGGCGTCCACGTACTCACGCACGCGCAGGAAGTACTCGGTCTGGATGTCCACGGCCGACATCGTGCGGCCGTCGGCGAGCTGGACGGGGTGCATGCCCGTGCGGTCGTGGCTGATCTCGCGGATCGCCCGGATGGGGTTCTCCAGCGTGAGGTCGCGCATCGGCACGCCGGCCTCGACCAGGCGCAGCACGAGGTCCGTGGACCCGACCTTGAGCATCGTGGTCGGCTCGGCCATCGACGAGTCGCCGACGATGACGTGCAGCCGGCGGTAGGACTCGGCGTCGGCGTGCGGCTCGTCGCGGGTGTTGATGATCGGGCGCGAGCGCGTGGTGGCCGACGACACGGCCTCCCAGATGTGGTCGGCCCGCTGCGACAGGCAGTAGACCGCCCCGCGCGGGGTCGAGAGCACCTTGCCGGCGCCCACGAGGACCTGCCGCGTGATGAGGAACGGCACGAGGATCTCGCTGAGCCGGGAGAAGTCGCCCTGCCGCCGCACGAGGTAGTTCTCGTGGCAGCCGTAGGAGTTGCCCGCCGAGTCCGTGTTGTTCTTGAACAGGTGCACGGTGCCGGGCAGGCCCTCGTGGGCGAGGCGCTGCTGGGCGTCGGCCACCAGGCCCTCGAGGATGCGCTCGCCGCCCTTGTCGTACGTGACGAGCTGGCGCACGTCGTCGCACTCGGCCGTCGCGTACTCCGGGTGGGAGCCGACGTCGAGGTACAGCCGCGACCCGTTGCGCAGGAACACGTTCGACGAGCGGCCCCACGCCACCACCTTGCGGAACAGGTAGCGCGCCACCTCGTCCGCGCTCAGCCCGCGTCCGTCGGGCGCGGCGCACGTGACGCCGTACTCGGTCTCGAGCCCGAAGATCCTGCGTTCCATGGCCGGCCTCCCTCGTCGGTGCCTCGGGCCGCTGTCAGCCCTCGTCCGGGACGGGGGCGCCGCCGGCGGCGCCCGTCGTCCCGTCGTCCTGCGTGCTCTCCTGCGCGGTCCCCTGCGTGCCCGCCTGGGCGCCCGCCGCGGCGTCGCCGCCGGCCGCCGGCACGTTCGGCGCGACCCCGAGCAGGTCGGCCAGCGCGGCGCCCTGCAGGCGCCGGAAGGCCCGCCGCGTGCGCGACCGGTCGAGCACCGCCACCTCGAGCTGGTTCGGCGTCAGCTCGCGCTCGGACCCGGCCGCCAGGACCTGGCCGTCGACGCCCACCGTGCCGAGGGTGCGCACCGCCAGGCGCAGCACCTCGGCCAGCGGCAGGCCGGCGCGCCAGCCGTCCGCCAGGCGCGAGCCGAGCTGCTCGGCCTGCCCGCCCATGACGACGTACCCGTGCTCGTCGGCCACCGACCCGTCGTAGGACAGGCGGTAGACCTGGTCCTCCGCCGGCGTCGTGCCGACCTCGGCCACGACCAGCTCGACCTCGAGCGGCTTGGACTCCGTCGTGAACACCGTGCCCAGGGTCTGGGCGTAGGCGTTGGCCAGGCCGCGCGCGGTCACGTCGGCGCGGTCGTAGCTGTAGCCGCGCAGGTCGGCGTACCGGACGCCGGCCACGCGCAGGTTCTCGAACTCGTTGTACTTGCCCACCGCCGCGAAGGCGATGCGGTCGTAGATCTCCGAGATCTTGTGCAGCGCGCGCGAGGGGTTCTCCGTGGCGAAGAGGATGCCGCCGTCGTAGGCGAGCACGACGACGGACCGGCCGCGGGCGATGCCCTTGCGGGCGAAGTCCGCCCGGTCCTTCATCAGCTGCTCGGGCGAGACGTAGAACGGCATGGTCATGCGCGCGCACCTCCTGCTCGGCGCTCGGCCACGATGGCGTCGGCGATCTCCTCCAGCCGCGCGTCCTCGACGCGGCGGTAGCCCTCGGCGGTGACGGTCGCCACGACCGGCCAGATGCGGCGCACCGCGTCCGGCCCGCCCGTGGCGCTGTCGTCGTCGGCCGCGTCGTACAGCGCCTCGACGGCCACCCGCACGGCGGCGTCGGCGTCCATGCCGGGGCGCCAGAGCTTCTTCAGCGACCCGCGGGCGAACACCGACCCGGAGCCGACCGAGTGGTGGTCGTGCTCCTCGTAGCGCCCGCCGGTGACGTCGTAGCTGAAGATGCGCCCGACGCCGCGGTCGAGGTCGTAGCCCGCGAACAGCGGCACCACGGCCAGGCCCTGCAGCGCGAGGGGCAGGTTGCCGCGCAGCATCGTCGACAGGCGGTTCGCCTTGCCGTCGAGCGACAGCAGCGAGCCCTCGATCTTCTCGTAGTGCTCGAGCTCGAGCTGGAACAGGCGCACCAGCTCGACCGCGATGCCCGCCGACCCGGCGATGCCCACCGCCGAGTACTCGTCGGCCGGGAAGACCTTCTCGATCTCCCGGCTGGCGATCATGTTGCCCATCGTGGCGCGGCGGTCACCGGCCATCACGACGCCGCCCGGCCCGCCGCCCGGCATACCGAACGCCAGCGAGACGATCGTCGTGGCGTGCGGCGCCAGGCCGCCGGCGCCCGCGCCGCCGGCGCCCTGCGCGGTCAGGCGCCGGCCCGGGAGCAGGTCGGGCACGTGCTCGGAGAGGAACTCGACGAAGGACGACGACCCCGGGCGCAGGTAGGCGTCCGGCAGCCGCCCGGACACCTGGGCGGGGTTGACCGGGCTCACTGGCCGCCCTTCTGGACGAAGCCGCGCACGAACTGCTCGGCGTTCGACTCCAGGACGTCGTCGATCTCGTCGAGCAGCTCGTCGACCTCGGCGTCGCGGTCGGAGGCCGCGGGCGCCGCGGGGGCGGGGACGTCGTCGCCGTCGTCGTCCGGCCTGCGGTCGTCGTGCTGCGGGTTGATGCGTTCGGTGCCAGCCATCGTCGCCTCCCATCCGCCCCGCGGCCTGCCCGCGAGCGTCTCGGTCGTGCCTCGATCTGAAGTCACCCTATGCGCCGGGGCGCCACCTGCGCGTCAGCGACGCGTGCGCCCTCAGCGGAATGGTGCTCCGTGCCCTCTCACCTGGGCGGTCGTACGCCCGGGCACCGGTCATCGGTCGCCGCGCAGGCCCCGCAGCAGCGCCGCGGCGTCGGGGCTGGCGTCGAGCAGCTCGCCGACGTTCGCGCGGGTGCCGCGCAGCGGGTCGAGCATGGGCACGCGCTGCAGCGCGGAGTCGTCGGCGACGTCGAAGATCACCGAGTCCCAGCTCGCCGCGGACACCTCGTCGGCGTACCGGGCCATGACCTCGCCGCGGAAGTAGGCGCGGGTGTCGGCCGGCGGGTGGTGCACGGCGTCCGCGACGTCCCGCTCGTCGACGAGCCGCTCCACCGCACCCTTGGCGAGCAGTCGGTGGTACACGCCGCGCTCCGGCCGCACGTCCGACCACTGCAGGTCCATGGCGTGCAGGCGCGGGTGGTCCCAGTCGAGCCGGTCGCGGCGGCGCAGGCCCTCGAGCAGGCGGCGCTTGGCCACCCACTCCACCTCGCGGGCGCAGGAGGCCGGGTCCTGCCCGAGCCGGGCGAGCACGGAGCGCCACCGGTCGAGCACGGCGTCGGACGCCGCGTCGGTGCCGAGCGCCGCGAGCGCCCGTCCGACGACGTCGGCGTACGCCTCCTGGATCTCCAGGGCGGTCATGGTGCGGCCGTCGGCGAGGTCGAGCTTGGCCACCAGGTCGAGGTCGCGCGAGACCCGCTGCACGTCGCCGACCGGGTCGGCGAGCCGCAGCCCGGCGATCTCGGCTCGCACCGACTCCCCGGCGTCGGCGAGCGCGTCGAGGTGCTCCAGCACCCACAGCACGAGCGAGGTGGTGCCCAGCTTGAGGTAGGTGGCCACCTCGAACAGGTTGGCGTCGCCGAGGATGAGGTGCAGGCGCCGCCAGCGGGTGCGGTCGGCGTGCGGCTCGTCGCGGGTGTTGACGATGGGCCGGCGCAGCGTGGTCTCCAGGCCCACCTCGGCCTCGATGTAGTCGGCGCGCTGCGACATCTGGAACCCGGCCTCGCCGCCGGTCTGCCCCAGGCCCACCCGGCCGGAGCCGGCGAAGACCTGCCGCGTCACGAGGAACGGCGTGAGCAGCTCGGCGAGCAGCCCGAACGGCAGCGCGCGGTCGACGAGGTAGTTCTCGTGGGTGCCGTAGCTGGCGCCCTTGCCGTCGACGTTGTTCTTGTACAGCGCCACCTCGGAGCCGGGCACCTGCGCCAGCTCGCGGGCGGACGCCAGCATCACCCGCTCCCCCGCGACGTCCCAGCGCACCGCGTCGAGCGGGGTGGTGACCTCGGGCGAGGAGTACTCGGGGTGGGCGTGGTCGACGTACAGCCGCGCCCCGTTGGTGAGGATGCAGTTGGCGGCCGACGGGTCGTCGTACTCGTCGACGTCGGGCCGGGCGAGCTCCTGGGTCACGCGCGGGCGCCGGCCCGCCGGCGTGCCCGCCCCGCCCACCAGCGCCGACGGCGGCCCCGCG
>NZ_LWGM01000090.1 GCF_001750215.1 Isoptericola variabilis | reverse complement strand
GCCGGCGCCTGCGCCGAGGGGTACACCGAGAACGTCGTCCCCGCGCCGTGCGAGGAAGGCACGTACCAGCTCGACGCGCTGTGGGTGCAGCGGGTCCAGGACGACGGCTCGTACGGCCCGGCCGAGCTCGCGAAGACCACCAAGGCGCTCGAGTCGCTGCTGCAGAAGACCACCGCGGCGGCGGCCGTCGACGTCACGCCGCGCCCCGTCCCGAAGCCGAAGCCGAAGCCGAAGCCGGTGGACCGGCCGGAGGCGGCCGACCAGCAGGCCGCGAAGGCCAAGGTGGACAAGAGCCGCGCCGCGAAGGCCGCGCGCCTGGCCGCCGGGGCGAGGAACGGCTACGTGCCCGCCGAGGCGCTGTGCGACCTGTCGTTCGCGTCGGGCGAGCGGCTGCGCTGCGACGCCACCGAGGCGCTCGAGAGCCTCGACGAGGCCTACCGCGCCCGGTTCGGCACGCACCTGTCGATCAACGACACCTACCGCTCGTTCGAGGCGCAGGTCGCCACCAAGGCCGCCCGCGGGTTCTGGGCCGCCAAGCCGGGCTACTCCAACCACGGCTGGGGCGTGGCGGTCGACCTGGGCGGCGGCGTCCAGGAGCGCTCGAGCGCCCAGCACGCGTGGATGGTCGAGAACGCCGGCCGCTTCGGCTGGCGCAACCCCGAGTGGGCCCAGGCGGACGGGCGCAAGCCCGAGGCCTGGCACTGGGAGTTCGGCACCCGCGACTGACCCGCTGCCCGGGACCCGGCCGGCTCCCGGCCATCTCTGGAGGGCCCCGCCGGCCCGTCCCGCACGACGCCGGGACGGGCCGGCGGGGCCCTTCGCCGCGTGCCCTCTACGCTGTGCCCATGCGCGTTCTCGTCACCGGCGGCGCCGGGTACATCGGGTCCCACACCGTCCTCGCCCTCGCCGCGGCGGGGCACGAGGTCGTCGTCGTCGACGACTTCTCCAACGCGAAGCCGGCCGCGATCACCCGGCTCGAGGAGCTCGCCGGCCGGTCGGTCCCGGTGCACGCCTTCGACCTCACCGACGCCGCCCGCACCGACGAGCTGTTCGCCACCGAGCAGCTCGACGCCGTCATCCACTTCGCCGCCTTCAAGGCCGTGGGCGAGAGCGTGCGGAAGCCGGCCGCCTACTACCGCAACAACCTCGACAGCACGCTGTCGCTGGTCGAGGCCATGCAGCGGCACGACGTGTCCCGCTTCGTCTTCTCGTCGTCGGCCACCGTGTACGGCGAGCAGGCGCCCGTGCCCTACAGCGAGGACTACGGGTTCCTCTCCTCCTCGTCGCCCTACGGGCAGACCAAGGTGATGAACGAGCGCATCCTGTCCGACGTCGCCGCGGTGACCGAGGGCTGGAAGGTGGCGCTGCTGCGCTACTTCAACCCGGTGGGGGCGCACCCGTCCGGCCGCATCGGCGAGGACCCGCAGGGCGTGCCGAACAACCTCATGCCGTTCCTGGCGCAGGTCGCCGTGGGCCGCCGCGAGAAGCTGACGATCTTCGGTGGCGACTACCCCACCGCCGACGGCACCTGCGAGCGCGACTACATCCACGTCGACGACCTCGCCGAGGGCCATGTGGCCGCCTTGGAGCACCTGGACGCGATGAGCGAGCCCGTCCGCGCCTTCAACCTGGGCACGGGCACCGGCACCTCCGTGCTGCAGCTCCTGCACGCGTTCGAGCGGGCCGTGGGGCACGACCTGCCCTACGAGATCGGCCCCCGCCGCCCGGGCGACCTTCCGGCCTACTGGGCCGACCCGTCGCGCGCCCACGCCGAGCTCGGCTGGCGCGCCACGCGCACCATCGACGACATGTGCGCCGACACCTGGCGGTGGCAGTCGCAGAACCCGCAGGGCTACCCGGAGGACTGAGCACCCCCCGGCTGCCCGACGCCCGCAGGCCCCGCGCACCGGCGTGCGCGGGGCCTGCGGCGTCTGCGGGTCGTGCGGTGGCCCGGCGGCGGTACCCGGCTCGGCCGCGGCTCGGGGGCCGCTCAGGCCCAGCCGAGCTCGTGCAGCCGCTCGTCGTCGATCCCGAAGTGGTGGGCGATCTCGTGCACCACGGTGACCGCCACCTCCTCCACCACGTCCTCGCGGGTGTCGCAGATCGCCAGGGTCGGGTTGCGGAAGACCGTGATGCGGTCGGGCAGCGCGCCGGCGGCCCACGCGAGGTCACGCTCGGTGAGCGGCACCCCCTCGTACAGGCCCAGCAGCTCCGGGTCGTCCGCGGGCGCCTCGTCCTCGACCAGCACGACGACGTTGTCCATCCGGGCGGCCAGGTCCGGCGGGATGAGGTCGAGCGCGTCCGCGACCGCGCCCTCGAAGTCCTCGCGCGACAATTCGACCGCCACGGTGCCCCTTCCTCGCGGCGCCTCGTGCGCCGCCGTCGTCCTGCGCTGTCGTCCTGCGGTGATCCCGCCGGCACCCCGGGTCGCCGGGGCGCCGCCCCATCCTCGCCGATGCCGGCGCACCGGTATGCTGGCGGCCGTCCAGCCCCCATCGTCTAGCGGCCTAGGACCCCGCCCTTTCACGGCGGTAGCACGGGTTCGAATCCCGTTGGGGGTACGCCGCCGCTCTCCACGAGAGCGGCACGGAGAAGGTGTCCGTCCAGGTCAGAGGCCGATTTCAGGTTTCCGACGGGGTGGGGTACGCTTCTTCTCGGCTCGAACGGCGGGAACGCCGCAGAGTCAAGGCCCTGTAGCGCAGTTGGTTAGCGCGCCGCCCTGTCACGGCGGAGGTCGCGGGTTCAAGTCCCGTCAGGGTCGCGCACAAGGCGCCCGGTTCGTCGGAAACGACGCCCCGGGCGTTCGTGTCCGAGGCTCTGTAGCTCAGTTGGTAGAGCGCACGACTGAAAATCGTGAGGTCAGGGGATCGACGCCCCTCGGAGCCACCGGAACGAGACCCCCGGATCCACCAGGATCCGGGGGTCTCGCCGTCTGCGGGCCGGCCGCCCGCGCCCCGCGCGGGGGGCCCGGCGGCGCCTGCGATGGCTCCGGGACGGCCCGACCCCTGCCACCTGCGGCGCCGCCGTCGGGCCCCCGAATTGCCGGGACCAGCGCGTCCGAGTTGAGTGGGGCACGGAGTCCTGCGAATCTTCACCACAGGACCACCACGGATGGAGCCACGGATGACCGACTGGGACGACGGCAGCACACCGCCGAAGGCGCAGCAGCCCACGCTGGGCAAGCTCGTCGAGCAGCTCTCGGAGCAGGCCACGCGCCTCGTGCGGGCGGAGATCGCGCTCGCCAAGACGGAGATGACCGCCAAGGCCAAGCGCTTCGGGATCGGTGCGGGCCTCGTCGCCGTCGCGCTGGTGATCCTGCTCTACGCCGTCGGCGTGCTCATCTGGGCCGCCATCACCGGGCTCGCGGAGGCGTGGCCGCTGTGGCTCTCCGCCCTGGTGGTCGGCGTGGTCATGGTGCTGGTCGCGGGCCTGATGGTGGTCGTCGCGCTCCAGCTGATCAAGCGTGCCGCCACGCGGCCCGAGACGATCGACCGCGTCAAGGACGACATCGACGCGGTCAAGGAGGGGATCCACCGGTGAGCGCCGAGGACAAGCTGCCGCGCCCCGCGGCCGGCCGGGGCGGGCCCGCCCCGGACGGCAAGGGGCCCACGTCGTACGAGCTGCGGTCCGAGGTCGAGCGCGCCCGTGCCGAGCTGGGCGCCACGCTCGACGCGCTGACCACCCGGCTGTCGCCCGCCTACCAGGCCGAGCGGCTGCGCGACGCCGCGAGGACGGCCGCGCAGGACGTCGGCGCCTTCTTCACGGGCAACGGCCTGCCCAGCCAGGACCGCGACCGGGCCCGCAACGCCAAGGCGCTGCTGGGGGCCGTCGCCGCGTGCGTGACCGTGGTGACCATCGCGCTGGTGCGCCGGGTGCGCCGCTGACCGCGCCCTGAGCGCCCGAGCGGCGCACGACGTGCCGGTGCCCGGCGGCGGAGGTCCGCCGTCGGGCACCGGCACGTCGTGGGTCGACTCGCGGGTCGACCGGCAGGGCCGCGGCGGCGACGCCGGGACCCGCGGCACGCTTACTTGTCGACGCCCTCGGCGTTCTCCGACGCGGCCCCGAGCAGCGCCCGGACCTCGGACTCCTTGTAGCGGCGGTGGCCGCCGAGGGTCCGGATCGACGAGAGCTTGCCCGCCTTGGCCCATCGCGTGACCGTCTTGGGGTCGACACGGAACATGCTCGCGACCTCGGCGGGCGTGAGCAGCACCTCCGACTCTCCGTGGAGCGACATCCCGACACCTTCCCTCATCGGCGACGGCCGGCCCCGGATGATCCCGGGCACAGAGGCGGCCGTCTCTCACTATTGTCGCCGCAAGGGCGATATATGCGACTTGGTGACAGGATGAAAAATGCCGAAAGAGCGCCCGCCGGAGGCTCTTGACCAGGGATTTCACCCTGTCACGGCGTGCCGCGGGGCCCGAGCGGCGCTCACGGAGTGACACGGCGTCTCGCAACGTGACGCTGTCGACGCCGCGTGGAGTGGAGGGAAGCGCCCCGGGTCCTGTACCGTTGTGGACTGAACAGACACGCACTTACTCCGGGGCCGCACGTCTGAGCGCGTTGCCGCCCCGCTCCTACGTTGAGGGGGAGCCATGGGCCGCGGCCGACAGAAGGCAAAGCAGACCAAGGTTGCTCGCGCGCTGAAGTACTACAGCCCGGAGACGAACTACCACGCCCTCGAGCAGGAGCTCAGTGGTGGCGGCCGCCGCACCGACCTCGCCACCGAGGACCGGTTCGTCTCCGATGCGGGCACCGAGTACGACAACCAGTACTCGACCTGGGCTGACGACGAGCGCTGACCCCTGAGCCGGTCGCGGCCGGTTCTCCAGAGGTGACGAGGGGCCGGACGACGCTGAGCGTCGTCCGGCCCCTCGCGCGCTCTCGGCGCGCGGCCGGGCGTCAGAACCGGTAGTCCCCCACCAGGCGCACGGCCCCGCCGTCGACGCCCTTGGTCCCGGCCACGAGGTCCGCCGCGGGTGCGTCGGCGTCGAGCTCGCCGACCGCGCCAAGCACCCACGCGGGCACGCCCAGCGCCGCGAGCCGCGCGAGCGCGGCGTCGGCCCCGTCCTTGCCGACGACGGCGACCATGCCGACGCCGAGGTTCAGCGTGCCCTCGAGGTCGCGGACCGGCACCTGGCCCAGCTCGCGCACGAGGCCGAACACCGGCGGCACCCGCCAGGTGTCGCGGTCGACCGTCGCGACCAGGCCGGCAGGCAGCACGCGGGCGAGGTTGGCGGCCAGGCCGCCGCCCGTGACGTGCGTGAAGGCGTGCACCTGCGCGGCGTCGTCGGCCGCGAGGGCGAGCACGTCGGAGGCGTACACCCGGGTGGGCTCGAGCAGCTCCTCCCCCACCGTGCGCCCCAGCTCCTCGACGTGGCGCTCCAGGCCCCAGCCCGCGTGCCTGAGCACCGCGCGCACCAGCGAGTAGCCGTTGGAGTGCAGGCCGCTCGAGGCCATGCCGATGAGCAGGTCGCCGGCCCGGACGCGGTCGGGACCCAGCACCTTGTCGGCCTCGACGATGCCGGTGGCGGCGCCCGCGACGTCGTACTCGTCCGGGGCGAGCAGGCCGGGGTGCTCGGCCGTCTCGCCGCCGACCAGCGCCGTGCCGGCGACCTCGCACGCCTGCGCGATGCCGCGCACGATGTCGGCGATGCGCTCCGGGACCACCTTGCCGGTGGCGATGTAGTCGGTCATGAACAGCGGCTTGGCGCCGACCACGACGATGTCGTCCACGACCATGCCCACCAGGTCGAACCCGATGGTGTCGTGCTTGTCGAGCGCCTGGGCGATGGCCACCTTGGTGCCCACGCCGTCGGTCGACGTCGCCAGCAGCGGGGCGCGGTAGCCCTGGAACGCCGACAGGTCGTACAGCCCGGCGAACCCGCCGACCCCGCCCAGCACGGCGGGGCCGTGCGTGCGGCGCACGGCGTCCTTCATCAGCTCGACGGCCTTGTCGCCCGCCTCGGTGTCGACGCCGGCGGCGGCGTACGTCAGGCCTTCGTTCGTCACGTCGTGGTGCTCCTCGTGCAGGGGCGGGCGCCGGGCTCCGCAGCGCCGCGGGGGATGGCTCAGGGGTGCTGCAGCGACGACCCGCCGCCGGCGGCGACGGACAGGGACCGCAGGCCGTCCTCCGGCGCGCCGAGCGGCAGCTCCTCCTGCTCGAGCAGGTGCTTGCCGAGCTGGTCCTCGGGCGGCAGCTCGATGGGGTACTTGCCGGTGAAGCAGGCGGCGCACAGCTGCGACGCCGGCTGCTCCGTGGCGGCGATCATGCCGTCCAGCGAGATGTAGCCGAGCGAGTCCGCGCCCAGGGACTGGCCGATCTCCTCGACCGCGAGCCCGTTGGCGATGAGCTCGGCGCGGCTGGCGAAGTCGATGCCGTAGAAGCACGGCCACTTCACGGGCGGCGAGGAGATGCGTACGTGCACCTCGGCGGCGCCGGCCTCGCGCAGCATGCGCACCAAAGCCCGCTGGGTGTTGCCGCGCACGATCGAGTCGTCGACGACGACGAGGCGCTTGCCGCGGATGACCTCGCGCAGCGGGTTGAGCTTGAGACGGATCCCGAGCTGGCGCAGCGTGTCGGACGGCTGGATGAACGTGCGGCCCACGTACGCGTTCTTGGTCAGGCCCTGGCCGAACGGGATGCCCGACTCCTGGGCGTAGCCGACGGCCGCCGGGGTGCCCGACTCGGGCGTCGGGATGACCAGGTCCGCCTCGACGGGGTGCTCGCGGGCGAGCGCGCGGCCCATCTCGACGCGCGAGGCGTGCACCGAGCGGCCGTTGATCGAGGTGTCCGGGCGCGCCAGGTAGACGTACTCGAAGACGCAGCCGGCGCGCTGGGTCGGGGCGAACCGGTGCGAGCGCAGGCCGTCGGCGTCGATCATGATCAGCTCGCCGGGCTCGACCTCGCGGACGTACGAGGCGCCGACGATGTCGAGGGCCGGCGTCTCGGACGCCACGACCCAGCCGCGGTCCAGGCGGCCGAGCACCAGGGGTCGCACGCCCTGCGGGTCGCGGGCGGCGTAGAGGGTGCGCTCGTCCATGAAGACCAGCGAGAACGCGCCGCGCAGCCGCGGCAGCACCTCCATCGCCGTCTGCTCGAGCGTGTGGTCCGGGTCGCCTGCGAGGAGCGCCGTGACGAGCGCCGTGTCCGTGGTGTTGCCGCGCGCGAGCTCGCCGCGCCGCTGGGCGCCGTACCGCTCGGCCACGAGGTTCACCAGCTCCGCGGAGTTGGTCAGGTTGCCGTTGTGGCCGAGGGCCACGGTGCCGGACGCCGTGGCGCCGAGCGTCGGCTGGGCGTTCTCCCACGTGACGCCGCCCGTGGTGGAGTAGCGGCAGTGGCCGACGGCGATGTGGCCCTGCAGGGCGTTGAGCGCGGTCTCGTCGAAGACCTGCGAGACCAGGCCCATGTCCTTGTAGACGAGGATCTGCTCGCCGTTGCTGGTCGCGATGCCCGCGGACTCCTGCCCGCGGTGCTGGAGCGCGTACAGGCCGAAGTAGGCGAGCTTGGCGACCTCCTCGCCGGGAGCCCAGACGCCGAAGACGCCACAGGCGTCCTGCGGCCCCTTCTCGCCGGGCATCAGGTCGTGGTTGAGACGGCCGTCAGGGCGCAGAGGCATGGCTCGAGTATTTCACAGCGGCCCGGGGCCGCCGCTCGGCGTCCGGGACGGCTCAGCGCCGGCGCACGCTGCGCCGGTCCAGCAGCACCGCGACCAGCCCGGCGAGCAGCACGGTGACCGTCGTGGTGGCCAGCATGATGACCGTGACGTAGACGCCCGGCTTCTGCAGCGGGCCGCCGATGTCGGCCGGGTCCGTGCTGGACACCAGGTACAGGCCGAACGCGCCGCCGAGCACGATGCCGAGGAGGGCACCCAGCCAGAAGAACGCCCGGTACCGGGGGGCGCGACGCACCGTCGTCGGGTCGACGACGGTGCTGACGTCGGCGTCGGCCTCGGCGGCGGCCTGCGTGCCGGTGCCGGGGTCAACCTCCGTCGTCCCAGGCTGCGGGGTGCTGGCCGGGACGGTCTCCGGGGTGCTGTCCGGGGTGGTCTCCGCGCCGGTCTCGCGACCGTCCTGCGGGACGTCGGGCCGGCCGGTCTGCGGGCGCGGGGCGCCCGGCTCGTCCGCGGTGGTGCTCACCCGCCCAGCCTATCGGCGCCCCGGACGCCGCCGGGACAGCCGGTGCCGACGCCGCGGACGGCACGGGGTCCCGAGCCGTGCGGCCCGGGACCCCGTGTCGTGGAGCGACGCGTCAGCTCCGCGCCAGCCCGTCCTGCACCTCGAACCAGGGGCCGTTCTTGTTCTTGCCCGGAGCGAGCCCCCGGACGCGGCCGTCGGCCTCGTAGACCTTGCCCCGGTGGACGACGCGGTCACCCGAGCCGTACACCGTGGTGCGGGACCACTCGGGGTACACCGGGGCGGCGGCCTCCACCGTGACCGGCAGGAGGGCCACCGTGCCCGACGGCGCGACGCTCACGCGCAGCGTGTAGCCGCCCGCGGCCGTGCCGGCCGGGACGACGGCGGCGATCTCGGCCGTGCCGCCGGAGACCGCGGTCTCACCGAGGTCGACGCCCTCGGCGTCGGGCTGGCCGGCCGGGACCAGGGTGAGCGTGGCCGAGGTGTTCTGCGGCGCGCCGAGCGACGTGAGGTCGAGCCCGCTCACGGTGGCCGAGAGCTTCTCGCCGGCGGTGACGGTGCCGGGCAGCGCGTCGATCACCGCGCGGGAGCGGGCGAACGACGGCGTGAGCGGCTGGTTGGCGCCGAGGTAGTCGATCCACGCGTCGCGGTCGACCAGCCCGGAGTCGCGCACGTCCGTCGCCTGCGCGAAGGCGCGGAAGTTGTCGCCGCCGGTGCCGAGGAAGCTGAACGTCGCCACGCGGAACGTGTCGTCCGCCTCGACGAGCTGCCCGTCGACGTACACCGCGAGGACGTTGTCCCCGGGCGTCGCGGTGGGGTCTGCCGTGCGGGCCACCCAGGTGACGTTGTCGGACAAGCCGAGCGCCAGGTACGGCCGCGACGGGCGGGCACCGGTCGCGTCGGTCTGCCACTGCTGCTCGAGGACCTCCTCGAGCTGGGCGCCCGTGAGCGTCAGCGACCAGAGGTTGTTGACGAACGGCAGCACGGCGTTCGCCTCGGCGTAGGTGATGACGCCGTCCTCGCCGCGCAGCAGCTCGGCGCGCAGGCCGCCGGGGTTGACGATGCCGATCTGCGCGCCACCGCGCTCGGGCGCCGCGAGCGAGTCGCGCAGCGCGTTGCCGACGAGGTTGCCGAGCGCGGACTCCGAGGCCCGGTCGTCGCGCGTGCCGCCGGCGTACCTGCCGTCGACGTACGAGCCACCGGCGAAGGCGGTCGTGATGTCGGCGGTGACCGAGGACCGCGGCTGGTTGCCGACGATCTTCGCCTCCGCCACCGCGGCGTCGACGATCCTCTTCGCCTCGGCGACGGCCGGGTAGGCCGCGACGAGGTCCGCCGCGGTGCGCGCGGTGCGCGCGACGTTCCTGGCCGAGGCGTCCAGCACCTCGCCGGTGGTGGGGTCGACCGAGAGCGAGACGTGGCCGACGTGCTCGCCGTAGCTGCCGGTCTGGATCACGGGGCGGGTCTTGCCCGTGTCGCCGACCGGAGCGTCCCACGCGTACTGCTTGTGGGTGTGCCCGGTGAGGATCGCGGCGATGCGCGGGTCGGAGTCGGTGACGATGTCGGCGAACACGCCGCCCGCGGCCACCTCCTCCTCGAGGGTGGAGCCGTCGGGCGTGCCGGCGCTCGCGCCGTCGTGCACCAGCGCGACGACGACGTCCGCCTCGCCGTTGGCCGGGTCGCCGTCCTTGAGCTCGCCGGTGACGCGGTTGAGCGCCTCCACCGGGCTGCCGAAGTCGAGGTCCGCCACGCCGGCCGGCGTGACGAGCGTCGGCGTCTCCTGCGTGACGACGCCGACGAAGGCGACGTCGACGCCCTGGACCGGCACGACGGCGTACTCGGGCAGGGCCGGGGTGGTGGTGCCCTCGGCGTAGACGTTGGCGCCGAGATAGTCCCACCCGGCGGCGTCGGCGACCCGGCCGGTCAGGTCGGCGTAGCCCTGGTCGAACTCGTGGTTGCCCACCGCGGAGACCTGCAGGTCCAGCGCGTCGAGCAGGTCGATCGTCGGCTGGTCGCCGGCCACCGAGGAGGCGAACAGCGAGGCGCCGATGTTGTCGCCGACGGACGCGAAGATCGTGCCCTCGGGGTTGCGGCTCTTGAGCTCCTCGACGGTGCCGGCGAGCTGCACGGCGGTGTCGGGGGCGGCCATGTCGATGCGGCCGTGGAAGTCGTTGATGTCGACGATATCGATCTGGACGGGGTCCGCGGCCGCGGCCGGGCCGGCCAGCGACACCGCCACGGGCACGGCCAGCGACACGGAGAGGGCGGCGGCTGCGGCCGCGCTCCCCCGCTGCCGGAGGGTTCGGTGGTTCACGGCGAGGTCTCCTTGGGAGGGGGTCGATGCTGCGGGACGGGACCGCTCGGCCCAGCGGGCGTGGCGGTCGGGGCGGGCGGTCACCGGGTGCCCCGGCCGGACGGCGCGCCCTTGCCGCTGCCGAGGCCGACGACGACGGGGTCGTGGTCGCTCGAGCGGTACGGGTCCGCCGCGTAGAACGTGGTGCCGTGGTAGTTGTACCGGCTGTACTCGAGGGCGACGGACTCCTCGGCGTTGATCTCCCACACGTCGGCGCCGGTGGCCCGCTCGAGCGCCGGGCCGTTCAGCAGCACGTGGTCGAGCGAGCCGGACAGCCCGTCGAACGAGTAGGAGTGCTGGCCCTCGGCCAGGTGCGACGCGGCGTCGGTGTACCCGGCGTCGTAGAGCACCTGCAGCGGGTCCTCCTGCGTGTAGGCGTTGAAGTCGCCCACCAGCGCGACGGCCTGGCCCTTGCCGGCGATCCCGCCGACCCAGTCGCGCAGGGCCGTGGCCTGCCGCACCCGGGACTCGTTCGAGGCGCCCTGGCCGTCGCCGGTGTCGGCGTCGCCCGGCCACGGGCCCGCCGAGCCCTTCGACTTGAAGTGGTTGACCACGACCAGGAACGGCTTGCCGCCGCCCACCGGCACGAACTTCTGCGCGACCGGCTCGCGGGCGTTGTCGAACGCCCCGCCGGCGGCCGACTCGGTGCCGAGCGCCAGCGACTCCCCGGCGCGGCGCACCTCGGCCGGCTTGTAGATGATGGCGTTGGCGATGACGTCCATCTCGGCGGCGGCCGGCAGCTGCTCCGACGACGGGACGTAGGCCCAGACGTCCGCGCCCGCGGCGGCGTTGAGCGCCTCCACCAGGGTGGCGGTCGCCTCGTCGGCCACGCCGTCCACCACCAGCGAGTTCTCGATCTCCAGCAGGCCGACCACGTCGGCGTCGAGGGCGTTGATCGCCGCGACGATCTTGGCCTGCTGGCGCTCCAGGTCCTCGGCCTCGAACGCGCCGCGAGGGCCGTTGCCCGGGCAGCTGCGGGTGGTGACCGGGTCGCCCGTGCGGTCGGAGTACGCGGTGCACCCGGTGACGTCGGCGCCCACCGTGGTGAAGTAGTTCAGCACGTTGAAGGTGGCGACCTGGACGTCGCCGCCCACGTCCTCCGGCTCCGCGGTGCGCGTGTCGGCGAACGTCACCGGGTCGGTCTCGCCGGCCACCAGCGGTCGGGTGGGGTTGAGCTTCCACGCGCCGTTCCGGTAGTCCACGACCACCGGGTCCATGAACGCGACGGCGGCGCCCACGCGCACGGGCTCGTCGAGCGAGACGTACGGCGGGGTGAGCCCGGAGTTCGCGCTGCTGAGGAAGTTCGTCGAGGCGCCGTCGTCGAGCACCACGGCCCGCTCGGCGTTCTCGGCGTCGACCGCGGCGGCCTCCGCGGTGCCGGGGCGCGCGACGTCGGTCGGCTGCAGCAGCGGGCCGTCGCCGGTCGCCAGGCCGACCTCGCCGTACTGGTTGGTCGAGTAGGTGTCGGTGACGGTGAGGTCACCGGGCGCGTAGAGCATCGACTCCAGCGCCTCGCGCTCGGCGTCGGTGCCGGGCCAGGCGACGACGGCCGGCTCGACCGGCGCGGCGTCGGGCAGCGCGACGAGGTCCGTGGCGGCCCGGACGGTCAGCTCGGTGAGGCCCTGGTACTCCGTGACCTGGCCGGTCACCTGCACGGTGTCGCCGACGGTGACGAGGTGGTCGGTGGCGGCGGAGTAGACGAACAGCGCGTCCGAGGCGGTGTGCGCGGCGAGGTCGAGCTCGCCGCCGGTGCCCGGGGTCTGGATGGTGTAGCCGTTGAGCCCGCCGGTCGGGTACGCGGCGGTGACGACGCCCGTCGTGGTGACCGTCCGGCCCGCGAGCGGGGAGGCGTCGCCGGTGCCCTGGATCTCGGCGATCGGCACGACGTCGGCCGGCGTGCCGGGGGTCGTCGGGTCCGGGGTGGGCTCGGCGGTGGGCTCAGGGGTGGGCTCGGGCGTCGGCTCCGGCGCGACGCCGCCGGCCGCGGGCGTCGGGGCGCCGGTGCGGAAGTCCGCGGCGTTGTCGGCCGTGTTCACGTGCTCGGCACGGGCCACCGACGTGGCGTTGCTCGTGCCCGGCGCCGGGCCGGAGCCGGCGAACGCGGAGGCACCGCCCCAGCCGACGA
>NZ_LWGM01000009.1 GCF_001750215.1 Isoptericola variabilis | reverse complement strand
CGGCCCTCGAGCTGCGTCAGCCGCACCGTGTATCGCATGGCGGCAGCGTACGGTCAGCCGTCCGCGGCGACCCGCCGAACCGCGTCGACCACCCCGGCGGGCGCCTCCGCCGGCGCCTCCGCGAGCGCGAGGTCGGTGAGCACCTCGCGGAACCACAGCACGGGCCGCACGTCCTCCTCGCCGGCAAGGTGCGCGTCGCCGAGGTCGGGGACCGGCTCGTCCAGCCCGAGCCGCGTCGCCACCTCGTGCACGAGGTCTGGGTCGAGGGAGCCGTCGGCGGTGAGGGGCACCCCCTCGGCACCGACCCGCCGCACGAGCCAGGCGACGTCGTCGACCGCCACGGCCACCTCGTCGTCGCGCAGCCGGACCGGCGCGGCGCGCAGCACGTCGCGGTAGAGGCTGAGCAGGGCGGACGGGTCGGCGGCGCGGCCGAGCAGGCCGCGCAGCAGCGGCGGCGCGGACCCGGACAGCGTCCACACGCCCGCGACCAGCCGGGCGGCAGCGGCGACGTCGAACTCGTCGAGGGCGGCGAGGATCTCGGCCGGGGCGAGGCCCGGGTACTCGGCCGCGAGCGCCTCGGCGACCTCGTCGGGGATGGACCGGCCGTGCAGCAGCATGGCGGCGGCGTCGCGCACGACGTCGTAGCCGACGACGCCGCCGACGTCCTCGGGCGGGCAGGCGCGGGCGCCGTCGAGCAGCCGGACGGCGGGGCCGTCGCCGTCACTCATCTGTCGGGCGGGTGCGGGCAGCACCTCCTCCAGGCGCACGGTGTGCCGCCAGGCGTCGGCGAGGCCGTAGACGTAGCCGAGCGTGTCGCCGGGGCCGGTGAGCACCTCGTCGAGCCGGACGCTGGACTCCGGCCGTCCTTCGTGCGGGCCGCCGGTGGCCTCGTCGTCCATGACGATGAGGGCCCGCGGGTCGCCCGGCCGGGCGCCGGACGGCGCGAACACGTGCCGGTGCGTGCCCGACCAGCCCATCGCCAGCTGCAGCGCGCGGTGCAGGTCCCGCAGCGACAGGTCGGCCGGGACCTCGAGGCGGCGCCACACGGGCGGCGCGATCTCGTCGAGCTGCACGTGCAGGCGGTAGCGGGCGGCGGTGCTCACCGCAGCATCCAAGCAGCGGCGCGGTGGGTGCGCGAGCGTCCGTCCGGGCCGCGCGGCGTGCCCGGCTGCGTGCCGGACAGGCTCACTCGCCCGCGACGACGCCGGCCGCCCGCAGCCGGGCGAGCGCCGGCTCCAGCGGGACGGCGTGCCGGGTGCCGCGGTGGCCTACCGTCGTCGTCGCCGTGAACACCGAGTCGAGCAGCGCCTCCTCGACGGCGTCCATCGTGGCGGCGAACAGCGGGTCGAGGTGGGCGTCGGCGACGAGCGGGGCGTCCGGCGCGGCAGTGCTGAACGCGAGCGCGTAGTCGCCGCTGCCGTGGGAGAAGTCGGCGCCGACGCGGCCCATGGCGAAGACGGCGCGGCGCGCGACGCGGGTCAGGCGGCGGGCGTCGAGCGGGGCGTCGGTCGCGACGACGATCATGCAGGAGTTGCCGTCGTCGACGCCGTTGGCGCTCTCCGCCGCGCGCTCCTCGTCGGCGAGCAGCTCGGCGGCCGGCAGCGGCACGCCGCGCACGGTCAGCGTGCCGCCGAAGTTGCTCTGCACCAGCGCGCCGACGGTGTGCGCCCGCCCGGCGACGTCGACCACGCGCGAGGCGGTGCCGACGCCGCCCTTGTAGCCGAGCGCTGCCGTGCCGGTGCCCGCGCCGACGCTGCCGGTCGCCACCGGGCCGAACGCGGCGCCGTCGAGCGCGGCGAGCACGTGCGCCTCGGTGACCGGGCGGGCGCGGACGTCGGACAGCAGCCCGTCGTTGGTCTCCCCCACCACCGGGTTGAGCGTGCGCACGTCCTCGTATCCCGGGCGTGCGAGCATCCAGGTGGTCAGCGCGTCGGCGGCGCGGAACGCCGAGAGCGTCGCGGTGAGCACGATCGGCGTCTCGATGACGCCGAGCTCGGCGACCTGCGTGGCGCCGACGAGCTTGCCGAAGCCGTTGCCCACGAACAGGCCGCACGGCAGGGCGGCGCGCTCGCGGCCGGGCAGGCCGAGGCCGAGCTGGTCGGGCACGACGGCGGTGACGCCCGTGTGCACGCGGTCGCCGTCGTGGACGGTGGTGTGGCCGACGCGGACGCCGGCGACGTCGGTGACCGCGTCGTGCGTGCCGGTGGCCAGCGGGCCGACGAGGATGCCGAGGTCGCGGACACGCGGGCGTGGCTGGTTGCGGTCGGTGCTCACTCTCCCACCTCACCACGGACCTCGGCGCGCACCCACGCCAGGTAGGCGGGGTTGCCGCCGATGACCGGCGTGCGCAGCACCTCGGGCACGTCGTACGGGTGGTGCTCCATGAGGAACGCCTCGAGCGCGTCGGCCCGCGCCTGCGTCGTCTTGAGCGTGGCGCGCCACTCGTCGGCCGTCTCGAGGGTGCCCTGCCACCAGTAGGTGCTGGTGATCGGCCCCTCGATCTGGGCGCACGCGGCCAGGCGCGCGGCGACGGCGTCGCGGGCGAGCGCCGTCAGGACGTCGGCGTCGTCCGCTGTGGTGGTGACCTGCACGACATCGTCGAGTGCCATGCGTTCATTCTGGCTGGTCAGCGTTCTGCTGCGCTCGTGCGCCAGGTTCGTCGCGAGCCGGGGTCGGCGCCGCGCCGACTACCCTCATGACCGTGGCAACCTTCTCCGCAGTGACCCGGCAGCACATCCTCAAGGCCCTCGCGGAGTACGACGACCGCGGCAAGGACGCCTTCCTCGGCGTGTACGGGTTCCAGGCCTCGCCGGCCGGCACCCTGGTGCACGAGGACAAGGTCTACGACGCCAAGGCCGTGCTCGGCGTCGCCCACCGGTACGCCACGGGCCGCGTCGCGATGGCCGAGGAGCTCGAGGGCGGCAAGGTCGACCCCGTCGCGATCCTGCGCAAGCACGGTTTCGAGGTCGCCGGGGCGCCCAACTCCCCTGCTGCGGCGCCCAAGCGGGCTCCGCGTACGCCGCGGGCGGCGGCGCCCAAGGCTGCTCCGACGCGCCGCCCCGCGCCCGAGGACCGGCCCCTGGCGATCTGCCCGACCTGCTTCACGGCGCTGCCCGCCACGGGCGTCTGCGACGAGTGCGCCTGACGCTCACCGCGTAGCAGGCGTGGCGGCGTCGCGCCGGGCGTCGGACGCGGGCTGAGCACCGCCGTCGGCCGGGCCGGTGCGCGTGGTTGGATGCCGCTCGTGCGCGCGATCGTCTTCGACCAGTTCACCGGCCCGACCGAGGTCCGCGAGGTGCCCGACCCGAAGGCCCCGGCCGGCGGCGTCGTCGTGGACGTGCACGCCACCGGCCTGTGCCTCAGCGACTGGCACGCGTGGGCGGGGCACGACGACGGCATCCCCGCGCTCCCCCACGTGCCCGGCCACGAGCTGGCCGGCGTGGTCAGCGCGGTCGGCGACGGCGTCACGCGCTGGCAGGTCGGCGACCGCGTCACCGTGCCGTTCGTGTGCGGCTGCGGCCGGTGCGAGTGGTGCCTCTCCGGCCAGGCGCAGGTGTGCCCAGACCAGACCCAGCCGGGCTTCACGCACTGGGGCTCCTACGCCGAGCAGGTGGTGCTGCACGCCGCCGACACCAACCTCGTGGCCATCCCCGACGGCGTCTCGTTCGAGACGGCGGCCGCCCTCGGCTGCCGCTTCGCGACCGCCTACCGCGCCGTCGCCGGGCGCGCCCGCGTGCAGCGCGGCGAGTGGGTCGCCGTCGTCGGCGCCGGCGGCGTCGGCCTGTCCGCCACGATGATCGCCACAGCCCTCGGTGCCCAGGTCATCGCCGTCGACCGGCACGAGGGCGCCCTGGAGGCGGCCCGCCGCGCCGGCGCGGCGCACACCGTCCTGTCGGACGGGCGCGACGTGCCCGCCGCGATCCACGCCCTCACCGGCGTCGGTGCGCACGTCGCGATCGACGCCGTCGGCTCCGAGCAGACCGCCGCCGACGCCGTCCTGAGCCTGCGCCGCCGCGGCCAGCACGTGCAGGTGGGCCTGCTGCTCGGCGACGACGCCCGCCCCCGCCTGCCGATGGGCCGGGTCATCGCCTGGGAGCTGGACCTGCTCGGCTCGCACGGCATGGCCGCCGCCGACTATCCCGAGATGCTCGCCCTCGTCGCCGTCGGCGCGCTGCGGCCGCAGGGCCTCGTCGAGCATGTCGTCGGGCTCGAGGAGGGCGCGGCGCTGCTGCCCGGCCTGCACGACGCCCGGCGGGCGGGCATGACGGTCATCGACCCGCGGCGGTAGCCGCGTTTCACCCGGGCGATCGGGACGTCGGGGACTTCATCGCGGCCGCTGACCGATGCCATGCTGTGCGGCACCACGCGGTGACGACGACGTGCCGTCGGCGCACCGCCATCGCACCTCGACGGAGAGGCACCGACGATGACCGCAGCGACTCCCGCCCCGCTGGTGCCGACGCCGCCGTCCGCTTCGCTCTCGGCGCCCCGCCGCTCCGTTGGCCGACGGGTCCTGCGCGGCCTGGGCGCCGCGGCGCTTGCCGGCCTTGTCGCCGGGCTCGCCGCCCGGCTCCTCATGCGCCTCGCGAACCTCGTGGTCGGCGGCGAGACGGGGTTCTCGTGGCCGGGGACCGCGATGATCGTCGTGCTCTTTGTGCTCGCCGCGATTCCGGGCGCCGTCACGGTGGCGCTCGGCGCGCGGCGGACGGGCGGAGTGCTGCTCGCGCTAGGTTCGGCGTTCCTCGCGTGGCAATGCGTCGTCATCGGCGTTCAGGACCTCGGGGCCGAGGAGCTGACCGGGCCGCAGACGGCCGCCGTCGTCGCCATCGCCGCGGGCTTCGCGGTGGCGGTGGCCGGCCACGGAATCCTGGCATGGCGGTGGGCGGCGCGCGTACCCGGCAGGCGGCGGGCGGGCACCGGGAGCTGAGCCCGGCGCCCACCCGGCGGCTATCGCCCCATCCACCCGCCGTCGCCGGCGAGCACCTGGCCGTGCACGTACGCCGCGGCGGACGAGGCGACGAACACCACCACGTTGCCGATGTCTTAGGCGTGCCCCACCGCTCGCCAAGGACCCGCACGGACAGCCGCTCCAGCCGCACCGAGTCGACCAGCAGCGCCTCGCTCATGTCCGTGGCCATGTGACCCAGTGCGACGGCGATGAACCTGCGCCCAATTGCCCGACCCGACCTGTCGTCGCAGTGACGGCCTAGCCAAGTTCCACCAGCGTCCCCGCGAGGTTGTCGATCCGCCCTAACAACTCGCGCGGCTGGAAGCTCAGGTCGAGGGCATGGCATCGAATCTCGATGGGCGAGCCAGTGACGCGATGCACGGTCTCGTCCGCCTCGCCCGCTGCATAAACTAAGTGACCACGCTCCAGGCCAAGCACCGTGCAGTAGGCAAGCATCTGGTACAGGTCGGCTTGCGGAAACCCGGCGGGCTTCTCGGCTTTGTACTTTGCGTCGGCCACGATGATCGGCGTTCCGGTTCGCCGCCACACGAAGTCCGGACGGACACGTACCCGGCGATCTACGTCAAGAAACATGCCGTCTTGGAACGTGGCCGCCCCTCCCGTCAAGCGCTTCAGCGCCGTTGCCAGCGCGACGCAGACGAAGTCCTCGAAGATCTGCGCCATCGAGACCACGTAGCCGCTGACGTTGAGGTGCCCCCATCTCTGCTCGAAGGACCATCCGATTAGGATCAGCTCTGCGATCGCGAGGGCAGAGCCGTACCGCTCGTTCAGCCGGCTCGGCGTCCAGCGCGGGAGCGGCGCCCCGGCGGGCAGCGGCGTCACCTCGGAGAGATCCAGGCGCAGGCGACGAAGCCTTCGCACCGTGTCCGGATGCAGTCCGGGCGCTCGGAGTGCGCGGATGGCAGCGGAGAGGATCAGCCGGTTCTCGGGGATGTCGGTGGTGTACTCGTCGTACGTCACCTCGAGCGGGACCATGCGCCCGAAGTGCTGTCGGAACTGGTCGGCCTCGCGGATGCGGCCGCGGAGGACCTTCGCCGACTCGTCGACAGTGACGTACCCCTGAAGGAGCCCCCGTCGTAGCGCCTTGGCTGAGGCTTGAAGCAATGCCTCGGCCAGCGCCTCGGGCAGGTCGACGTGCTCGTCGAGCTGCACATCGTCGTCCAGCCAGAACGCTCGACGCCGCCCGTACCCCAGGAGGAACACCAGCCTCGAGATCGGCACCTTCGGCTGGACGGTCACCTGGAGATCACCGACACGGACCACGCCGACCTTGGTGCCAGCGGCGATCACCCATCGACCGGACGCACCGGTCCGCTGGGCTCTCACGTCGGCGATCTGCGCCAACGCCTCGACAACGTCGTCGGCCAGCTCAACCTCGACCGACGGGCCGCCCTCAACGAGCGTCAGGCTCTTGGGTGCCGTTGCCAACGACATCGCCATCACTGAGGTGGCCAGACTGGGACACCGACGCAGCCGAGAGCACGGCCGCGCTCGATGCCACCTTGTCGCCAATCGCGTCCATCGCGTAGCGCACGTGCACGTCGGTGCCGTCGCCGTAGTGCCGCTCTTCCATCAGCGGCAGGATCGCCGTGCGCCAGATCCGGTCGATGCCCTCTGGCGTGTCTGCACCCTTGCGCATGAAGTACGCCGGGCCCACGGCAGCTTCGGGATCACCGATCTCTTCGTTGAGCGCATCCAGCAGATCGGCCGCCAAGGTGCTTGCTCCTCTGCCCTCGAGCCACCGCCGAAGCAGGCCGCGTATCGGTTCCGAGGAAGGGTGGAGCTCGAAGAAGGCGAACCGGCGCCGCATCGCGGTGTCCAGGAGCGCGATCGACCGATCAGCAGTGTTCATCGTGCCGATCACGTACACGTTCGGGGGCAGAGAGAACGGCACCGCCGAGTCCGCACCATAGAGAAGATCAATCTGCTCGTCACGATACTCGAGCAGGAAGTAGAGCTCCCCGAAGATCTTCGCGAGGTTGCCGCGGTTGATCTCGTCGATCACCAGGACGTAGGGCGAGGACGGATCCATTCGCGCCTTGTCCACCAGCTTGCGCAAGGGTCCGGGCCTGAGCTGGAAGGTGCCCTCGGGCGTCGGGCGGTAGCCCTCGAAGAAGTCCTCGTAGCTGTACGCCGGGTGGAACTGCACCAGCCGGACCCTCGAGCGATCCCCAGCGAGGTGGGCCGCCAGGTGCAGAGCGAGGTAGGTTTTTCCTGTTCCTGGAGGCCCGTAAAAGATCGCCTGCTTGCGTTCGGACAGCACCTCGGCGAACTCGTCGAGCCAGCGCCGGTCGACGTGGAGCTGCTTCGCCAGCCCGTCGGTAGGAGGTCTGAACTCGGCCACCCGCGCCGCGGCGTCCGCGGGGCTCGACTCGAGCCGCTCGATGTCCTCGAGAAATTGCGTCAGCTCCACCACGCGGTGCGGCGTCTGCATCGTGGCACGCAGACTTGCCGGCACGACGGCAAGGGGCACCTCGGTGGTCCACTCGACGTCCCGGCGCAGGCTCGGCTTGTCGGAGGCGTCATAGGTCGCTGGCCCGGCGACGACCCCGACGTGGACGCGCTCTCCGTCCGCGACCAGAAGCGCATCACCGAGCTTGAAGCGACGGAGGAAGGCGTCGAAGTCGTCGAGCAGCTCTCCCTTGCTGGCGTACGTGAGATCCGCATAGTCCTCGTCGATCACCCGGCGAAGCTCGTCGAGCTGGATGGAGCTGTCGACCTCGCGGAGGTGAGATGCCGCCAGCGCCAGGTTCGGCGCCCCTCCGGGACGCCCAGAGGCCGAGTCGGGACGGACGAGCCACGCCGATCGAGGAGCAGTAGCGAGCTCCGTGGGCGTCTCGCCGCGCCATGCGAGGAAGGCTGCCTTGTCCTGCTCCGACCAAGAGCTGGGCGGCTGCGCCGCGACGACGGTCCACAGGAGTCCCTGTGCGTCTAGGCGATCGCGAAGCTCGATCCCGTGGTCGGACGCGCGTTCCAGAAGCTCGTCGCACAGGGTGATCAGCGCCTCGAGCCGCTCGCTCGGGCGGCTCGGTGTCGACGGCTGGCCCGTGAGGGCGAGCGCCTTGGAGACCGGTGTCGGCCGATACGGCGGAAACTGCGTCGGGTCCTGCGACATCAACAAGAGCGATGCCAGGCTCGCCGCGTTACCCGGCGTGTAGGAGGAGTGCGACGAGAGTGACTTGAGCTCCGCCTGGAGCCGGTCGGCCGCCGTGACGTCGAACGGCCGCTCGACGACGTGGGTCAGGATCGGTCCCAGCTCGTCCGGGTGCTCCGCGACCTCGTCCCGGAGGGCCATCTGGAAGTAGCGAGCGAGCAGGTTGACGTTGACCGCTGCCTTAAAGTCGGTGATCCACTCGCGGTCGCCAGCGGCGATGCGATCGAGGACGGCCGCGAAGCGCCGAGCGGAAACCTCCTTGTAGTCCCGCTCCTCTCGGTCGAGGTCGATCTCGGCGGCGAACCGCGCCGCCCACTTCATGAAGTCCGCCCAGGGATCTGCGAGCGCTGCAGCGGCCGGGGAAGAGGGGGACCATCGTGACTTCCACGGTTCGTCATACAGCGGCACGCGGCCTCCGACCTCGGCGACGAGTGAGTCGTAGATCTCTCGCAGGTCCGCATCGACGTCGTCGGTCAGTCCATCGAGCCGATCGGCGAACGTTCGACGGATCGCGCGGCGGTGGTCACCGTTGACGATGGGCAGGAAGAACGACGGCCAAGCGAGGTACAGGAGCGCGTGCCGCTGGGCCGGCTCACCATGCGCCGTCACGCCGTCCAGGACCGCGCGGAACGCGCGCGGATCCGCCATTGCGCCGGCCCGCTGCTCCGGCGCGAGGGACCTGAAGGTCTGCGCGAAGGTCACGAGAAGCGCGAGCTGCTGGTATCGCCTGGTCTTGAACGCAACGCCGCCCTTGAAGACGCCTGCGTCGAGAGCTTCAGCGAGATCCGGTGGCAAGTCGACGGGCAGCGACATGAGGTCGAGGACGGCTCGAATGAGCCGCCGCTTCGTGTCACCCTTGTAGTCCCTGAGCGGCAGAAGGTTGAGGTAGTAGATCTCGGCGAAGAGCTGGATGGCCTCATCCGAGACGCCCTCGAACTGCTTGGCCAGCTTCTCCTCAAACGATGCGCCGCTGACGTCAGGCTGGCCTACGTAAGCGATTTCCAGCTCGAGCAGCTGCTCGTCGCCCCAGACGGCGCGCCCCGGGGTGAAGGCTGAGTCACCATCCGCGAGCGCCCGCAAGAACCGTGCGGCCGTGGTCTCGACCAGCTCGGCGTCTACGCCCCCGAGCGCAGCCGTCATGACTTGACCCCCTCGTAGTACCTCAGGCGAGCCTTCGCCCTCTGCACAGTGCGCTCGGAGAACGCGTCCGCGTGGTCGAGGACTATTCGCTCGAGCGCAAGGTCGAGCCGCTCAACGCGCTCCAGATCGACGAAGGTCTGACTCGCGGTAGGCAGATTGAGGAGCCGCTCCGCCGCGCCAACCGGGTCGGTGACCGAGAGGAGGCCGCGGTACTCCAGCGCGTCCAGCCCCGTCTCGCTGTCGATCGCTTCGACAAGACGCCGCAGGGCGGGCGTGAGGGCGTCTTGCGCGGGGCGCGCGCGCCGCTGGGGCGTGGGTGCACTCTGGCGAGGGACTCCTGACGCGGCTGCAGGGATCCGCGGCCCGATGCTGTTGGCGGCCGTACGCGCCCGGCGCTCAGCGCCCTCGAGGTACCGGCGTGCCTCTCGCGACAGCTCGGCGTGGCGTAACAGCGAACCGATCCGCCCCGCGGCCGCCCGCGCGATGCCGGGGCTTCGCGGGACCATCCCTTCAAGCAGGAGAGAGATGACTGCCCGGTTGTTGGACACAAAGCCCGAAGTGCTCACCCCGAGCTCATCGGCGATCTTCCGAGCGTCGAGCCCACGCTTCGAGGCCCGGTACACGCTCCCGACCCGAGAGTCGTCACGCTCAAGAAGCGCCTCCAGCTCCCGGCGGACATCCCCCGAAGGGCCCGGTGAAGGCGCTGGCATCGTCTCGCTCAAGAATTCTCCGTCGCTTGCTCAGGCGTATGGGTCCATTTCGGACCATACCGGTGGCGATGCCGATGAGTGGTCCTTGTCTGCCGGCACGCCCACGATCGGGCCACGACATTCACCCGGTGCGCCGCCGCCGCACCATGAGATGTCGGGCGAGGGAGCTCCTGATATCGCGATGCGGCGCGGCGACGCACTGAAGGTCAGCGATGCGTGTCAATACTCGATGCATGACGCCCGGCCATCTCTTTGTCGCCAACGGCCGCCTGCAGGACCTTGCCTGCGACGCCTTGATCGTCCCGACGGACGCCTACTTCCACGTTGTAGACCACTGGCGCGACGCCGTCCAGCCGCCGGGCGGTGACTGGCGTGCCGTGCGACCGGATGGTTGGACGACGGGTGCGGTTGCGCGTGCAAAGGGCGTGGACGGTCGCGGTCCAGAGGTGTGGTTCGTCGACGCCATATCGCCGGACCCAGCGGAGGTCGGCAAGATCGGTCGTCGAGCGGTCGAGGCAATCGTGACGCAGCCTGATACGGATCTGCATGCGCGTGCCACCAGCGCCGGACGGGACGTACCGCTCATCGCGGTGCCCGTGCTGGGGTCCTCGGGCGGAGGCTTGGGCGACCGTCGTGGCCGCCTCATCGCGGCGCTGCTCGACGAGCTCACTGAAGCCGCGCGGGAGCACAGCGTCGACGTCGCCATCGTCGCTTTCAGCCGCGGCGACTACTCCGCCCTTCAGCACCGCCGTCGGATTGCTGGCTCCACACCGAACCTAGGCGAGGCGGACCGTGAGCGGGCCGCCGAACTGGGAGAGCAGATCGCGGAGGGAGACGTCGCCCTCTTCTTCGGCGCGGGTGTCAGCATGGCTGCCGGCCTACCATCCTGGTCGGACCTGCTGAAGGAGCTCGTGCGCCACCTAGCCCTCGACAGCCTCGGTTCGATGAAGGCTCTGGGACCGCTCGAGCAAGCCGAGCTGCTCCAGGTGGAACTGGCACGGGCTGGCAAGCCGCACAGTCAGCATGCGCTCGGCCAGGCGGTGGCAGAGGTGCTTACCGCGCATCCCTCCCGGCCGAGCTTGGCCCATGCCCTGCTCGCCGGGATGCGGATCCCTGAGGCGGCGACCACCAACTACGACAGGCTGTACGAGCGGGCCGTCGAGGCTGCTTCGGCGGCGGAAGTCGTCGAGGGCCACGCGGCGATTCGCAGGCTTCCATGGCAGCGCACGCAGCCGGGCCGGCCGTGGGTCCTCAAGATGCACGGCGACGTTGCTGAGCCAGACACGATCGTGCTCTCCCGCAGTGCGTTCGTCGGTTACGACGCGCGCTGGAAGCCGGTCGGCTCGCTCGTCCAGTCGCTGATGATGATCAAGCACCTGCTCGTCGTGGGTGCATCCCTGACGGACGACAACTTGCTGCGCTTCGCCTACGAGGTCGCGGGCCTTCGCGAGACGTTGCTCCAGGACGAGCCCCGTGAGATCGGCACCGTGGTGAACCTCTCTGACGACGCCGCCTTCGCCCGCCTGTGGAGCAATCGGATGCATGTCGTCGTGCCGAGGCTCATCGGGCCAGCTGAGGAAGTGGCGGACGGCGGAACCGCTTCTGCGCAGTGCGCCACGGCGGCATCTCAGGACGAAGAGGAGGCGAAGGCACGCAGACGGCGGCGAGCGTCGCGCGCCCTGACGATCTTCCTCGACCACGTGGCCATGTACGCGGAGCGGGACGCGTCTCACCTGCTTGACGTGCGCTATGCCCTGGAGCGTGATGACGCCGAAGCGGAGCTGATCGCTCAGCTGGAAAAAGGCGCCGCGCACGCGGTGAAGCTGGGGGCGACCGACGACGCGTGGTGGCAGCTGGCGCTCGCGCTGCAGCGCTTCGGCGTCCATGTCCCTCCGAGGCAGTGAGTGGACCGAGAACTGGTCCTTGCAGAGACGGTGATGGTGCCGGATGATCAGCCCGCGGTCATGGAAGATCCACCATCGACCGACTTACGGGTACCCCAACGAGCGACGGGTGACTAACGATGACGAGCACGTCGACCGCTCCGGCGCAGGAGCCGGAAGGCATCAACCTCGCCGAGCTCACCCGAGAGGATGCCGAACGGGCCTTCGCCGACGGGTTCGACGAGGCCCTTCATGAGCTCGGACGCTTCAATCTCGCCATCGTCGGTGACGCCGGGGTGGGCAAGTCGTCGCTGGTCAACGCGATTTTCGGGGAGGGACGCGCCAAGACGGGGATCGGGGCACCGATCACCAAGGGCTCCGACTACTACCTCAACGACGCCGGAACCTTCGGCGTCTGGGACTTTGAAGGCTTCGAGCACGGCACCGCTGTTCCGCCCCTGGCCTCCCTGACGAAGAGTCTCAGGAAGATCCAGGAGGCCGGCGACGGCCGGGAGATCCACATCGCGTGGTTCTGCTGGGACGCCTCCAGCGCGCGGGTCACCGAAGGCCACCGAATTCTCATCCGCGCCCTCACAGACGCCGGGATCCCAGTGATCGGCGTCCTGACAAAAGTCCACACTCGCGACGGCGTCCTCAGGCCTCAACATGCCGAGTTTGCCGAGTGGATCGAGGGCGAGTCGCTCGGCCTCGCGGACCCGCGTGTCTACCCGACGGCGGCGGTCCACGACCCGTGGGGCTTTCCCAGATTCGGACTCCAAGAGCTGCTTGACGCGACGCTGGCGATCGCGCCAGAGGCGGTTCGGGACGCCGCCCGGGCTGCCCAGCGCATCGACCTCCAGGCCAAGACACACCTGGCGCGGAAGTGGATCGCAGGCTCATCGGCGAGTGCGGCGGCCGCCGCCGCCACTCCCCTGCCGCTTGCTTCAGCCGTGGTGCTCGCCCCGATTCAGATGGGAATGTTCGGCAAGATCGCGACGACGTACGAGTCGACCCTTCGGTCGACCCTCGGAAGTAGTTCTGCAGTGCTCCAGCTCGCGCTCGAGTTCACCGGGAAGGCGGCGGCGCAGAGCCTCATCAAGGTGATCCCGGGCGCAGGGTCCGTCATCAACGCGGCCGTCGCCTTCACATGGACTCTGGCGGCGGGCGAGTCGTGGCGGCTGCTCTGCGAGAAGATCTACACCGGCGCGATCGATCCGAAGAACATCGACAAAATGTGGGCGGAGTACCTTCCGATCGCGAAGGAGCTCTTCATGCAATGGATGTCGAAGGGTCCGGCTTGGGCCAAGTAGCCGGAGAGGTTCCCTCGCTTTTCCGGAGCGAGGCGCCCAAGACGACCGCCATCGCCGTCGTCGGGGACACAGGGGTCGGGAAGTCCTCCCTCATCAATGCCGTGCTAGGCAGAGCCGTCGCACGCACGGGGATCGGCGCCCCCGTCACCCACGGTGCCGACCTCTACATCGACGAAATCCGCGGTCTAGAGATCTGGGACTTCGAGGGGTTCCACCACGGTGGGGTTGACCCGGCTCGGCATCTCAGGCAGACGCTTCGCGAGGTCTCGCAGATTCGCCGATCCAAGGTGTTCGATGCCGTGTGGTACTGCTGGTCCGCCACGGGCCACCGCATCACCAACGGGCAGCGTCGCCTGGTGCGACAGCTGCGGCGCGACGGGCACCACGTCGTCGGCGTGATGACCAAGGTCCGCGTTCAGGACGGCCGAGTCCATCCCACAGATGCCGCGTTCGCGCGCATCCTCGAGTCCGCCAAGCTTGGGCTCAGCGATCCTCGCATCTATACGACGGCCGCGGTTGACGATCCATGGGGCGGATACCGACGCCACGGGATCTCGGCACTGCTCGGTGGGACACGGGCTCTCGTCGAGGACCGTCGCAGCGCCCGACGCCGATAGTTAGGCCGCTCCGGACCTGCGCTTGAGCTCCGCGGCCACAGTCGCGGCACCGGATCGATCCGCGAACCGCTCGCCAAGAGTCTTGACGGCGGTCTGCTCGGGCAGCGCGGCCGAGAACTTCAGGCTCGTCACCATCTCCGCCGGGATGCGGGGGACGACGTCGTCGAACGACACCTGAGCCAGCCGATCTAGATCGCCCGCCCCGCGCAGGGTCATCTCGTCGTTCAGCGACTGGCCCTCGACGCCCCCGAGACCCGCACGCAGGGTCTCGTTCGCCTTGAGCCCCGCCCACGTCCATAGACGGACGTCATGCCCCGAGGTCTCGACGACCAGGCCGTCCGGAGCCACCTGGTATCCGCGCGTCTCGCGAACCAGCTCCAGCCGCTCGACCGCCCGTCTCGACAGCGGCGCGTCCGGGGTCTCGCCGAGGAGGACCTCGCGCTGCGCGCGCATCAGCTCGAAAGACAGCGCGATCGCGTCGCTGTGCCACCGCACGTCGCCCTTGTGCGGGACCGGGCTGACCAGCACCTCGAACCGCTCCCAGTCGACGTGCTCGACGTGCCATGCCCGGCCGTTCACCAGGAGCGGCTTCGCCTCGCTCTTCGCCGCGCCGTCACGAGGCAGCGACAGCGGCGAGACGAAGCCCAGCTCCTTGTTCCCGCTCACCACCCGGAGCTCTCGCTCCGCGTCGAAGGAGCTGAGCAGGTCCATGAAGTGCCGGCGGCCGAACGCGTTTTCGGCGGCCGGCCCGATCATCAACAGCCCACCGTCCTCGACGAGAAAGCCCTCGGCGCGCAGGTAGGCCAGGGCCTCGTCGCCGTCGTCCATCAGCTCGAGGGACCCCCACCACTCACGCCAGGTGCTGGCGCCGTAGGCGCCCTCCTGCAGCGCCAAAGCCAGCAGCTGCTGGGCGGTCAGGTGCCGCGGGTGCGGCGGCGGGGTGATCGGCTCGACGAAGCCCCGCCTCCACAGCAGGAGCAGGCCGGCGGCTTCAAGGAACGCGTCGGAGTTGGTAGCCAGGAACAGCGTGTTGCGCCGCGTGCCGGGGCGCCGGCCGGTGCGGCCGAGCCGCTGCAGGAACGAGGCTACGGTGCGCGGCGCATCGATCTGGATGACCCGGTCGAGGTCGCCGATGTCGATGCCGAGCTCCAACGTGGAGGTCGCGACGATCACGGTGTTCTGCGCCTCGGCGAACGCCTGTTCGGACCGCCGGCGCTCCTCGGCCGAGAGCGACGAGTGCGACACGAAGGTCTCCACCCCGAGCGCTCGCAGCTCGAACGCGAGCTGTTCGCTCACGCGCCGCGACTCGCAGAAGACGAGGCGCTTCTCGCCGCGGTGGAGCGACGCGACGACCTTGGCGGCGTTCGCCACCGACCCGACGTAGTCGAGCAGCACGTCTGGATCGGGGGCCGACGCCGACGCCTCCTCCGAGACCACCCGCAGCCCGCGCTCTGCCGCCCCGCCGACAGTCTCCCCTCCCTGCAACCAGCGCCCGATCTCCTGCGGGTTTCCCACCGTGGCCGACAGTCCGACCCGTTGGATCGGTCGGCCCGCGATGCGCTCCAGCCGTGCCAACACCCCGAGCAGGTGCCACCCGCGATCCGAGCCGGCGAAGGAGTGCAGCTCGTCCACCACGATCGTGCGCAGCCCGGCGAAGAACCGATCGTGATCGACGCGGCGGGAGACGAGCATCGCTTCGAGCGACTCAGGGGTCGTCAGCAGGATGTCGGGCGGGTCGGCAAGGATGCGCTTGCGGGCGGAGTCGCCCACGTCGCCGTGCCAGAGGCCGACCCGGCGCCCGAGCCAGTCGCCGTAGCTGGTGATGCGCGGGTGCAGGTTGTTCAGCAGCGCGCGCAGCGGCGTGACGTAGAGGACCGAGAGCCCACTCCACTGCTCCTGAACCATCGAGGACAACAGCGGGAAGACCGCCGCCTCGGTCTTGCCACCGGCGGTCGGCGCGATCAGCACGCAATCGTCGCCGGACCGCACCGGCTCGACGGCTGCGGCCTGCAGCGGACGCAGTGAACGCCAGCCCAGCGAGTTCACAAGGTGGTACTCGATGGCCTCGTCGAGTCCGGCCGCGCCCGCCACGTCCTTAGAGCTCCAGGTCGATGTCGTCGACCGACGCTGCTGCGCGAAGGTCCCCGCGGGCGCGCGCCTCACGTTCCTCGTCCCGCAGCTCGGTCGCGCTCACCGTGAGCCTGTAGTCACGGCGCGGGTCGAAGTCGGGGAACTGGTCGACTCGGTCGAGCACGTCAGCAATCAGCTTCTTGAGGAAGAGACGCGGAGCGACACCGGTCCTCCCTCCGAGCTCCCCGCCGACCGCGGCCGCGAGGTCGGCAACGTAGACGTCGTCGACGACGGCGTGGATCCGCGTAGCGTTGGCGGTGCCGTCCGCATAGATGTCCCGGATACGCGACCCCAGCTCGACGAGAGAGTCGGGCGTGAACCCGTGCAGCCTGATCTGCGTCGCGCGCGGGTTGTCGAAGCGCGGGTCGGTGGTGAAGTCGGTCTGCAGTCGTTGCGCGAGCGGCGCCAGCCGCTGCACGCCCTGCTGCCCGTCGTAGAACGCCGGCGTGCCCGTCATCAGCACGTACAACCCGGGGAACCGACCCGAGTCGACCTCGTCCATGAGCTGGCGCAGCGCGTTGAGCGACTTCTCCCGAGTGTCCGCGCGCATGCGCTGCAGCGTCTCGACCTCGTCGAGCACCAGCACGAGCCCGGCGAAGTCGGAGTCGCGCAGCACCGTGAGCAGACCTTGGAGGAAGCCGAGCGCTCCGAAGTGGTCGAGCTCGCCGCGGACCCCCGCGGCGCGACGCGCCGACGCCGCGACGTTCGGCTGTCCCCCGAGCCAGGCGAGCAGGGCGTCGGCTTCCGCATGCAGTCCGCGTGCCGTCATCTGCCGGTAGGCCCGCAGCGCCATGGCAAAGGAAGGCGCCTCCTTCGACACGGCGGCCAGCCGCTTCTCGAGCAGCTCGTCCGTGCGCTGATCGAGGTCTCCAGAGCCGCCGGAGGCCAGCGCATCCTGCCCCAGGAAGTAGAACCAGCCGTCCACGACGTCGCCGAACGCGCCCGTGGTACCTCCTGGGGTGGAGAGGCTCTCGATGATGCGCCGGTAGACCTTCTCCAGTTTGTACAGCGGGGTTTCGGTCTCGGAAATCTGCACCTCGGCGGTGGCGAAGTTCAGCTTCTTGGCGCGCTCCGTCAGCCACCGGGAGAAGAACGTCTTGCCCGAGCCGTACTCGCCGCGGACGGCCTTGAACTGGGCGCCCCCCTGCTTCACCGAGTCGAGCTCGTCGATGATCGCGGACTCGAACCGGCCGAGCCCGACCGCCATGACGTCGAGACCCTGCTGGGGCACCGTGCCCCGCCGAAGCGCGTCGATGATCTCCCGACGGCGCTTGGGGCTGATGGATGCGGTGGTGCTCACAGAAGAACCCCTTCAGGGAGTGTGGGGCCAGAGAGCCCGAACTGCTGACGGAGCAGATCATCGTCGAGGATCAGCATCTCGTCACCGAAAGACAGCGTGTCGTAGCCCTCGACGTTCAGGAGCCGCCTCAACAGCGGCACCATCGGCCTCAGCGCTGCGCGAGGGAAGCCCGCCTCGCGCTCGATCGCCTCGATCGGCCCTATCGACCCGCTGCGGACCAATGCGTTGACAACGTCGCGAACGACGTCGTCGCTCAGGCTGGCACGTCCCGCCAAGGCCTTCTGTGCGAGATACCGCTCGGATCGGAACAACTGCTCGATCCAGGGGAAGGTCGAGGAAGGACGTGGTGCTGGGGGAGCCTCGATGAGCTGGGGGCTCTCGACGACGGTGTGGGACACCGGGGCCGGCGCCACGGGAGCGGTCGATGAGACGTAGGGCATGCGCAGGTACTGGCCTTGCGGGCCGCGCACGGTGCCGTGGCCAGCCCTGGCCCACTGAGCCACCTGCGGCGGCGCGGCGCGCACGTCGATGTTCGACTGATTGACGTATGCGCTGCCACCGCCCGCCAGGAGCACGACCTTGCCGAACCCAGGCCACGCCGCGTCGGGGTCTGCAAGGGCAACGCCGAGGGTGCGGCACAGGTGCTGGAGCGCCGGGACTTGGCCCTGCGCGCCTCCGACGGCCGCCTCCGCGACCTCGGCGGAAGCCGGTGCTGCCGGAAGGCCCAGGTCTGTCAGACGCACGACGTCGGCGTGCGCCCCGACGAGGACCTGCTCCAGATCATTGGAGAGGTCATTCACCACAACGGCTGACCGCTGGTAGCCGGACGGTGCGGTCCTGAGGTCCCCCTCCACGTCCGAGTACCTCAACACCGGCACGTTCGTGAAGTCGACGATGTACCACGCGCCTCCGAGCAGGGGACGGTCATCGTGCGCGAGAACGCGCCGTTGGGCGGCGGACCCCTCGACGCCCAGCTCCTCCACCCGCTCCAGGCCCGCTCGCGCGATGAAGCGATCGATCGGATCTCGTGGTTCCGCGCCGGGCACCGCGCTTGAGCCAGCCCGCGCGGGATCGTTCCGCCCATCTCTCGAGGAGCCGCCAACGCCGGCGAAGGTCTCCTCGAGGATGCGGCGCAGCTCGGCCGCGCCCTCGGCCCCGATCTGGAACGTCTGACTGACCTTCGGCTGGCTCTGTCGGTAGTCCGAGCCCAGGGTCGACAGCTGCAGGATCCGGGATCCTCCCGTGTCGACGAAGTCGAAGTACAAGCAGTCGACATCCGTGGAGTGCCTCGTCCCGTGCCCCTTGACCTCGTGGCGGAACGCGCGAATCACCGCCACGAGGCGGCCCCCCTCTCGTTCACTCGCTCAGGCCGAACTGGTCCTTGAGCAGGTCGACGTCGAGCCGCAGCGTCTCGCCGTCGCTGTCGACAGACAGGATGTCGTAGCCCTCGACGTTCAGGACGCGCTTGACAACGGCGAGGCCCTGGCCGATCGCGGTGGACGGCATGCCGGCCGCGGCCGCGACGGTGTCCTGGTGCGCCCGCCCGCCGCGCTCCACGAGGGTGCGTAGCACGGTCTCGATGAGCTGCCCCGCTCCTGCAGCGGCGCGCCCGGCGAGCCGCAGCTGATCGGCGTACACGGGCGATGCGAGCACCGCCTCGACCGGACCGCCCGGTGTCGTCGCGGGACGGTGTCCCGATCCGAGCGCCTCGATGTCGAACAGCACATGCTCCGTCTCGACGGGCTCCTTCCGCCGCGTCCGCTTCACCGGCGCGGGCGCGGGCGCCGGCTCCGCCTTCTGGACCACCGGGTCGTTCCACCAGTCCGGCACCTGGGGCGGCGCGACTTCCCACCCGTCCGGGGCGGTCTGCGCGAGCGAGCGCTGGTACACGAGCACCGGGACGGTCAGCTCGGCGAGCGACGCACCCCCGTGGTAGCCAGCCCGCGCGGGTCCGTACCGCATGTCGTCCCGCCACAGCAGCACGGCCTCCCCCGCGTCGAGCGCCACGCGCGGTCCGCGGACGAGAACCTCTCCGTCGCGCACCGGTCCGGAGCCGACGGGCCGCCAGCGGGAGTCCCCGCCCGGGACCGCCGGGAGCATCTGGCTGTCACGCTCGACGACGTGCCCGTGGTCGGAGGTCAGCACCACGGAGCGTCCGGCGATCGCCGCCGCGTTGAGCAGGGCGCGGAGCGGCTCGAGGTCCGCCATCGTCCACGGGCGCCCGGCGGTGTCGTTCTTGTGCGTGGCGTCGTCGATCGCGTTGATGACGACACCGACGACGGGCACCGCGGGGTCGGCGATCGCCGACGCGACGTCGTCGGCGAGCTGCGCCCCGCCCGTGGCCCGCAGCTCCCCCTTGTGGAACACGCGGGCCCCGGGGAATATCGCCCCCAGGCCCGACTTCTCGTGGACCGAGGTGCCCTCTCGCAGCTCGCCGCAGAAGAGGCTCGTGCGAGAGACGCCGGTCAGCGACGGCAACGCCGCCACGGCGGCGATGCGTCGCCGGGTCGACGACGGCACCCACTCGACCAGGCCGGCGCGGGTGACCTCGTTGGCCAGGTCGACGGCGATCGCGGCGCTCATCCCGTCGAGCACCACGAGGAGCACGCCGCTGTCGGACGTCGACCGGGACTTCCACGGCCCGACGACGGCGCGCAGCACGTTCTCGACGCCGATCGGCGCCACACCGCTGAGCACGGTGTCGAACGCGTGCTCCACGGGAGAGTCGGCGAGCCGCTCGGCGGCCGCCTTGTCGCGCGCCCGACGGCGCGAGCGCACCCGCTCGACGAGCCGCCCGTAGGCGGTCGCGACCGCGGGGTCGGCGGCGCCGCTCCACAGCACGCCGACGGCCGCGTCGACCCAGGCGCCGTCGTCGAGGTGCCGCTGCAGCTCGCCGGCCAGCCCCCGCGTCTCAAGCTCAGGCGTCGCGAGCCAGCGCGCGAGCCGCACCGCCATGCGGGGCGCCTGGTCCTGCCCGCCGAGCGACGCCTCGCGGTGGTCGAGCACCGCGGCGAGCGCATCCTCGAGACCCTGGCCGGCGTCGAGGGCGTCACCCAGCGCGCGCAGCCGCGCCGTGAACCCGGGACGCAGGATGGTCGAGCGTTCGGCACCGGCGGGCCAGCCTAGGTTGTCGCGCAGCAGCGCCTCGGCCTGGTCGAGCACAACGCCGAGCCGTCCCTCGGGGTCCCCTTCCCGGGACAGGCGCAGCACGGCCGACATCGACGCGTTCGCGATGTCACGCGCCTGCAGCGGCGTGATCGACGTCCCGCCTGCGTACCGCTCAAGGAGCCGTGTCCTGGCGGCCACCTGCTCTTCGGTGAGCTCGCCGGCGGGTTGCGGCCACAGCACGTCGATCGCCAGGCCGAGCGCCAGCGGCTTGACGAGTCCTCCGGGCCTGGCGGTCGTGCGCAGCGCGAACCCCGCTGCGGTTCCGTATGCCGTGGAGGCCCACTCGACGAGGTGGCCCTGAAGCTCGGGGTCGACGCCGGACCACGGCCCGCGCGCCCCGTCGCTCAGGGCGGTGAGCAGCCCGACGGCGTCCAGCTCGCGCGCGTCGATGCCGAGCAGGTGGGCGAGGAGGCCACCGATCGCGTGCTCCGCGGTGACGGCGTACTCCGGCGAGGGTCCCCAGCCGCCGGCCGGCGCGTGGTCGAGCAGGGCGGTCGCCGCCCAGTCGAGGCTGCGAAGGTTGCGACTGACCTCCTTCGCACCGGGGAACAGGTCCGGGACGCTGCCCCACTCGTCGGGGTTCTCGACCTGCTGCCGGTAGGCCCGTGCCAGCACGGTGTCGGTGAGGTCGGTGCGCGGCCGGTCGGTGAGGACCACGAGGTAGTCGTCGGGGCCCTGGGAGGCGTACGCGTCGAGGATCGCGAGCTGCGAGACACCCTCGATCACGCGGACGGTCCGTCCGTTGACGGTGAGGTCACCGTGCGGCCAGCGTGGTTGCGCCCGCAGCACCAGGACGCGGGAGTCACCGCCCTTGGCAATGAGCTCGGCCGCGCGGGCACGGACGAGTGCCTCGGAGACCGCGACGGCACGAGTCGCGTCGGTGACTTCGGCGCTCACTCCCACCTCCAGCTCACCCGGAGCTGCTTGCCCTCGACGGGGTTGGCGAGCTGCTCGGTGATCTCCTGCGCGACCGCTTGCACGTCGACGACCTTGGTCACGGCCGTGGTCTTGCCGGCGAGCCGCTTGCGCTCCTCGGCCTCCTGCTCAAGCTTGATGCGGTTGATCTCCGCCAGCCTGGCCTCGATCTCGCGCTGGCGATCCGCCTGCTCGCGCGCCTGGCGGTCGAGCTCTTCTTGCCGACGCCGCAGTTCGGCCTCGCGCTCGGCCTGCTTCGCAGCGGCCAGGCGTGCTTCTTCATCGCGCCGCTCTTGCTCTGCCTTCTCACGACGCCGGCGCTCCTCCTCCTCGAGACGCCGGCGCTCGACCTCGTCGGGGTCCTCGAGCAGCGCCTCGGTCGCCTCGCTCGTCGCCCTCTCGAGCGCGGGCTTGAGCGGCGAGTGCAGCTCCGCCTGCCGTGCGGCGTCGCGGAGCTCGGCCAGCGCCCGTGCGGCTCGCTCGCCCGGCAGCACGGCGAGCTTGTCGATCAGCCCCCAGTTGGCCCCTTTCAGCGCTGCGGCGACCTCGCCCGAGGCCGTGATCGACCGGGCGATGGCCTGCGGCTCGTCGGGCAGGTCGAACTGGGCGAGCGCCTCGATCCGCTCGACGGGTGACTGCGCCCGGGCCAACAGCTCCACCAGGTCACGTCCCCGCTGGACGGTCTGCCAGCGCGGGGCCAGCTCGTCGAGGCCGAGGACGTCACGGTGCTCCTCCAGGGCCTTAACCGCATCGACGGTCGAGTACACCGCGCCCTGCACCTTCACCCCGATGGCGTCGCTCACACGTTGCACCGCCGCCGAGGACAGGTGAAACTCGTTGGTCCCCGCGCCGAAGAGCGCCTTGGCTCGCGCGAGCGCGAGGTCCCACTCGTGCTGCGACGGCAGCACCGGCTCGCGCAGCACCATGTCCGGGGTGAGCCCGCCGATGCCCGGTTCGGGCGTCCGGGCACCAGCCCGGTACCACTCGCGGTCGGTGTACTTCGCCCACGCCAGCACGAGGAGGTCGAGGATGTCGTTCGTCATGCCGCGGTCAGCGAGTGCGCCGCGCAGCGTGCCGACGGTGACGTCGTTGCGGCCCGCGGCGCGCGTGAAGTCGTCGTGCCAGGCGAAGTGCTGGGCGTCCAGGGCGTACGTCGTCTCGCGCAGCTCGCCCACCCCGAAGCCGTTGGCGACCCGCCGCACCCGCGTGGCGGTGGCCCGGTCGAGGTCACGCAGAGCGCCGCCGGCGTCGACCGCCCGGCGGGCGAGGTCCAGCACGGCGTTCAGCTCAGCCCGCCTGACCTCCTCAGCGCCGCGCTCGATCTCGGGGTGCTTGGGGAAGCGCGCGCTGAGCGCCCCGCCCAGCACGGTCACGACGGCGTCGCGCAGCGTCGCCGCGGACGGCTGCGTGGGCGTGTATCCCTCGGCGAGCGTGACGAAGTTGGTGCCGGTGACGAACTGCCCGAGGTTCTCCTCGTTGCGCGCGTCGACGCCGTAGGCCTGACGCAGCAGCGCCCGGAGCTGTGACCGCAGCGAGTCACGCTGGCTGGTCAGCAGCCGGCGGGCGGGCTCCCGCTCGTTCACGGGCAGCCCGGCCGCGTTCTGGTCGAACCGGTCGCCGGTGAGCAGGTACTCGAGCTGGACGAGCTTGCCCACGTCGTCCATACGTTGGGCGGACAGGAAGTGCGGCACCCAGGTAACCGTGTCGGTGACGGTGCCTTCCTGCTTGAGCGTGTAGAGCCGCTCGACATCGTCGGACGGGCCGTGCGTCTGGTCGTCGTCGAAGGGGAAGTCGACGACGAGCTTCCACCGCCCGTCGGACGCGCGCAGGGTCTCGACCGGCATCGCGGAACGGTCGCGGACGTTACCGAAGACGACGTCGACGACGCGCTTCTGCCCGCGCCACACGTGGTCGAGCGTGTACTCCCCGGCGTACGAGCCGGTCGCGGTGGCGCCCAGCTCGGCCACGAGGGTGTCACGGATGAGCTTGCGCCGGTTGGCGTGGGTGTCCTCGGTCTGGACGTGCGCGAGGATCGCGTCAAAGTCCACGCCGGTGAGCTGCAGCGAGATGACCGGGTCGGCGGTGGAGCCCACGGTGATCTCGGAGAACTTGCTCTGCCACTCGGTCGCGAGTGTCACCACGGGCCCGGCGACGTTTCCGCCGAACATCGAGACGACCGACCCGAAGTTGAGCGCCGCGAGCTTGGACGCGGTGAGGTCCTTGAGCGACGTCGCGCCGGGCGCGATCGCCGCGACCAGGAGCGTCTTGGCGAGCCGGTCCTCGCGCCGGAAGGCGTGGTTGCGGTCAACGGCCCGCGCCTCGGCGTCGGTGAGGCGGTGCTTCTCCAGCAGGAACGGGCGCATCTTGCCGCGGTAGAAGGAAGCGGCCGCGTCGAAGACCTTGACCATGTCGTCGGTGAGCGGCTTGGCGTCTCCAAGCACGACGACGTCGAACAGGTCGCCAACCGGGATCACGTCGCCGACGGTGAGTTCGTCCCGGCCCCGGTAGAGCAGCTCGCTCATGATCTTCAGGGCGGTGCGCTCGCGCTGCATGATCGCCGAGAGGGCGACCATCGCGTCCACGAGCGCGGGCGAGAACGGGTACACCTTCTCGAAGTCGACGGCGCTGGATCCGGCCTCGTCGGTGAGCAGGTGCTTCCAGTCCGTGGGGTTGGCCCGCACCCGCGCGACGGCGGAGGCGAGCGCGGCCTTGCCCTCGTTCGAGGTGGGCGTGAGCAGGCGCTTGTTGACGATCTCCGGGAGGTCGGCCGCGGCGAGGGTGATCTTGTCGAACCGGTCCTCCCACCACTGGAAGGAGTCCTCGAGCGCGACCTGCTCGGCGCCCACGGTGCCGCCGCCGAGGAAGTCCTTGAGCGCGCGCTGGCGGGCGACGAACGACACCATCGGCAGCGCGAGGCTGCCAGAGCCGGTCTCGACCAGCTTGGCCACCTTGGACGTCTCGTTCTGGATGAACGCGGAGTCGCGCAGGTGGTTGGCGAGCCAGAGCACGAGCTCGTCGAGGAACAGGATCAGCCCGTCGTACCCAAGTCCCTTGGCGTGCTCGGTCACGACGCGCAGCCCTTGGTCGATGGGCAGCCACCTGGCCGTGGAGGTGTAGCCGTGGAAGTACGTCTCGACGAGCTGGCCGGCCACCTTCTGGCGGTCCCGCTCGCTCGCAGTCCCGTGGGTTGCCGCGTCGAGCTCGGCCGCGGTGAGCCCGCCCTCGCTCAACGTCCCGAAGACCGGGTCGACATCGGCGGCGAACTGGGCGAAGAACGCCTCGTCGCCCATCTTCTGCCGCAGGCTCTGCGCGTCGCGGAAGAGCAGGTCGCTCTGGTGCAGCACCGGCGGGGCGGCGTCCGGGTGCTTTGTGGCGACGGTGGTGAGGTAGCCCTGGAACAGGGCGCTCTCGAACGACTCGGCGCCGATGAGGTGGTAGTCGACGGCCAGGAATCGGCGGCCGAGCAGCTCGGCGTGCTTGCCCACGACGGGCTGCAGCCCATCCAGGGCGCGCGCCTGGGCGTTGCCGGTGAGCAGCAGGTGCATCACGGCCATGTAGTGCGACTTTCCGGCACCGAACGAGCCGTGGATGAACGCACCCTTGGCGTTGCCGCGGGTCATCGCGGACTTGACGAGCGTCAACCCCTCGTCGACCGCCTCGGCGATCTTCTCCGTGACGACGTAGTCCTTGAGGGTCCGCTCGGCGGCGGGCACGCCCTCGTGGATCCGCATGACGAAGTCGTCGTCGTGGACGGACTCGGGCACGCGGATGGCGTCCCGCAGCATCATCGCCAGCGAGCCGGCGGTGGGAATGCTCATGGGTGCGACTGTTTCCGTTCGTTCTCGTAATCGCAAGGAGGTGAGGACGGGTGGCGCTACGCCCGACGGCGGCCGCGGGCGGCGGCGGGCGGGCGCCAGGCGTCGACGTCCGCTCGGGTCTTCTGCAGGCGGGCGAGCAGCTGGTCGATCTGGCCGGTGACCGCCTGGGCGGCGCTCGTGCCGAACTCCGGCTCGATCTCGGTGTGCCACTGATGCAGCCACGGCTCGAGCTCGACGAGCCCCGCGACCAGCGGGACAAGCGCCTCGTCCGGTACGCCGAGCTCCTGCTGGCTCATCACCTCGCGTACCAGCGCAATGGCCTGGTCGCGGGGGTTCCACCCCGCCCAGCCCAGCACCGGGGTCGCGTCGCCCTCACGCCCCACACCCGGGTAGAGGATGAACCGCTCCTTGGGCACGTCGAGCTTGCCGCGCTGCTGCCAGTACTCCTTCTTGGCGAAGTCCTTGTCGTTGTACTTCGGCGGAACGGGGATCGTGACCTTCTCGCCCGCGTCCTCCCGACGCTGAAGATCCCAGACGCGCTGCCACTCGTGGTACTTCTCGACTCCACTGGCGCTGTACCGGTAGGCAGCCAAGTACGGAACAGCAGCGCCGCCCACCAGCGACGTGATCACCGACGCGAAATCAGGCTCGGCAGAACCGGTCAGCGCCTGCGTGAGCGCGTGAAGCCTTTGGTCGTTTCGTAGCAGGTCGGCGAGTTGCCCTACGGATCGGGGCGTCGGTCCCTGAAAGTCCATCCAGAGGTCCGAACGTTCGAGTTGGTCGAGAATCGCGTGTTGGAGCGCCTCCTCGAGTTGGCGCTCCCAGGGCGTGATGTTCCACCGACGCTTGAACTCTGGTCGCTCGAGGAGGCGCAAGTTCCGGTCTGCCTCCATGACCGCGAGCCGGCGCTCAACTAGTTCGCGGTAGTCGTCGGGCCACTCAGCCGGGAACTCGGTGATCGGGGTCGACCCGTGTCGGTCGAACCACGCAGTGATCTCCTCACCGGCAAGAACACGGCGTGCGAGACGGATCTCAAACGCGCGCTGCCCCAGATCGATCTGGTCGATCGCGTCCCCGCTGTACGTTAGATCTCCCTCAAGCAAGCCATAAAGCGAGTACGTCTCCCAGTCGAGCTCTTCCTGCTCGAACACCAATCGCTGCCGCACGTCCATCCAGTCACGCTCGGCCGACTTGAGCACGTCGGAAAGATCGCGCCCAGGCTGACCGGACAGCCAAGACTTTACGACCGCTGCCGGGGCCACAGCGCCGAAGTCGCGCGCCAAACGGTCTAGCAGGGCTCCTCTACGACCAGGCAGCACCGCAGGTAGAGGGAAGTCCTGAAGTTTGGTCCCGGTGAACTCGTAACGAGGCTCCCAGTCCTCGTCACCGATGCCGCCGCCGATGCCGCCGTTGCCCTTGTTGTGGCTGACCTGCTTGAGCCAGAAGCACGCCGTCGAGGAGTTGAGCACCCCGAGCAGCTCCAGGTGCTGCTCCTCCGTCGCCCCCTCCGGCAGCTTGATCACCGGCGCCGAACGGTTGAACACCTTCCCGCCCCGGTCGAGAACGAAGTGGTTGTGCGTCGCCACAAACGCGAACGCGATGAGCATCTTGGCTCGAAGCCTCGGCCAGTTCGGGAGGATGTATTCCCCCCACCACATCCCCTTGCCTTCGCGGGTCTTGCCAAATGCCAAGCCGTTGCGAAGGACAGTACGAAACGGCCAGAATATCCTTTCCGCCCTCTGGGCCTCATCCGTGGGGTACGGGAAGATTGCCAGATCCTCACCACGAATCTCGAAGTCGCGGACCGTGTCGCCCTCGACGAACCGCCGCATCGGAACCGAGTCTTGGCGCGCGGCGGCCGTGCGAACCCGTCGAACGAACACCTCGTCATCCCCAGTGATCGCAGCGAATCCGGTCGACTCCACGACGTCCCCGAGAAGACATTCGCCCGCATCGCTAAGGGCGTCCATTACGGCACCCGCGCCACCACCACTCAATGACCACGGGAACGTCGCGAGCGTCTCGCGGGCAAGGTCAGCGACGCTGACGAATGTGCCGTCAAACCCGGGGTTGTCAGTCTGTTCGACGATCTCTGTCCACACGAGCCCCTTCGACGGTTCCGCCGGCTGCCCGGGCTCCCCGCGGACGCCGAGCACAGCCCGCACGTCCTTGGCGACGGGCCGCCTCCGGCGTCCGACGAGGATGACGGTGGGCGTGCCGTGGCCGGGGATGTAGGCCCCCGACGTATCGATGACGTGGGTCAGGTCGACGGGGTTGTCGATGTGGTGCCCGGCGAACAGCTCCTCGATGACCTTCTTGCCGAACTCACGCTTCATGAACGAGTTGGACGTGATCTGCCCGACGTAGCCGGCGCCGCGCCCCGCCTCCCCACGGATCGCGAGGCGGAAGAAGAGCTCCATGAAGGGGACCGAGAGGGCGTACTTTCCCGCCGCCGTGGAGTAGGCCTTCCGGTAGATCTGGTTGAGAACCTTGTCCTTGACCGTGATGTACGGCGGGTTCCCGACGACCACGTGGTACTGGCCGGGCTTGAGGATGCCGAGGTACTCGCCGATGTCTTCGGTGTCGTACGTGTAGGTGGTTTCGACGGACTCAACCACCGATGCGTCGAGGGTGTTGTCGATGCCGAGGTCGAGCGTACCGTCGTCGAACAGACGGTCACCGGCGCCGCCCTGCTCGCCGAGGAGCGAGTCGCCGATGGCGAGGTGGAACCCGAGCGCGGGGACGCCGACGAGCGACTTCTCGCCGGCGGCCCGGATGCCGGCGACGGTGAGGCGGAAGCGGGAGATGGCCACGGCGAAGGGATTGAGGTCGACCCCGTGGATCGAGTCCATCGCCTTGCGGACGCGCTGCTTGGGGTCCATGCCCGGCGACTGCGCCGCCCACTTGGCGTTGAGCCGCTCGAACGCTCCGAGGAGGAAGTGCCCCGAACCGCATGTGGGATCAATGAGCTTGAGCCCCTCGATACCGAACTCCGCGATCGCCGGCGTCAGCGTCCGGTCCAGGATGAACTGCTCCACGAACTCCGGCGTCTGCAGCAGCGCGTAGGTCTTCTTCGCGTGCTCAGACAGGTCCTGGTACAGGTCGCCGAGGAACCGGGTGTCCAGCTCCGGGTCGGTGAAGTCGTGCACGAGGGCGCCGTCGGCGTCGGCACGGCGCCAGAACGCCACGAAATTCTTGGCGGCGTCGGCGCTGATCTCGGCGGTCCAGACCGGGTTGTGCTTCCGGTCGACCAGAGCGGCGCCGGCGGGCTGGGCGGCCAGGACGCGGAACGCCTGCTGGAGCCAGTCGCGGCTGTTGTGGGTGGGGTGGTCGCGGAAGTAGGCGTCCTGGTTCTCGACGGCGCGCTGGGTGCGGTCGCCGGGGCCGGCGAGCCACCCGATCGGCGTGGGGAGCCCGTCGAGGGTGGCGCCGGCGAGGAGGTCGTTGTCCTCGCAGAACCGGACGAACGTCGTCGCGACGATCCAGGCGACCGCGGCCTGGTCCACTTCGTTGTCGCGCCAGGCCGTCCAGGTCAGGCCGGTGCGTTCGCGACGCAGCGCCTCGGCGTGCTCCTGCTGCAGGCGGGCGCCCCACGTGGTCGTGGGGTCGTCGGCGCGCTCCTTGAGGTCGGCCTGCAGCAGCTTGAGCTGTGCCTTGAGGTCGGTCAGCAGGGCGGACGAGTCGATCATGCACGGTCTCCGGTCGAACGGGTGTCAGCGGGGGAAGGGGCGCCGTCGTCGGCGAGCAGCGCGAGGTCGCGGGGCAGGTCGATCCAGCCGCTCGGGCCCAGCGGCACGGAGCGGCCCTCCAGCAGGGGCACCTTGGCGTCGCCGGTCCGGGCAACCAGCAGCCAGCGGGCGGCCGGCCGCCTGGTGCCGGTGTCGAGCAGTGTCGCCAGCAGCGACGTCATGCCGTACCGCACGAGCGGGCCCGCGTTCACCAGGAGCAGGGGGCGGTCGCTCGAGAGCGTCTGCTCCCAGACCGGCTCCACCGACTGCTGGACCACGTTCGCCAGGCCCTTCCACTGCTTGCTGTCTCGCTCGAGGGCGTCGTAGCCGAGCACGCCCTCCCACTGGCCGCCGGCCTCGGCGATCCGGTCGCGCGTGGCCTCTACGACCAGCGTGGCGACGTCGACGACCTCGACGCCAAACCGCTGCGCCAGGGTGCGGGCGACCGCGACGTACCGCTTGGGCGGGACGGCCAGCGTGAGCGCCGAGTGCCGGGAGATCGACTCGGTGAGGCGTCGGGTGACCTCGTCGGCCGGCGTCGGCGCGAACTGGGTGGCCGTCAGGGTCCCGGTGGACAGGAGCGCGGTGCTTTTGGGCTCGTAGACGCCGTTGCGGTTGACCAGGTCTGGAAACAGCTCGCGCATCAGGGCGTCGAGCTTTCCGGGCGTGCTCGGCAGCGGCTGCACCAGGTGCGGAAAGCGCGCACCGACCGTGCGGCGCACGGCCAGCTCGCTGATCGCCCGGCCCGGTTTGCCGCGCATCGCGTGCTCCAGCGCCGTCTTCAGCGGCAGCGCGCGGGGGTACAGCTCCTCGAAACCGGACACGGCGGCGGTCTGGCTCGCCGCGGCCGCGAGCCGCAGCAGGCGCGACGTGCTCGCCTGCCACTGTCCGGCCGGGTCGAGGTCGTCGACCACCTCGCGCAGCGCGGTGGTCGCCGTCGTCGCGACCACCACACCGCCGGGAGCAACGAGCTCGTCGGCCTTGGCGCCGAGTTCTGCGGCAAGCTCGGTCAGCAGGTCAGGCTGCGCGAACGTCTCGGCCGAGCCGTCGGTGCCGGCGTCCTCGGTCAGGGCCAACAGGTCGGCCTTGGCACCCACGCGGCGGCGCAGCACGAGGCACGGCGCCGGGTCGCGGACGTCGAGCTCGTAGATCGCGCGGACCAGGGCCGTGCCGTGAGCGATGCGCTCCTCGCCGTCGAGCGTCGACCCGCGCAGGGCGGCCAGAGCGGCGACGGCCTCGGGGACCGTCATCACCCGGCCCGCCGTCGCGAGGATGCCGACCAGCTCCTCCCGTGCGGCGAGGAACGCCTGGTCCTTCGACCATGTCCCGACCGCGTCGTCGAGCAGGCTGGTGACCCGCTCGCGCGTGGTCTGAAAGCTTGCGGCCACCTCGGCCGCCGTCGGCCAGGTACCGCCGTCGGCTAGGCCGAGGACGCTGCGCGCGACCGGCCGGTCACCTCCGGGCAGCGCCTCGACGAGGCGCGAGACCACCCGTTCGACCCCGAGCGAGGCCTCCGGCCCGGCCTCGACCTCCGTCACGCTCAGCGCCTTGCGCCACAGCGCGATCCGGGACTGGATCTCCTTGCGATACCGCTCCCCCAGACCGCGGATGCCGTTGATCTTGACCGGGTGCACACCCAGCACGTCGCCGACCGTGACCACCCCAGGCAGGCGGCGCAGCGCCGAGAGCGCCTGGGCCGAGAGCCCCGACTGCTCCAGCGGCGTCTCCAGCGTCGCCGTCTCGGCGAGGGCGTCGTCGCGCTCGCGCGCCTCAGTGTCGAGCTCGAGGCTCGCGAACGCCTCACCCCAGGCGTGCAGCATGTCCTCGACGTTGCCGAACCGCTCCTTGAGGTCCGGGGCGAGCGCCGCCCGGAAGAACTCCGTCAACGGCGCGGCGACGGCCGGGTCGAAGGAGGTGGGCTCGACGACGGCGCGCTCGGTCTGCTTCGCCGGCGTACTGGCACCGTTCGGCCACCACGGCAGCACGCCCGTGGCCATCTCGAAGAGCGTCACCGCGACGGCCCACAGTTCCGCCGGGCGGTCGTACCGGTTCCGACGTCCCTTGCCCAGGTACGGGTCGAGGTAGCCGGGCGTGCCGGAGCTGACGTTCTCCAGCGGCTCGCGGGCCAGAGAGAAGTCGAACAGGGTCAGGCGTGGCTTGCGGTATCCCGGGTCGGGGGCAATGCCGAGGTTGGCCGGCTTGATGTCCCGGTGAAAGACGCCCTTGACGTCCACCAGGTAGGCCATGGCCTCGAGCAGGTCCGTGCCCCAGCGCTGCAGCTGCTCCAGGGTGGACTGGCCCTCCTTGGCGAGCCTCGTCGCGAGGGTCTCCTTGCCCGCATCGGACATGAGCAGGGCGTGGCGGCCGCCCAGCTTCAGGGTCTCGTGCAGGCGGACGATGCGCGGGTGGTCGATGCCCCTGAGGACCTCAGCCTCAAGGTCCAGGCGCTGCCCAGCCGCGTCGTTCCGCGCGACCTTGAGGATGAGTTCCCTCTCGTCCCCGGCGTCGACGTCCTGCACCGCGAGCGCCACGCCCGAGGAGCCCTCGCCGCGGCGCGCGGTGACCAGGAAGCGGTCGCTGAGGGCGTCGCCCTTCTGGGCGTCGAGCGGGTCGGCGACCTCGACGGGCGGGGCGGCGTCGTCGGGCCGGCGCACCTCGTCCCACGCCATCCGGAACAGCTCGAGGGCGTCCTCGATGGACGCGGGACGCTCGGCCTCGACAACGGCGGTGGCCTCGGCCACGACGTCGGCGATCGCGTCCGGGAGCGAGCCGGACACGCGGCGCGGGTCGAACCGGCCTGCCTCGGCCTGCACCGTCTCGACGCCCGCGACCGTCATCGCCGGCGGCTTGCCCGTCAGGACGAGGAAGGCCAGCGCGCCGAACCCGAAGACGTCGAGCGGGGCGCCGGGCACGTCGGTGAGGGACTGGCGGGCCTCGGGTGCGAGCCAGACGAGGTCCTTGGTCGCGGCGACGTCGAACAGGTCGGTCACGCCGGCGCTGATGACGGTCCACCGGGTGGTCGCGCCCGTCGACTGGTCCTTTTGGGCGGTGTACCAGTCACGGACCTCGAGGCGGGGGCCGTCGGCGGTCGGGCGGACCCAGACGCGCTCCGGGGAGAGCGCTCGGTGGTACAGGTGCCGCTGGTGGGCGAAGCGGAGGATCTCGCCGAGCTGCTCCACCAGGGAGACGCGGTCCTCGAGGCTCAGCGTGGCGCCGGCGTCGGCGAGGAAGGCGTCCAGCGGGCGCTCGTTCTCGTCGTACCCGAAGACGAGGGCCGGGCCGTCGTCGGTGGTGAGGAACTGCTGCGGGACGGCGACGCCCTCGTGCTTGATGCCGTACGTGAGCTGGTACTCGCGCTGCGCGAGCTGCTCGATGCGCTTGCGCTCCCCCGCCGACGCCTTAGGGGCGACGTCGTACAGGCGCAGGCGCTGCCTGATCTTGGGCAGGCTCGGGTGAGCCACCACGATGTCCTGCCAGTCGACGCCCTCCGCGATCGGGTCCGACTCGGTGACCGCGTAGTCGCCGACCATGCGCGTCTTCGGTGTCGGGCGGAAGTCCGCCTTGTCGCACAGGTGCCGCACCAGCTTGGCGCGCTGCGGGTCGATGCTGTCCTTCGGGTTGCTCGGCGGCGTGGCCAGGAACTCGCTCAGCCGCTGCAGCGGCGGCTTGGAGTGGACGGCGTACCCGTCGAGCTTGACCACGCCGGCCCGGCCCGAGTCGTCGACCGCGAACGTCGAGTCCTGGCCGTGCATCACCACGAGCGGGCGCACGAACGGGACGTTCTTGGCCATGCCCGGGGTGGCGTACGACTTCAGCAGCGAGGCCAGGCGCTTACCCTTGCGGTCCGTGACCAGGTACGGGTTCTCGTGTGTCTTGCCCGGCTGGTACCAGCGCTGGGACGTGCCGGTGATCGTCCCGTGCCAGCCCTTGAGCTCGACGCAGAAGAAGCCCACTGGGGTCAGCAGGAGGACGTCGACCTCGCCGGTGCGGCCGTTGGCGTCGATGAACGTCAGGTTGACCCACGCGGTCGTGCGCCCGTCGTCGGGCAGCACCTCGCGCAGAGCCTCGAGCGCGGCCGCCTCCTCCGGCGTCGCGGGCGGGCCCATCACCTTCCAGTGCGGTGAGTCAGGCTTCATCAGGCGTTCGATGCTCCGGGTT
>NZ_LWGM01000089.1 GCF_001750215.1 Isoptericola variabilis | reverse complement strand
CGACCGCCGACGACGCGGCGGCGGTCCAGCAGCTCAGCACCCTGTTCGGCCTCTCGGCCGCGCAGATCGCCAAGCGCACCGCCCGCCCCAAGGAGGAGGTCGCCGCCGCCCTGGCGCTCGCGCAGGTTCCCGAGGCCACGCGCGCGACGGTGACCGAGGCGGGCGTCGACCTCGTCACCGCGGCGAAGATCGCCGAGGTCGCCGGCGGGCACGACGACGTCGCAGACCTCCTCGTCCGCGAGGCGGTCGCGAACCCGACGCAGATCGAGCACCGCCTCGAGCAGCAGCGCCGGGTCGTCCAGGTCAAGGAGGCGGTCGCCGCCCGCAAGGCCGAGCTGCGCGCCCAGGGTGTCACGGTCCTCGACCGGCACCCCGACCCCGCCGACAAGACGATCGCCCGCCTGCCCGATCTCACGGGCGGCCCAGGGGCGCACGGCGACCAGACCGACATCGACGCGGCCGCGCATCAGGCGACCTGCCCCGGGCACGCCGTCGTCGTCACGGAGCGCTCGTGGTGGGCTGCCGAGCGGGACGGCGTTCTCGTCGCGGACTACGCGTACTGCCAGGGCTGGAAGGACCACGGCCACTCCGCCGCGACCCGCGGCAGCGCCGGCACGAGCTCCGGCGCCAAGGGCGACGAGGCGACCGCCGAGCGGCGCCGCGTGATGGCGAACAACAAGGCCTCCGACGCCGCCCAGGTCGTCCGCCGGCAGTGGGTCACCGAGCTCCTGCAGCGCCAGCAGCTGCCCACCGACGCCGTCGAGCACGCCGCCGTGATGATCGCCCGGTTCCCCGCGCTCGTCAGCGACCACGGCGCGCGCCAGATCCTCGACGACATCTGGCCGGCGAAGAGCCGCAAGGCCGAGACCACCGAGCACCCGAGCAAGGCCGAGGCCACCCGGGCGCTGCTCGCGATCGCGCTGTCCGTCGGCGAGTCCGGGCTGCCCCGCGACTTCTGGCGCACCGCCACCACGGAGTGGGGCGGGCAGAAGGCGCGCGGCGTGCGCCACCTCGAGCGGCTGCGCCAGTGGGGCTACCCGCTCGCCGACGTCGAGGCCACCTGGCTCGACCCCAAGACCACGACGAAGGAGGCCTGACCCATGGCCTGGACCACCATCGACGTCGAGAGCACGCTCACCGACCTCGGTACCGCGCTGCGCAGCGGCGCCCCGCCCTCCCGCCGGCAACCCCGGCCGCCGTCACCTCCGACGTGGTCACGGCGTTCATGCGCGTCGAGATCACCCAGGCGGCCCACGCGGCCCGCATCGAGCTGCAGGAGGCGCTCGCGGCCGCCCAGCAGGAAGCCGACCACCTGGCCGTGCTGACGAAGTTCCGGATGGGCGCCGCACTTGACCCGCGCATGGACGAGGACCAGCTGCTCGTCGAGGGCCTGATGCTCCTCGAGCTGGGCGGGGCCGGCTTCATGACCCAGGCCAGCGCGCGAGACGCCGTCATGGCCATGCTCGAGGGCTGGCAGCAGCGCCAGCAGCTCGCCGCGACCGGCCGGCTGGCGGTGGCGTGATGGCCACTGAGGTCCTGAGCGTCGGCCTGACCGGCCGCCTGGCCGTCGACGTCGAGGGCGTCGTCACCGGCGTCGGCCCGCACTCCGTCGTAATCGCCGGATGGGAGCTCCCCACGAGCCTCCACGCAGGCGTGCACACCGTCTCCACCCGCGGCCTGCCGGCGGACGGCTGCGACCGCGAGCACTGCGGCGACGCCGACTGCGGCTGCGAGCCCGAGTGCTATCGCGACCACTGCGACATCGCCAACCACGGCGCAGACGCCACCGACCTCATCCACGAGATCGAGCGCTGGCACGCCGATGAGCACGCCGGCCCCTTCACCTACTGCGCCCACCCCATCTGCCGCACCGCCAAGGAGGTGGACTGATGCCTGCCCCGACGTGGATCCCCGACGTCGGGGACGAGGTCTCCGTCGCCCGGCGTGACGGCACGCGCGTCTACGGCTGGGTCGTCAAGACCCGCTGGGACGGCACCCGCAACGTCGTCGACATGCGCATCGGCGATGGCCGGGTCGTGCGGGGCATCCCGTGGGAGGTCCTGCAGCTCGACACGGCCCCCGAGCGGCCCACGGCCGGCCCGGCGCCCGCCGAGCCCGTCGTCGAGGGGCCACTCACGGACCCGACGCTCGACGAGCGCGTCCGCACGGCCCTGGCCGAGGCGGCCCCGCAGTCGGCCTACCGCACGTCGGCGGGCGAGTCGATGCGCCGCCGACGCGCCGCGATCGAGGAGGCCGGCCTCACCGCCCGCACCCTGCGCGAGTGGGCCCTCGAGCACGGCGTCGAGGTCGGGACGGTCGGCATGCCCGGCTGGGACGTCCTCAAGGCCTACCTCGACGCCCAGCGCGACGCCACGGCCGCGAGCGCCGCGCCCGCGCCCGCCGTCGTCACTCGCCCGGCCACGAAGCCGTCCGGCCCCCGCGGCTCCCTGCGCTGGGACCGCCGGCGCCGCCGCTGGAAGACGACCTGCACGGCCTGCGGCCCCCTCGCGATCAACGCCCACCGCCACCCCGTGGCGCTCGCGGCTCTGAACGCCCACGTGCGCACGCACCGTGCCGCCGCCCTCGAGGGGGCCCCGCGTGGCTGAGCAGCTCACCACCGTCCTCGGCACGGTCGCCGCGGTGGTCGTCGTGACCGGGTCGCTCGCCCTCGTCGGGCTGGCATGGGCCGAGGCCGCTGCCGCACGCCAGCAGCTGCACGGCCGCGGGGAGGCCCGCCGTGGCTGACATCGCCGACGAGCTCGTGCTCGAGGTGCATCGCTCGGTCGTGATGAACAGCAACGACCGGATCCACCACATGGTGCGCCACCGCAAGACGAAGGCCATCCGCCGCCTGGCCGCCGCGCGCGCCCGGCAGTGGGGCCGGACCTACGTCGGCCCCGTGCGGGTCGTCGTGACCGTCCAGTACCTGCGCGGCGGCCGGCACGACGCCTCGAACTACCAGCCGACCGGCAAGGCCGCGATCGACGGCTGCGTCGACGCCGGCGTCCTCGAGGACGACGACGACACCCGCGTCGTCGACACCGCCTACCGCGCCGACGTCGTGAAGTCCGCCCGCCCCGACCACCTGACCCTCCGGCTCCGCTTCGAGCCGGTCGACCCCGACACCACCGAGGAGCCCTGATGCGCACCACCCCCACCGCCGGCCCGGCCCCGTTCCAGCTCGCCGTGCTCCACGCCCTGCAGGGCGGCCGCCGCCACGTCTACGCCGGCACCGTCCCCGCCTCCACCAAGGCCCGGCGCCGCGCCGCGAACAAGGCCGCCCGCCGCGCTCGCCGCGTCACCCGCGGGTGACCGACCCCCGGCGCTCGCGACCGTGCTTCTACCGCTGCGAGCGCCCGGCGCGGCTGTACCCGTGCGGGTGGCGGTGCGACGAGCACGCCCCGCCGCGGCAGCCGGTCCCACCGCCCGGCGCGACCCTCGCGGAGATCCGCGCCGAGCGCGACCGAGCGAAGGAGGTGACCTCGATGCCCAAGGACCCCGAGATCTGCGACTCGTGCGGCGGCGCAATCCGCCCGACCGGCGAGTGCCGCTGCTCCGACTGACCCACGACCCGACTCTTGAGAGGAGCCGCACCGCGTGCCCTGGACCCGCGGCGGTGACACCGCCGCCACCTACCCCGACCTGATGAGGGTCGCGGGTCACGACCCGGAGGACGACCGACTCCTTAACGAGGTCGCCGGCTTCGTCTTCCGGTGCTACTTCCAGGTCGCGCTGCACACCACCGACTACGTCGTCGACCCGGGCACGGCGATGGCCATCGGCATGGCCCGCTGGCGTGAGCTCGTGGCGCACGCGGTGCGCGCCGGGCTGATGACCGAGCTCGACGTCGAGGGCATCAAGCACTGGCAGCTCAAGTTCGACCCGGAGTTCTTCCACGTGCGCACCAAGGCGGAGATCGCTTGGGACCGCCAGCGCCGCAAGGACCTCGACAAGGAGTCCCCGGTGCGGGTGCAGGTGCTGCTGCGCGACGGCGACCAGTGCCGCTGGTGCGGCGTCGTCGTGCACTGGACCGGCCCGCTGACCAACCGCACAGGCGTGCTGGACCACCTCATGCCGCCGGAGAAGCTCGACGGCCGCGTCGAGCCGGCCCGCCCCGAGACGATGGTCGTGGCGTGCGCGGCCTGCAACCAGGGCCGCGGCGCCGACGTCCACGCGTGGGACTCGGGCCACGACCTGCGCCCCGAGCCCGCAGCGCCGATCTACGGCGCCCACACGGCCGGCTTCCTGACCCGCAGGGGCTGGCCGGTCGACCTGAACAACCTCAGCGACGACGACCGAGGCAAGACGCCGGCCGCCGCGGACACCGCACCCCAGCAGGGTGTGCGACCCGCGCCGGCCGACGGCGCCCGGCGTCAGCGCTCCAAGGCAGCAGCGGACACCGCACCCCGCCAGGGTGTGCGACCCGCAGCGCCGGCAGCAGCGGACCCCGCACCCTCGCAGCGTGCGACCCGCAGCGCCACCCCGCCCACCCCGGAGTCTCGGCCGAGTCCCGCCGGAGTCTCGGACTCTCACTCGTCTGAATCGGATCTGCCCGGGTCGGGTCGGGAAGGGTCAGTAACCCCCACCACAGGGGACGCCCGCGAGGGCGCTACCTCGCCCGGCCCACGACCCGCACCCCCTCGCCAGCCTCAGCCCCAGCAGACCTCACCCGCCCCTCGCCGCAAGCGCCGAGGCAAGCGTGGTGGTTCCCCCAGGAGGGATGCCTGATGTCCAAGCACCACGACCGCACCGTGACCGATGTCCGGTGCGGCCGGATCACCGAGCGGGTGGCCGCGCTCGTCGAGCCGTGGACCGAGTCGGTCACGCAGATGGTCCTCGACGCCGGCCGCCTCGCCCCGAAGGTCACGATGATCGAGCAGCCCTGCCTGCTGGACCAGCTCGCGCACCCGGAGCCCGGCTCGACCGCCGGCGCCTCGTCCTCGACCGCCGCCTCCCGCCCGCCGACGAACCTCGAGCCGCTGGCCGTGCTGGCCGACATCGACCACGAGGCCCGGCAACTGCTGCGCGCCGCCGACCCGCGCTGGTCGCACGCCGGCACCATGGCGGCGCTGCGCCACCTGGCCGCGCACGTCGACCAGCGCTCGACCGACCAGGTGCGCCAGGCCGTCGCCAGCATCCACGCCCGGCTCAACGCCACGACGGCCGACCAACTGCGCGCCCTGGCCCGGCACGCCCCCACGCTCGGCGACGACTGGCAGCGCGAGGTCGACCGGCAGGTGTCCCGTTGGTGGATCCGCGCCCGCATCGCCACCACGTGGGCCGACCCGCCGCTGCGGCCGCACGTGCCGTGCTCGGAATGCAAGGCCGTCGGCAAGATCCGCGTCCAGCTGTACCCGACCGTCGCCACCTGCCTCGAGTGCGACGCCGTCTGGGACAACACGACCATCGACGTCCTCGGCAACCACGTGCAGCTGCTCGCCGAGCACGCCGCTGCCGAGCGCGCCGCCCGCGTCATCGACACCCCGGTCTGCGGGACCTGCGGCCACCGGCATGAGCCCGGCCGCTACCCGACCGACGAGATCCTCGCCGCCCACCATGCCACCGCGCCGGCCGAGCTACGTGGACGCACCACCTCTGACGTCGTGCCGAACCGTGACGATGCCGCGTGATCAACAGTCGGTACGCTCCCGCCGTGCTCACGCCCTCCCCATCACCATCGGTCCTGCCGACGCCCTCCCCATCACCGTTGGTCCTGCCGACGCCCTCCCCGTCACCGTCGCAGCTCGTCGTGGTCCTAGAGAACGCCTCAGACGGCTCATGGGTCACGACATGGGGTCCGACGATCGTTCCGCTTATCGTCTCGGTGCTGTCGGTCTTGGTCTCAGTTTGGGTGGCCGTGCACAGCACCAAGAAGCAGACGGAACGAGAGGCCGAACGGCACCGCTACGACCTCGATCGTGTTATCCGCGAACGGGTCTTCGATGTCAGGCGAGAGCAGTACCTCAAGGTCGAGCAGGTACGCCGGGCGTTCAACATGTTCATGATCGACGTCAGGAGCACGCTCGAAGGCGCTGGGAAACAAGCTGTAATTGCTAAGCAGCGTCAGGACGAACTCACTCGCAAGTGGCTGGATTTCAACGACGAGCTCGTCGGCGCCTACGACGAGATGAGGTTCGTAGGCAGTGAGGCAGTCAATCGCCGAGGCGTTGAGCTGCTTGACGCGACTGGAGCGGCCAGTAAGGCGTTCGTCGCTCTCGAGGTCGGTGACAGGCCAGGCCGGGACGGTGTGCTCAAGCTGACGGAAGAACTCAGGGAGGCGTCGAGGGCGCTGTACCGAGCGATGCGCACGGACCTTCGCATCGATGACGGTGACGCCTGAGGGAACGTTCACCGACACGCCGGCGCGTGAGCACTTCGCGCGCCGGCGTTCGTCCTGTATTTTCTACCTCGGTGGGTTCGTCGTACCCACAAACAGGCCCGGAGCGCACAGCGCCCGGGCCTTCGTGCTGCCTGGGGAGCGTGGCACGAGGCGCAGGGGCGTTCGGTGCGGGAGGCGATCGCATGGTCACCTCCCGCACCGGCACCGCGATGTGGAAGAACCTGCGCAGCGCAGTCCTCCGCGACGCGCAGCGCGACGGCGTCACCGCGTGCCCGTCGTGCCACCGTCCACTGTTCTTCGGCCAGCGTCGCCGCGGCGAGTACAGGCCCGACCACGCCGAGGTCGACCACATCGTTCCGCGCGAGCTCGGCGGCCGCGACGTCCGCGAGAACCTCCGCGTGCTGTGCGCCGACTGCAACAAGCGCCGGCGCGGCCGCGAGCGTCGCGTGCCGACCTTGAACGGCCGGCCCGCGCTGCGTGTCTCGCGTCAGTGGGGCCCGGGCACCATCCCCTCCCCTCCCTCCAGGGGGTCGTAGCCCGGGGTATAGCGAGATCCCCCCGAGGCACCTGAAAGTTCCGGGGCGGCCGGGCGGCGGCTCGCCGGCGTCGCGGCGCCTGGCCGGGCCGCTCGCCGCCGATCGCCCCCGTCGGGGCGTTCGTTGACCCCCTGCGGCGCTCGCGGCCCTCTGGTGACCGCGGCTCGCGGGCGCCCCGGCCCTGCGGGTGAATGTGCAGGTCAGAGCCTCAAAACGTAACGGCCGCCGGTAGACTGGCCGGGTGAACAGGTGCGCGTGCGGCGTCGAGCTGCCGACGCGTGCTGGCCGCGGCCGGCGCGCTCGGCACTGCTCGAACGCCTGCCGCCAGCGCGCCTACCGCGCCCGGCAGGTCCCGCCGGCGCTCGCGGCCGGCGTGCGGTGGGTACGTGCGGCCGGCAAGCGGCCGATCACGCTCGGCGGCCGCCCGGCGTCGTCCACCGACCCGCTCACGTGGTCGACGTTCGCCGCGGTGCGCGCTTCGCAGGCCGGCGACGGCTTCGGCGTGATGCTCGGCGGCGGCCTCGGCTGCTACGACCTCGACCACGTCACCGACCGCGAGGCTCGCGCGTTCCTCGCGAGCGTCCCCGAGCCCATCGTCTACGTCGAGCGGTCGACGTCCGGCACCGGCGTGCACGTGTTCGTCGCGGCGGAGGAAGGACCGGGGTGGCGCCGTGGCAACGTCGAGCGGTACACCCGCGGCCGGTTCATCCGCGTCACCCTCGACGCCTTCGCCTGACGGCCGCCCCACCGAGCGGTGGACGATCGCGCAGCTGCGCGCGTTCGCCGCCGAGCACGACATCGACCTCGGCACCGCGACCCGCAAGGCCGACATCCTCGCGGCGCTCGCCGCCGCGGCGACCGCGGAGCCCGCCGGCCACGACGAGCACGACGACACCGACGGCGAGGGGCTCGGCGCGCGCGGCGCGCGCCTGTACGGCGCGCTGACCAAGGACGTCGACGACGTCGCCACGCTCGTGCTCGCCGAGGAGGCGGCACGCATCGCCGACCGGCTCGACGAGCTGAACCGGATCATCGCCGGCAAGGGCGTGTTGCAGCTCATGCACTTCCGCCTCAAGGACCTGTTCTCCGACGACGACGAGCGCAACGTCTCGGTCGAGGTGAAGTTCGACAGCGTGCTCGGCGAGGCCCGCCAGCAGGAGAACGTGCTGCGCCAGGTGCTCGTGACCCTCGGCGTCGGCAAGGCCGCATCGGAGCCCGCCCAACCTGAGCAGAGGGGGTCGGCAGTCGATGAAGTCAGCCGGCGCCGCGCTGCTCGGGCGGCAGGATCCGCGCGTCCACCTCGCGCCGGCCGCTAGGTGGACCGACGCCGACGACGCGTGCTTCCTCGCCACGTCCTACGGTCTGACGCCGGACCCGTGGCAGCAGGCCATCATCACCTCGTGGCTCGGGCGCCGCCCGGACGGCAAGTACGCCGCCGGCCGCTGCGGCCTGGCCGTGCCGCGGCAGAACGGCAAGAACGGCGTCCTCGAGGTCGTCGAGCTGTTCAAGATGGTCGTCGAGGGTCGCAAGATCCTCCACACCGCCCACGAGGTCAAGACGGCCCGCAAGGCGTTCCTGCGCATCCGGTCGTTCTTCACCAACCGCGCGTTCCCCGAGCTCGCCGAGATGGTCGACTGGAACGCCGGCGGTATCCGCCAGACCAACGGCCAGGAAGCCATCTTCCTGACCAACGGCGGGTCGATCGAGTTCGTCGCCCGCTCGCGCGGCTCCGGTCGCGGCTTCACCGTCGACGACCTGGTGCTCGATGAGGCGCAGGAGCTCACGGACGAGCAGCTCGAGGCGCTGCTGCCGACGATCTCCTCGGCGCCGTCGGGCGACCCGCAGCAGATCTACACCGGCACCCCGCCCGGGCCGAACAGCCCGGGCGAGGTCTTCACCCGCGTGCGCACCGCCGGCGTGCTCGGCAAGGACCGCCGCCTCGCCTGGGACGAGTGGTCCCCCGAGCGCGAGAAGATCCCGGCCGGCCCCGAGGACCTCGCGGCCGTCAAGGCGCTCGCGGCGGCCACGAACCCGGCGCTCGGCCGGCGGCTGCAGATGTCGGTGATTGAGGACGAGCTCGGCTCGATGTCCTGGGCCGGCTTCCTGCGCGAGCGGTGCGGGCTGTGGGACGACGAGGAGACCGGCGGCATCATCCCGCTGGAGCCCTGGCGCGAGCGCGCCACCGAGGACCCGCCGCTCGAGGGCCGCACGTCCTACGGCGTGAAGTTCTCTCCCGACGGCGCGACCGTCTCGCTCGCCGTGGCGCTGCGGCCCGACGACGGCGGCCCGGTGCACGTCGAGGTCGTCGAGGTGCGCAGCATGCGCGAAGGCACCGCATGGCTCGTCGAGTGGCTGGCCGGCGTCCACAAGAACGCCGCACAGATCGTCGTCGACGGCCGCTCCCACGCCGGCGCGCTGGTCAACGACCTGCGCGACGCCGGCGTCCCGGCCCGGGTGCTCATCGTCCCGACCACCGACCAGGCGATCGCCGCGCACGCGATGTTCCTCGACGGCGTGCTGCGCGCGACCCTGACGCACTTCGACGACCCGACCCTCAACGACTGCGTGGCCAAGGCCGGCAAGCGCGCGATCGGCACCGCCGGCGGCTGGGGCTGGAAGGGCCTGGCCGGGTCGGACCCCACACCGCTGGACGCGGTCACCGTCGCCCACTGGGCGGCCCGCACGAGCAAGAGACGGCCTGGCCGCAAGACGAAGGGATCGGTGCTGGCGTGAAGATCACCCCCATCGCCCTGCCGACGGTCGTCGCAGGGCTCGAGGACGAGGCCGCGCGCGCCGCTCTGCAGCGGCTCGTGCAGCAGTGGCGAGAGCGTCGCACCCGCAACGAGCTGCGCCGCACCTACTACGACGGGCACAACAAGCTCAAGGACCTCGGCATCTCGATCCCGCCGTCGCTCAAGGGCCTCGAGGTCGTCATCGGCTGGCCGGCCAAGGCGGTCGACTCGATGAGCCGCCGCACGATCCTCGACAGCTTCACCTCGACCGAGGGCTCCGAGGAGCTGCTCGCCGAGGTGCAGCGCATCTGGGACGACAACTTCATGGCCGCCGAAGTGCCGGCCGCGCACACCAGCGCGCTCATGCACTCCTGCGTCTTCGTCTTCGTCCACCGCGGCCGCCCCGATGTCGGCGAGCCCGAGGTCATGGTCACCGCCCGCGACGCCGAGTGGGCCACCGGCGAGTGGAACGCCCGCACGCGCTCGCTGTCGTCCGCGCTGTCGATCGTCGACATCGACCAGGCCACCGGCAAGCCGACCGCCATGAACCTCTACCTGCCGGGCGTCGTCTACGTCATCGAGCAGGTGCCCTCCGTGGGGATCTACCAGGTCGTCGACGTCCAGGTGCACTCCATGGGCGTGCCGGTCGAGGCGATCCCCTACCGGCCGCTGCTCGGCCGCCCGTTCGGCCGCTCGCGGATCACGCGCGGCGTGATGTACCTGACCGATTCCGCGGTCCGCACGATGCTGCGCACCGAGGTCGGCGCGGAGTTCTACAACGCCCCGCAGCGCTACGCCCTCGGCGCCGAGGAGGACGCGTTCGTCGACAAGGGCGGCAACCCCGTCCCGGCGTGGACCGTCATGCTCGGCCGGCTGCTGACGCTCTCGCGCGACGAGGACGGCCAGTTGCCGACCGTCGGGCAGTTCGCCCAGCAGTCCATGCAGCCGAACATCGAGCAGCTGCGCAGCATCGCCCAGCAGTTCTCCGCGGAGACCTCGCTCGCCGTCGGCTCGCTCGGCATCGTCCAGGACAACCCGTCCTCGGCCGAGGCGATCAAGGCGGCCAACGACGAGCTCGGCCTCGAGATCGAGCACTGGGAGCGCACCACGCTCGGCCCGGCCTGGCAGCGCATCATGCGCCGCGCCCTGGCCATGACCTCCGACTCCCCCGCGGCGCTCGCGGCCGCCCGCAGCCTGCGGGTGCGCTGGGGCTCGTGGGCCACCCCCACCGAGGTGTCGCAGGCGCAGGCCTCGCAGGCGCGCGTCACGGCGATCCCGCGGCTGGCGGAGACCGAGGTCGAGCTCGAGCGGATGGGCTACACCCGCGACGAGATCGAGCGGATCCAGTCGGAGTGGCGCCGGGCGCAGGGAGGCTCGCTCCTGCAGGTGCTGGCGGCCGGCAACCTGCCCGCCGGCACCGGCCAGCCCGCAGCGCAGCCGGTCTCGGCCGACGGCGCGAGCGACGCGGCCGCGGACGCCAACGACGCTGTCGCGGACGCCAACGCCACCAAGGCCAAGGCCGACGCGATGGGCGTGCTGATCCGCGCCGGCGTGGAGCCCCAGGACGCCGCCCGGCGGGTGGGCCTCGAGGGCGTGCGCTTCACCGGCGCCGTCCCGACGTCGCAGCTCGAAGGCGTGTAGCCGATGGCCACGGTCACCCAGGCGGCGCAGTTCCGGGCGGCGAACGACACGCTCCTCGCGGCCCTTGAGCGCGACCTGCAGCAGCTGTGGAGCACGATGCCGCTCGACCGGCCCGAGCGGACGCGCGACCTGCTGCTCGAGTACCTGCCGCAGCTGGTGCACGCCTACGGCGACATGGCCACCACGCTCGCCGCAGAGTGGTTCGAGGAGCTGCGGGAGCAGGCCATGCGGCAAGGGCTGATCCGCGCCGCCGGGACTCTCGCGACGTACCGCGCGGTCACGGTGAGCCCCGCCCAGGCAGCGCCCACCGTGGCGCTCGAGTCTCAGGTCCGGTTCGGGGCACAGCACCTCTTCACCGCGACGCCGGAGCAGACGCTCGCGTTCCTCAAGCAGGACGCGGGCAAGCGCGTCGTCGAGATGTCCGGCAACACCGTGGCCACCAACGCCTCGCGCGACCGCGCCGCGCGGGGCTGGCAGCGGCTCACCCGGCCGGGTGCCTGCAAGTTCTGCCGGATGCTCAGCTCGCGCGGCGGCGTCTACACCGACCGCACCGCGCTGTTCAACGCGCACAACGGCTCGTGCCGCTGCGTAGCCGCGCCAACGTGGGACCCGGACGCCCCACCGGTCGACGTCCGGGCCCAGTTCGTCGCTTCGGCGCGCACGTCGCGCATGGATCCCCAGCAGCGCGAGGAGTTCCGCGCGCGCGTCGCCGGCTACCTCGACGCGATGCCCGACGACGCCGGCACCACCTACGTCGGCGACGACGACTGATCTTCCCGCCCGACGGCGCCGCACGGCGCCCACGGCGGGGACCCACCCACCCCTCCGCGAAGCCCGCACGGGCGCCGCGGCGATCCCGCACGGGAGGAACACGATGAGCACCGAGACCCCGGCACCGATCGAGGCCCAGCCGAACCAGCCCACCCAGCCGGCCAGCCAGCCGGCCGCGCCGGCCGAGTCGACCCCTGCACAGGAGATCGACTGGAAGGCCGAGGCGCGCAAGTGGGAGGCCCGCGCCAAGACGAACTCGGACGCCGCCCAGCGGCTCTCCGAGATCGAGGAGGCCCAGAAGACCGAGGCGCAGAAGCTCGCCGAGCGCGCCGAGGCCGCCGAGCGCCGGGCCGCCGAGTACGAGCGGCGCGAGCAGGTCGGCAAGTGGAAGGACGAGGTCGCCAAGACGACCGGCGTCCCCGCGGCCGCGCTGGCCGGCAGCACCCTCGAGGAGATCCAGGCGCACGCCGAGACCCTCAAGGGGCTCATCGTTCCCGCCCAGCCGGCGACGCCGGCCGGGCCCACCGTCCCGAGCGAGGGCAACGCGACGCAGCCGGCGTCCGTGTCCCAGCTGACCGCCGAGGACGTCAAGTCGATGTCGCC
>NZ_LWGM01000088.1 GCF_001750215.1 Isoptericola variabilis | reverse complement strand
CGCTGCAGGGCCGCCGTGGCGACCACGCGGTGCCCGGCGGCCGGGGCGAACCCGAGCCGGGCGAGGAAGCGCTGCATGCCGCGGTCGCCGGCCGGCGGGGTGCCGTACACGTGCGCCGCGCCGGCCTCCTCGGCCAGCGTCAGCGCGTGCGCCACGAGGGCGTGCCCGACACCGCGGCGGCGGCTGCGCGGGTGCACGTAGAGGGTGTCCACGAGCAGCGCCGGCTCGTCGGCGAACAGGTGCGGGCCGACCGTGCGCGCCAGGAGGAACCCGACCGCCCGGCCGTCGGTCTCGGCGACGAGGATCGTGCCGCCCGCGGCCAGGTACACCGACAGGTGCGTCAGCAGGGCGTCGGTCCTCGCGCCGTCGACCGGCATCCCGTACGGCTGGTCGGTGCGCGCGACGGCGGTGAGGTCCGCGACGACCGTCAGGTCGTCCGGTCCGGCGATCCGGACATCGACCCCTGTGCGCATGACCACCTCCAGGACTGGGACGTCGCCTCGCGACGATAGCGGCGTGCCCGGTCCCGTACAACGACGGGGACCGGGCACCCGGGGTGAAAAACGGACGGCTGCGTCAGCTGCCGACCTGCTCGATGACCGCGTCGGCGACCTCGCGCATCGTGAGGCGGCGGTCCATCGAGGTCTTCTGGATCCAGCGGAACGCCTCGGGCTCGGACAGGCCCATCTTCGTCTGCAGCAGGCCCTTGGCGCGGTCGACGCGCTTGCGGGTCTCGAAGCGCTCGGTGAGGTCGGCGACCTCGGCCTCGAGCGCACCGATCTGCTGGTAGCGCGAGATGGCGATCTCGACGGCCGGCAGCAGGTCGGCGGGCGTGAAGGGCTTGACGACGTAGGCCATCGCGCCGGCGTCGCGGGCGCGCTCGACGAGCTCCGTCTGCGAGAAGGCGGTCAGGAGCACCACCGGGGCGGCGTGCGCCTTGCCGATCCTCTCGGCGGCGGAGATGCCGTCGAGCTCGGGCATCTTGACGTCCATGACGACGACGTCCGGCTTGAGCTCCGTGGCGAGCCGCACGGCCGTCTCGCCGTCACCCGCCTCCCCGACGACGTCGTACCCGGCCTCGCGGAGGGTCTCGACGACGTCCATGCGGATGAGGGCCTCGTCCTCCGCGACGACGGCGCGGCGCACCGGACGGGCGGGGGCGGACGGCTCGGGGGCAGGCTCCTGCTCGACCATCGGCGGCAGGTCCAGCGGCAGCTTCGCGGCGGGCTTCTCGGTCACGGACGACATCCTAGTCCCGCGCTCCCCCGCTCCCGCGCGCCGGGCCGCCTGACGGGACGTGCGGTTTCCCACGCCCGACGGCGCCCCGCGCCGGATGTGGTTCGATGGTCCCCGCACGCCCCGGTAGCCCAACTGGCAGAGGCATCCGACTCAAAATCGGAGTGTTGCGGGTTCGAGTCCCGCCCGGGGTACCCGACAGGTCACGGACGACACGACGACACGGCGACACGGCGACGGCGGCGCGCCACCCCGAGGGTGGCGCGCCGCCGTCGTCGTCGGTCCGGCCGGGCGGTCCCGGCCGTGCGGTCAGGCGTCGTTCGCGCTGCCGACCTTGTGCACGAGGATCGAGTTGGTCGTGCCCGGCACGCCCACCGGGGCGCCGGAGACGATGACCACGCGGTCGCCCGGCTCGGCGAGGCCGTTGGCCTGCAGCGTCGAGTCCACCTGGGAGACCATCTGGTCCACCGAGTCGACCTTGGGCACCTGGTAGGCCTGGGCGCCCCAGCTCAGGGCGAGCTGCGCGCGCACGTCGGGCTCCGGGGTGAAGGCCAGCAGCGGGATCTGCGAGCGCAGGCGCGACATGCGGCGGGCCGAGTCGCCCGACTGCGTGAACGTCACGAAGTACTTCGCGCCGAGCTCGGTGCCGATGTTCGCCGCGGCGTGCGTGATGACGCCACCGCGCGTGTGCGGGCGGCTGCCCAGCGGCGCGATGCGGTCCGCGCCGAGCTCCTCGGTCGCCGAGATGATCTTCGCCATCGTCTGCACGGTGACGATCGGGTAGTCGCCGACGCTCGTCTCGCCCGAGAGCATGACCGCGTCCGCGCCGTCGAGGACGGCGTTGGCGCAGTCCGACGCCTCGGCGCGGGTCGGCGTCGGGTTGTTCGTCATCGACTCGAGCACCTGGGTGGCGACGATGACCGGCTTGGCGTTGCGGCGCGCGAGCTCGACGATGCGCTTCTGGACGAGCGGCACCTGCTCCAGGGGCATCTCGACGGCGAGGTCGCCACGGGCCACCATGAACGCGTCGAACGCGGCGACGACCTCCTCGAGGTTCTCCACCGCCTGCGGCTTCTCGATCTTGGCGACGACGGGGACGACCCGCCCCTCCTCCTCCATGATCGCGCGCACGTCGTCGTAGTCCTTGGCGTTGCGGACGAACGACAGGGCGATGAAGTCGGCGCCGATGCGCAGGCCCCAGCGCAGGTCCTCGGTGTCCTTCTCGGACAGCGCGGGCACGGACACGGCCACGCCCGGCAGGTTCAGGCCCTTGTTGTTCGACACCGGGCCGGCGACCTCGACCACCGTGGTCACGCGCGGGCCCTCGACGGCCGTGACGCGCACGCGCACCTTGCCGTCGTCGATGAGGATCGGGTCGCCGACGCGGGCGTCGCCCGGCAGGCCCTGGTGCGTGGTGGAGACGAGCTCCTTGGTGCCCACGACGTCCTCGGTCGTGATGGTGAAGACGTCGCCCTCGTCGAGCCAGTACTTCTCGTCCTTCTCGAACTTGCCGAGGCGGATCTTCGGGCCCTGGAGGTCCACCAGCACAGCCACGTTGCGGCCGGCCGCCTTCGCGGCCTCGCGCACGCCGTGGTACACCGCCTCGTGCTCCTCGACGGAACCGTGGCTGCGGTTGATCCGGGCCACGTCCATGCCCGCGTCGACGAGCCTGCGGAGGTTCTCCGGGCTCGCCGTCGCCGGGCCGATGGTGCAAACGATCTTCGCTCTGCGCATGTCTCCAGCCTCGTCGTCGATCGGCCCCGGTCGCACCCGGGGCCTGCCGGCCACCCCGGGTGGCCGCTGTGGTGCGCGCCGTCCGGGACGGCGCCCAGGTCATCTTCCCCCCGGCGGGCGTCTACCACCTAACCTGCGGTGACGCCCGCCGGTGTGCTCATGCTCTCAGCGCCACCGTGCGCGGCCCGACGGGCGCGGGCAGCTCGGTCGAGCCCTGCAGGTAGGCGTCGACGGCGGCCGCGCAGGCGCGTCCCTCGGCGATCGCCCACACGATCAGCGACTGGCCGCGGCCCGCGTCGCCGGCCACGAACACGCCCGGCAGGGACGTGGCGTATCCGTCGTCGCGGCGCACCAGGCCCCGGCTCGTGAGCTCCGTGCCCGTCTGGTCGACGAGCGCGTCCGTCTCCGGGCCGGTGAAGCCCATGGCGATCAGCACCAGGTCCGCGGGGATCTCGCGCTCCGTGCCGGCCTTGGGCGCGCGGCGCCCGTCGGGCAGGTACTCGGTCTCGGCCACCTTGAGGGCGCGGACGCGGCCGGAGTCGTCGCCGAGGAACTCGACGGTCGACGCCAGGTAGGCACGCTCGCCGCCCTCCTCGTGCGAGGAGGAGACCTCGAACACGATCGGGTCGGTGGGCCACGGCTGGTTCGCCGTGCGCTCGAGCGCCGGCTTGCGGCCGATGGCGAGCGTCGTCACGCTCGCCGCACCCTGGCGCAGCGAGGTGCCGAGGCAGTCGGAGCCGGTGTCGCCGCCGCCGATGATCACGACGTGCTTGCCCTCGGCCGACGGCGCGCCCTCGGCCGGCCGCCCCGCCACGGCCTTGTTGGCCGGGGTGAGGAAGTCCATGGCGAACAGGATGCCGTCGAGCTCGCGGCCCGGCAGCGCCAGGTCGCGCGGCACCGTGGCGCCGGTGGCCACGACCACCGCGTCGAACCGGCGGCGCAGCGCGTCCCACGTGATGTCGGTGCCGATCTCGACGCCCGGGCGGAACCGGGTGCCCTCGGCCTCCATCTGCGCCAGGCGGCGGTCGATGTGGTGCTTCTCCATCTTGAAGTCCGGGATGCCGTAGCGCAGCAGCCCGCCGATGGCGTCGTCGCGCTCGTACACCACGACCGTGTGCCCGGCGCGGGTCAGCTGCTGGGCGGCGGCCAGGCCCGCGGGGCCCGAGCCGACGACGGCGATCGTCGTGCCCGTGAGGCGCTGCGGCACCTGCGGCGTGACGAGCCCGCGGGCGAACGCCTCGTCGATGATCGAGACCTCGACGTTCTTGATCGTCACCGCCGGCTGGTTGATGCCCAGCACGCACGCCGACTCGCACGGCGCGGGGCACACGCGCCCCGTGAACTCCGGGAAGTTGTTCGTCGCGTGCAGCCGCTCGATGGCGTCGGCCCACTGCCCGCGCCACACCAGGTCGTTCCACTCCGGGATGAGGTTGCCCAGCGGGCAGCCCTGGTGGCAGAACGGGATGCCGCAGTCCATGCAGCGGCCCGCCTGCTCCTTGAGGAACGGCTGGCCCTCCTGCAGGTGGGCGTGCACGTCCTTCCAGTCCCGCAGGCGCACCTCGACGGGTCGGCTCGGCGGCAGCTCCCGCTCGCGAACCTTCAGGAAACCCCGCGGGTCAGCCACGAGCCACCTCCATGATCCGGTCCCACACGTTCTCGTCCCAGGCGTCGTCGCCGGCCATGCCCTGGCCCTCGGCCGCGGCCTCGGCCAGCGCGTGGCGCACGCGCGCCCAGCCCGTCGGCAGCACCCGGGAGAACCGGGCGCGCGCGGCGTCGGGGTCGGCCAGCAGCTCGGCGGCGGCGTTCGACCCGGTCTCCTCGGTGTGCCGGCGCAGCAGCGTCGCGACGACGTCCCAGTCGGCGTCGTCGAGCTCGCCGACCGCCAGCTCGCCGGAGGCGACGGCGGCCGCGTTCATCGCCTGCGGGCGCAGGTCGAGCACGTACGCCGTGCCGCCGGACATGCCGGCGCCCAGGTTGCGCCCCGTCGGGCCGAGCACCAGCACGGTGCCGCCCGTCATGTACTCGCAGGCGTGGTCGCCCACGCCCTCGACGACGAGCGTCGCGCCCGAGTTGCGCACGGCGAACCGCTCGCCGACCCGGCCGCGCAAGAAGACCTCGCCCGACGTCGCGCCGTAGCCGATGACGTTGCCGGCGATGACGTTCGCCGCGCCCTCGAGCACGGCGGCACGGTCGGGCCGCACCACGATGCGGCCGCCCGACAGGCCCTTGCCGACGTAGTCGTTCGCGTCGCCGAACAGCCGCAGGGTCACCCCGCGCGGCACGAACGCGCCGAACGACTGGCCCGCCGAGCCGGTGAGCGTCACGTCGATGGTGTCGTCGGGCAGGCCCGCGCCGCGGTAGCGCTTCGTCACCTCGTGGCCGAGCATCGTGCCGACCGTGCGGTTGACGTTGCGCACCGGCAGCTCGACCCGCACCGGGGTGCCGTCCTCCAGCGCCGGGCGGGCCAGCTCCAGGAGCTGGTTGTCCAGCGCCTTGGCCAGGCCGTGGTCCTGGTGCTTGACCCGGCGCAGCGCCGAGCCCGGCAGCGGCTGCGGCCGCTCCAGCACGGGGCCGAGGTCCAGGCCCTGGGCCTTCCAGTGGTCGACGGCCTTGCGGGTGTCGAGCGCCTGGACCTGGCCGACGGCCTCGTCGAGCGTCCGGAAGCCGAGCGAGGCGAGGTGCTCGCGCACCTCCTGCGCCACGAACTCGAAGAAGTTCACGACGAACTCGGGCTTGCCGGTGAACCGCTTGCGCAGCTCCGGGTTCTGCGTGGCCACGCCCACCGGGCAGGTGTCGAGGTGGCACACGCGCATCATGATGCAGCCGGAGACCACCATCGGGGCGGTGGCGAAGCCGAACTCCTCGGCGCCCAGCAGCGCGGCCACGACGACGTCGCGCCCGGTCTTCATCTGCCCGTCGACCTGCACCGTGATGCGGTCGCGCAGGTCGTTGAGCACGAGCGTCTGCTGGGTCTCGGCCAGGCCGATCTCCCACGGCGTGCCGGCGTGCTTGAGGCTCGTCAGCGGGGACGCGCCGGTGCCGCCGTCGTGCCCGGAGATGAGCACCACGTCCGCGTGCGCCTTGGAGACGCCGGCCGCGACCGTTCCCACGCCGAACTCGGAGACGAGCTTGACGTGGATGCGCGCGGTGGGGTTGGCGTTCTTCAGGTCGTGGATCAGCTGCGCCAGGTCCTCGATCGAGTAGATGTCGTGGTGCGGCGGCGGCGAGATGAGGCCCACGCCCGGCGTGGAGTGCCGCACCTCGGCGACCCACGGGTACACCTTCGACGGCGGCAGCTGGCCGCCCTCGCCCGGCTTGGCGCCCTGGGCGAGCTTGATCTGGATGTCGTCGGCCTGCGTGAGGTACTCGCTCGTGACGCCGAAGCGGCCGGAGGCGACCTGCTTGACCCGCGAGCGGCGCTCCGGGTCGTACAGGCGCTCCGGGTGCTCGCCGCCCTCGCCCGTGTTCGACCGGCCGCCGAGCCGGTTCATCGCGATCGCGAGCGTCTCGTGCGCCTCGGCGGAGATCGAGCCGTAGGACATCGCGCCGGTGTTGAACCGCTTGACGATCTCGCTGACCGGCTCGACCTCCTCGACCGGGATGGGCTCGCGGTCGGGGTTGAAGCGCAGCAGGCCGCGCAGGGTCATGAGCCGGCGCGACTGCTCGTCCACCCGACGGGTGTACTGCCGGAAGACGTCCATCCGGCCCGCACGCGTGGAGTGCTGCAGGCGGAAGACCGTCTCGGGGTCGAACAGGTGCTCCTCGCCGTCACGGCGCCACTGGTACTCGCCGCCGGAGGTGAGGGGCTGGTGCGGGCGGTGGTTGCCGGAGCGCGGGTAGGCCTCGGCGTGGCGCGCGGCCACCTCCGCCGCGACGACGTCGAGCCCGACGCCGCCCAGCCGGCTGGTGGTGCCGGTGAAGTAGTCGTCGACGAGCTCGTGGGACAGGCCCACGGCCTCGAAGATCTGCGCCCCGCGGTAGGACATGATCGTCGAGATGCCCATCTTGCTCATCACCTTGAGCACGCCCTTGCCGAGCGCCTTGATGAGGTGGGCGACGGCGGTGGCCGGGTCGACGGTGAGGTACCCGCGGCGCGCGAGGTCCTCGACGCTCTCCATGGCGAGGTACGGGTTGACCGCGGCCGCGCCGTAGCCGATGAGCAGCGCGACGTGGTGCACCTCGCGCACGTCGCCGGCCTCGACGACGAGCGAGATCTTCGTGCGGGTGTGCTGGCGCAGCAGGTGGTGGTGCACCGCCGAGGTCAGCAGCAGCGACGGGATCGGCGCCAGCTCGGAGTTCGAGTGGCGGTCCGACAGCACGATGTGCGTGGCGCCGGCGGCGATCTCCGCGTCGACCTGGGCGAAGATCTCCTCGAGCCGGCGCTGCAGGGCCGCGCCGCCGCCCGAGACGTCGTACAGGCCGCGGACCGTCACGGCGCGGAAGACGCCCTCGAGCCGCACGTCGCGGTCGATGCGCACGATCTTGGCCAGCTGGTCGTTGTCGAGCACCGGGAACGGCAGCACGAGCTTGCGCGCGTGCTCCGGGGTGTCGCTGAGCAGGTTCGGCTCGGGACCGATGGCGCCGCCGAGCGAGGTGACGAGCTCCTCGCGGATGGCGTCCAGCGGCGGGTTGGTCACCTGGGCGAACATCTGCGTGAAGTAGTCGAACAGCAGCCGCGGCCGCTTGGACAGCACCGCGATCGGGGTGTCCGAGCCCATGGCGCCCAGGGGCTCGGCCCCCGAGTTGGCCATCGGGCTGAGGATGATCTTGAGCTCCTCGTCCGTGTAGCCGAACGCCCGCTGGCGCCGCTGGACGGACGCCGGGCTGTGCGCGACGTGCTCGCGCTCGGGCAGCGACTCCAGGGAGATCTGCTGCTCGGCGACCCACTGCGCGTACGGGCGCTGGGCGGCGAGCTGGCCCTTGATCTCGTCGTCCTCCACGATCCGGCCCGCGCCGGTGTCGACGAGGAACATGCGGCCCGGCTCCAGCCGGCCCTTGCGCACGATCGTCGCGGGGTCGATGTCGAGCACGCCCGACTCGGAGGCGAGCACGACGAGCCCGTCCTCGGTGACCCAGTAGCGGCCGGGGCGCAGGCCGTTGCGGTCGAGCACCGCGCCGATGAGCGTGCCGTCGGTGAACGTGAGGCAGGCGGGCCCGTCCCACGGCTCGATGAGGTTCGCGTGGTAGGCGTAGAACGCGCGGCGGGCCGGGTCCATCTCGGCGTGGTTCTCCCACGCCTCGGGCACCATCATGAGCACCGCGTGCGGCAGCGAGCGGCCACCCAGGTGCAGCAGCTCCAGCACCTCGTCGAAGCTTGCGGAGTCGCTGGCGCCCTCGGTGCACACCGGCATGAGCGGGGACAGGTCGCCCAGCTCCTCGCTCGCGAGCGTGCCCTCGCGCGCCGACATCCAGTTGCGGTTGCCGCGCACGGTGTTGATCTCGCCGTTGTGCGCGATGAGCCGGAACGGCTGCGCCAGCGGCCAGGAGGGGAACGTGTTGGTGGAGAACCGCGAGTGCACCAGCGCGATCTCGGAGGCGTACCGCGGGTCCGACAGGTCCGCGAAGAACGGCTCGAGCTGGGCGGTGGTGAGCATGCCCTTGTACGTGATGGTGCGCGCGGACAGCGACGCGAAGTACAGGCCCAGCTCGTTGAGCGCGCGCTTGCGCACGCGGTAGGCGCGGCGGTCGAGCTCCAGGCCGGACAGCTCGCGGGCCGGGTCGGCCAGGACGAGCTGGCGGAACAGCGGCATCGACGCGCGCGCCGTCGGGCCGACCAGGTCGGCCGTGACGGGCACGTCGCGCCACGCGAGCACGTCGAGCTTCTCCTCGGCGGCGATCTCGTCGACGCGGCGCGCGACGGCGTCCGCCTCGGCCGGGTCCATCGGCAGGAACGCCATGCCGATGGCGTAGCGGCCCGCCGGCGGCAGGTCGACGCCGACGACGTCGCGGATGAACGCGTCGGGGATCTGGGTCAGGATCCCGGCCCCGTCGCCGGAGCTCTCCTCCGCGCCCACGGCCCCGCGGTGGTCCAGGTTCAGCAGCGCGGTCAGCCCTGCGTCGACGATGTCCCGTCCGGGGGTACCGCGCAGCGTCGCCACGAAGGCGACGCCGCACGCGTCGTGCTCGGCGGCAGGGTCGTAGAGGCCCTGCGCGCCGGGCACGGCGCCACGAAGCTGCGGCGTGGTCATCAACACCGTCCTCACGTGCGCCCGGTCCCCCGGGCGCGACTTCCTCGGTCAAGCTGGTCGGGACGCCGTCGGCCCGTCGGTCAGGTGGCGGTCCCGGGTGTCGCCCGGGTCCGCGTCAGGCGCGGGCCGCCGTGCCGGGGTCGGGCCCGGCGGCCTCCGCGGAGCGTTGGTCGTCCTTCTCCTCGACGTCTCTCGTGGTGTCGGCTGCCGGCTCCCCGCCCGCGGTCCCCTCGCTCGCGGCGGAGGTCCCGGCGGTGGCCGGCTCGGAGGCCGCGTCCGGGGCGTCCTGCCCCGGCTCGCGGCGTGCGTCGGTCTCGCGACCGGGGCGCAGGCGTCCGATGAGGACGAATGCTGCCAGAGCACCGAGCCCGACCACGATCGACGTCCACACGTTGAGCCGGAGCCCCAGGACGTGCTCGGCGGTGTCGATGCGCAGCGCCTCGATCCAGCCGCGGCCCAGGGTGTACAGCACGACGTAGAGCCAGAATACGCGACCGTGACCGAGCCTGAACCGTCTGTCTACCCAGACGATGACCGCGGCCATGGCGAGGTTCCACAGCAGCTCGTAGAGGAACGTGGGGTGAAAGAGCGTCCCCTCGGCGTACCGCAGGCCGGTGGCGGGGTCGACGGGCAGGTAGGCGGCGTCGATCCGCAGCCCCCACGGCAGGGTGGTGGGCGCCCCGAACAGCTCCTGATTGAACCAGTTGCCGAGGCGGCCGACGGCCTGCGCGACGAGCAGCGCCGGCGCGATCGCGTCGGCGAACACGGGCATGCGGACGTTCTGGCGGCGGCAGCCGATGTACGCGCCCACCGCGCCGAGCGCGACGGCGCCCCAGATGCCCAGGCCGCCCTCCCACACGTACAGCGCGCGGACGGGGTCGCCGTCCGGCCCCCAGTACGGGTCCGGGGTGCTGATCACGTGGTAGAGGCGCCCGCCGACGATGCCGAACGGCACCGCCCAGAAGGCGATCTCGAGGACGTCGTCGGCGGTGCCGCCGGCGGTGCGGCGCACGAACCGGCGCGCGGTGATCCACGCCGCGACCACGATGCCCGCGAGGATCGCCAGCGCGTAGGCGCGCACCGGGAACCCGCCGAGGTACCAGGTGTGCTGCGGCGGGCTCGGGATAGCGGCCGGCACGACGGTGCCGAGCGCCGCGAGGGCCGTCACGCCGGGCCCCCGGCCTGCCCTGCCCGCGCGCGGGCGACGCCGGCAGCGAGGTCCGCGGCCACGGCGCGCACGGCGTCGAGCCGCTGCTCCCAGGGCTCGTCGGCCAGCAGCGGCCGCACGAAGGCGGAGCCGACGATGACGCCGTCGGCGAAGGCGCCGACCTGCGCGGCCTGCTCCCCGTTCGAGACGCCGAGGCCCACGCACACGCGCGGGGCGCCGGCGGCGCGGGTGTCGGCGACGAGCTGCTCGGCCCGGTCCCCCACCTGGGCGCGCACGCCGGTGACGCCCATGGTGGAGGCGGCGTAGACGAAGCCGCGCGACGCGGTGGCCGTGAGGCGCAGCCGCTCCGGCGTCGAGCTGGGCGCCACCAGGAACACCCGGTCGAGCCCGTACGTCTCGGCCGCGGCGACCCACTCGGCGCCCTCGTCCGGCACGAGGTCCGGCGTGATGAGCCCGGCGCCGCCGGCGGCCGCGAGGTCGCGCGCGAAGGCGTCCACCCCGTACCGCAGCACCGGGTTCCAGTAGGTCATGACCAGCACCGGCACGTGGGGGGCGTGCTCGGTCACCGCGCGCACGACGCGGAAGACGTCGGCCACGCGGGTGCCCGCGGCGAGCGCCTGCTCGGCGGCCCGCTGGATGACCGGGCCGTCCATCACCGGGTCGGTGTAGGGGATGCCGAGCTCGACGACGTCGACGCCCGCGTCCACCATCGCGACGACGGCCTCGATCGACCGCTCCGGCGTGGGGAACCCGACGGGCAGGTAGCCCACGAGCGCGGGCCGCCCGGCGGCCCGGAGCTCCTCGATCCGCGCCGCGGTGCGCGAGCGCACGACGTCGCTCACCGGCGCGGCGGCGGGGGTGGCGGGCGCGCCGCCGGGCCGGGTCCCGGCGGGGACGGCGGGCGTGCTCACAGGTCCCCCTCCGTGGTCAGCGGGTCGACGTCGTCGCCCTCGGTCTCGTCCGCGTCGAGCAGGTCGAACCACCGCGCGGCGGTGGCCACGTCCTTGTCGCCGCGGCCGGAGAGGTTGACGACGATGATCTTGTCGCGCTCGCCCGCGGCCGCGAGCTCGCGGCCCACCTGGACGGCGCCGGCCAGGGCGTGCGCCGACTCGATCGCCGGGATGATGCCCTCCGTGCGGCACAGGAGGCGGAAGGCCTCCATGGCCTCGTCGTCGGTCACCGGGCGGTAGACGGCGCGGCCCAGGTCGTGCAGCCAGGAGTGCGCCGGCCCGACGCTCGGGTAGTCCAGCCCCGCCGAGACGGAGTGGCTCGGCAGCGTCTGGCCGTCGGCGTCCTGCAGCAGGTAGGAGCGCGCGCCGTGCAGCACGCCCGGCGCGCCGCCGGAGAACCGGGCGGCGTGCCGGCCGGAGGCCACGCCCTCGCCGCCGGCCTCGAAGCCGTACAGCGCGACGTCCGGGTCGTCGAGGAAGGCGTTGAAGATGCCCAGGGCGTTGGAGCCGCCGCCCACGCACGCGGCGACGACGTCGGGCAGGCGGCCGGTGCGCTCGAGCACCTGCTCGCGCGCCTCCTCGCCGATGATCCGGTGGAACTCGCGCACCATCTCGGGAAACGGGTGCGGGCCCGTCACCGTGCCGAGCAGGTAGTGCGTGCTCTCGACGTTCGCGACCCAGTCGCGCAGCGCCTCGTTGATCGCGTCCTTGAGCGTGCGCGAGCCGATCTGGACGGGCACGACCTCGGCGCCGAGCAGCCGCATGCGGGCGACGTTGAGCGCCTGGCGGCGGGTGTCCTCCTCGCCCATGTAGACCACGCACTCGAGGTCGAGCAGCGCGGCGGCCGTCGCGGTGGCGACGCCGTGCTGGCCGGCGCCGGTCTCGGCGATGACGCGGGTCTTGCCCATGCGCTTCACGAGCAGGGCCTGGCCCAGCACGTTGTTGATTTTGTGCGAGCCCGTGTGGTTGAGGTCCTCGCGCTTGAGGAAGACGCGCTGGCCGCCGGCGTGCTCGGCGAACCGGGCCACCTCCGTGAGCGGGGACGGGCGGCCGGTGTACTCGCGGTGCAGGCGGGCCAGCTCGGCGCGGAACTCCGGGTCGTCGAGCGCCTTGCGGTACTCGGTCTCGAGCTCGTCGAGCGCGGCGTACAGCGCCTCGGGCACGAAGCGGCCGCCGAACTGGCCGAAGTACGGCCCCTGCTGGTCGGCGAGCCGCGTCGCGGCCGCCTCGACGGGGTCGTCGGGGTGCTCGCCGAGCACCTGGTGGGCCAGGGTGTCGGAGAGCGCGTCGCTGACGGGCGTCGGGGACGTCGAGCCGGCGGCGTGCGGGTCGGGCGTGGGCACGAGGACCTTCCCTTCCATGCGGGGGTGGGCGCGGGCGGGTGGGGCGCGGGC
>NZ_LWGM01000087.1 GCF_001750215.1 Isoptericola variabilis | reverse complement strand
GGCCTGGTCGCGCAGGTCGGCGAAACCGGCGACGATCTGGCTGCCGGCCAGGGTGACGAGCGCCGTGACGACGACGATGAGCCCGACGACCGACACGGCCGTGGCCGCGCCGCGCGGGAATCGCAGGTCCAGCGGCATCACCGAGGCGAAGGCGTACGGCAGGTCGGCCAGGGCGTGGTCGAGCAGGCCGCGCAGCAGCGTCACCTCGATCTCGGTGAGCTCGCGGTCCTGCCGGTCGTCGCCGCGCCCGGTGCCGCCGAACAGGTAGTCGATCCACACGAGCGTCATCGGCAGCGGCAGCTGCAGCACCGCGCTCTGGCGGGTGTCGCCCACGGCGCAGACCACGACGGCGGTGGGCGCGGGCAGCCCGGCGACGTACTCGTCGTAGGGGCGCAGCGCGAGGTTCTCGAGCGTCACCTCGGTGACCGCGCGCAGGCGCGCGGTGAGCTGCGTGGCCCACTGGCGCCCGAACCGCTCGAACGCCATCTCCAGGTGGCGCGCGTGGTCGCGCGACATCGTCAGGGGTCGGCGGAAGTCGTACGGCACGGGCTCGGAGGTCGGCGCGAGGCGCGCGCCGCGGCCGGCAGGGCGCACCACGGTCTGCTGCCGGGGGACTGTCACGACCCGCCCATCGGCCGCACGCGGGCAGCACTGAGCGTTCCGGGGACGATTCCGTCCGTTTTCACCCGCTCTCGGGCGCGCTCGGGCCCGAGAGGGGCACTCCTCCCGCGGAAGCCCGCGGGCACCTCGCCGGCGACGCCGCCGGTACTCGTCGGCGCGCCCTCATCGCGCCGGTGCCGTCACCGTGCTGTCACGGTGCTGTCACCTGCTGTCACCTGCCGTCACCTGCCGTCACCGTGCGGCGACCGGCCGTCACTGCGTCACGTACTCCGTGAGGTAGACGTCGAGCACCTCGCCCTCGTACGCCTCGTGGAGCTGCTCGGCGAGCTGGGCCTTCAGCTCGTCGCGCGTGGCGGGGTCGGAGACCTCGTCCACGTGCCGGCCGGAGAACAGCGCGATCGCCAGGTCGAGCGCGCGCGCCGGGTCCGGGTCCTCGTGGATCTCGGCGGTGAGCTGCAGGCCGAGGCCCAGGCGCAGGTAGTGGCCGTCTGCCAGGTTGAGGCTGACGGGGTCCACCAGCATCACCGCGCCCGGCTCCGGCTCGGGCGGCGCCGCCTCGGCGTCCGGCGTGCGCAGGAAGAACCACGCCGCCGCGGCCCCGGCGGCGACGAGCGCCACCAGCGCCACGACCAGCACCGGCCAGCGCCGCCGCTTCCGCGGCTCCGGCTCCGGCGCGGCGGCTGCCGGCGCGGGCGCCGCCGACGCCCCCGAGCGCCCACCGATCTTCTGCGGCGCACCGATGACTCGCTGCTCGACGGACACGCTCACTCCTCCGTCCCGATGACTTGTGGCAGCAGCTCGCGGACCTTCTCCGGCGCGCTGCTGAGGATGACGAGGTCCACCCGGCGGTTCGCGGCCAGGGCCTGGTCGTCGTCGCCGGGCACCAGCGGGCGCTGGTCCCCGAAGCCGACGGCCATGATCCGCGAGCCGGCGATGCCGTCGTTCTCCACCAGGTGCCGCAGCACCTGCGTGGCGCGGTCGGCGGAGAGCTCCCAGTTGGTGGCGTAGCGGCCGGAGACGGGCAGCACGTTGGCGTGCCCCTCGACCGAGATCTGCTCGCTCAGCCCGGCGAGCGTCGGCCCGGCGGCGTCGAGCACCTGCCGGGCGGTGTCGGTGAGCCCGGCGCTGGAGGCGGCGAAGAACACGTCGTCGGCGACGAGGCCGATCGTCAGGCCGCGCTCGTCGATGCGCATGCTCACCGCGTCCTGCAGGCCCCGGGCCTTCAGCGCGGCCGCGACCTCGTCGCGGACCTCGACCAGGTGGCTCGCCTCCTGGCGCGCCTCGGCGACCACGGACGGGTCGGCGCCGGCGAGGGAGCCGGGGTCGACGCCCTGCTCCCCCAGGCCCTCGTCGCCGGTCACCGGGTCGCCGGCCTGCTGGGCCGGCACGATCGCCGCGGCCGGGTCGCCGTCGAGCGCCCCGTCGCTGCCCTCGAGCACGCCGGTGCTGCCTGTGGTGATGCCGAAGCCCTCCGACAGCGACTCGCGCAGCGCCTCGAACTTGGCCTGGTCCACCTGGCTCATCGCGTACAGCACGATGAACAGGCCCATGAGCACCGTGATCATGTCGGAGTAGCTCACGAGCCACCGCTCGTGGTTGACGTGCTCCTCCTCGACGTGCCGGCGGCGCCGGCCGCGCCCGCCGCCCCCGCTCACGCGGCCTCCGCCTGCGCCTCGGCCTTGGCGGCGCGCTCGCCGCCGGCGGCCCACAGGGCCTGGCGCAGCCCGTCGAGCGCGGCGGCCTGCGTCTCGTGCGCCGCCTGCAGCGACGCCACGTCGGCCTTGGCCTCGCGCGCCCGCCGGCGCACGTCCTCCTCGGCGGAGCGCAGCAGCCCCAGCCGCCGCTCGTGCCGCCACAGGCTCGCCGGGGACGCCGCGTCGTCGAACGTGCCGACCTCGGCGATGACCGCGAGCCGCTCGCGGGCGGCGTCGACGGCGGCGCGGTGCTTGCGGATCGGCGACAGCACGCGGACCTGGTCCTTGGCGACGAGCATGCGGGTGCGCGTGCCGGCGAGGTCGTCGAAGTGCGCCACGGCGGCGTCGGCGACGGCGAGCGTCTCCGGCTCCTCGAGCACCATCGACTTGTAGAGCGCGTCGACCGTGGTGATCTGCTGGCCGGCCTGGATGCGCCCGAGCAGCGCCACGGCCTTGGCGCCGCCGCCGGCCGCGCCGATGCCGAGCGTGCTGTGCAGGCGCGCGGTGAAGTCGCGGTCGGTGTCGTGCAGCGTCAGCCCGAGGTCGGCGAGCGCGCCGCGGGCGAGCCGGCGACCGGCGGCCGCCTCCAGGTCCCGGGCGTCGAACGCGCCGTCCACGGTGGCCCGCACGGCCACGAGGTCCTCGGTGCGCTGGGCGTCCGCGGGCACGTACCAGGCGCGCAGGGCGGTGAAGAGGCTGCCGGCCTGGTCGGCCCAGGTCATCGCGATGGCCGACCACGTGTCGGTGCCGTCGCCGCGCAGCACCGTCTCGCGGGTGCCCTCGGCCGTGCGCGACTCGTCGACCTTGCCGCGGGAGTACGAGATGACGTTGCGCTGGTCCTTGCCGCGCGGCCGCCCGACGACGCCGCCGTTGGAGGCGCCGTTGAACGGCGTCGTGTGCGGCATGAGCAGGGCGATGTAGGCGTCCAGCAGCGTGGACTTGCCCGAGCCCGACGCGCCGGACAGCAGCGTGGCCGTCGCGGCGAACCGCACCTGGTGCCAGCCGGAGTACCCGCCCCAGTTGACGAGCTGCAGGTCGCGCGCCACCCACTGCTGGCCGGTCGAGGCCGCGGGGATCAGCCCGAAGAGGGTGTCGGCCATGAGCGTCACAGGTCGCCCTCCTCGTCGGTCGGGTCGTCGGTCGGGTCGTCGGTCGGGTCGTCGGTCGGGTCGTCGGTGAGATCGGTCGCGAGGTCGGCGTCCGAGTCCGCGGGGTCGCCGGCCGGCTCCCCGTGGGCGCCGCCGTGCGCCGCGTCCTCGCGCAGCCACCGCGCGAGCTCGGCGAGGCGGTCGACCGACAGGATCACCTCGATCACCGGCAGGACCCGGTAGCGGCCCGGGGTCTCCTCGGCGAGCACCCGCTCGCGCACGAGGCGCGCCACGGCGGCCTGGATCTCCCGCTGCCGCGCCGCGACGTTGGTCTCGCCCGGCGGCAGGAAGCTCAGCACGGTCTGCTCGAGCTCCTCGGCGTCGACGCGCACCTGCTGCTCGCCCACGCCGTGCTCCCGCTGGAACACCGCGCGCAGGTGCACCAGCAGCACCGTCTCCAGCCGGGTGTACGGCTCGTCGCGCAGCAGCACGGGCACGTCGACCTCGGCCTCGCGGACCTGGCGCTTGTACGCCAGGCCGCGGTCGTGGTCGACGACGAGGTCCACGAACAGGTCGTGCAGCCGCGACTCGACGGTCGCCTGGTGCACCAACAGCGTGCGCCACAGCCGCGGCTGCTCCGCCGCCGACAGGTGCCGCTGCCGCAGCAGCCGCGCCAGCACCTGGCGCACGGGCGCCTCGAGCGTGCCCGTGTCGCCGGGGAACAGGGCCGGCAGGTCCTCCTCGGCGGGCACGGGCGCGATGAACGCCTCGCTCCCGGGCGCGGCCTCCGCCGCCGGCACCGGGGCGTGCGCGCCGCCGTCCGTCGCGTCCTGCGTGCGCAGGTGCTCGGTCTCCACCGTCACGGCTGCTCTCCCGTCCTGTCGTCCTGCTGGTCCTGCGTCGCTCCGCCGCCCGCACCGCCGTCGCCGTCCGCACCGCCGTCGCCGTCCGCACCGCCGCCGTCCATGTCGTCGGGCCGGACGCCGGTGCGGGCGAACGCGAACCGACGCCGGGTGCCGTCGGGCCGCACCGCGGTCACCACCGACACGGGCGCCCCGCCGGTGACCCCGTCGGTGACCCCGCCGGTGACCCCGTCGGTCACTCCGTCCCGGCCCCCGTCCGACGGCCCCGCGGACCGGGCCGCCAGCTCCAGCAGCCCCACGAGGTCCACCGGGCGGCGCAGGGCTGCCGGCGCGCTCTCGAACGCCTCCGCGACGTCGACGGCGGCGCCGGCGGCACCGGGCCGCCCGGCCGCGAGCCGCCGCAGGTGCGCCTCGAGGTCCGCGTACTGCGGCCCGCCCCACGCGCGGGCCTCCTCGAGGGACACCTCGAGGTCGTCGTCCCACCCCGTCGCCCCGGCCAGCGGTGCGGGCGGCTCGTCGGGGCGCAGGTCGTGCAGCGTGCGGCGCAGGCGGCCGAGCTCGGCGCGCGGCAGGCGGCGCAGCGCGTCCACGCCCTGGCCGCGCCGCGTTCCGGGCACCCAGGCGGCGAGGGCGGTGACGACGTCGCGCAGCAGGTCGTCGACCTGCCGGTCGCGCAGCGGGTCGTGGTGGCGCACCTGCGTGGTGATGACGTGCGAGGCCCGCCGCTGGGCGGTCAGCACGTCGTCGAGGCCCTGCTCGATCTGGCGCGTGATGCCGCGCAGCTCGGCGCGCTGCTGCGGGTCGAGGTCCCCGGCGAACGGGTGGCGCAGCACCGCCTCGAGCTGCGCGGCGAGCGCGTCGAGGCGGTCGACGTCGCCCAGCAGCCGCACGGCGCCGGCGAACGCCCGGCCCTCCGCCGTCGACTCGAGCAGGTGCTCGGCCTGCTCGAGGTACTCGGCGAGCACCTCCCCCGTCGGCCGGTCGTCCTGGCGCAGCGCCGTGACGACCCGGCGCTGCAGCCCCTTGATGCTCTCCGCCACGCGGGCGAAGTCGGCGGGCAGCTCGCGCACGAGGAACAGGACGTTCTCGGCCTCCTCGAGCAGCTGCTCGGCGTCGACCGTCTCCACCTGCCCGCCGGCCTCCAGCCGCTCGAGCTCGGCGCTCGCGCGCGCGACCTCGGCGCGCAGCCGCGCCTTGCGGGCCTCGACGTCCGGGTCGACGTCCTGCGCCAGCCGCTCGACGGCGTCGAGCAGCGTGCGCACGCGCGAGCGCGTGACGCGGGTGCGCGGCCCGCCGGCGCGGGCGGCGACGTCGAGCGCGTCGACCGCGTGCGCCGTCAGGCGGTACTCCTCGTCGCCGCCCTCGGGCACCTGGCGCACGAGCCAGCTCTCGGCGACCCACTGGCGGCACAGGTCGCGGGCGCCGCCCTCGGGCAGGTCCGCGTGGCCGGCCGCCCGCAGCGCGCGCAGCGCCTCGTCCAGCTCGGTGTGCGCGTCGGCCACCGGCACGGCGGCGCGCTCGGGCGTGAAGAGGGCGCCGAGCAGCGCCACGACCAGCGGGGCGTGCCGCTTGTGCAGCAGCGCCAGCATCGGGCCCGCGAACGCGCGGCGGGCGCGCTCGTAGGCCCCCTCGACGGGGGACGTCACGACCGGTGCGTCAGACGACGACGTTGACGAGCTTCGGCGCGCGCACGACGACCTTGCGGATGTCGCGCCCGTCGATCGCCTTGACCACGTTGGGCTCGGCCAGCGCCACCGCCTCGAGGTCCGCGTCGCTGATCGACGGCGGCACCTCGACGCGCCCGCGCACCTTGCCCTGGACCTGCACCACGCAGGTGACGGTCTCCTCGACCAGGTACTGCGGGTCGGCCACCGGGAACGGCTCGTGGGCCAGCGACTCGGGGTGGCCCAGCCGCTCCCACAGCTCCTCGGCGACGTGCGGCGCCACCGGGGCGGTCATGAGCACCAGCGGCTCGATCGCCTCGCGCGGCACCTCCTCCAGCGAGGTGAGGTGGTTGTTCAGCGTGATCAGCTTGGCGATCGCCGTGTTGGGGCGCATGCCCTCCATCTCGGCGGTCACCTCGGCGATGGTGCGGTGCAGCACGCGGCGGGTGGCGTCCGACGCGGGCGCCTCGGTGACGGTGACCTCGCCGGTCTCCTCGTCGACGACGTTGCGCCACAGGCGCTGCAGGAACCGCTGCGAGCCGACGACGGCGCGGGTCTCCCACGGGCGCGAGAGGTCCAGCGGGCCCATCGACATCTCGTAGACGCGGAAGGTGTCGGCGCCGTACTGGGCGTACATCTCGTCCGGCGTCACGACGTTCTTCAGGGACTTGCCCATCTTCCCGTACTCGCGCTCGACGGGCTCGCCCTGCCAGGTGAAGCCGGCCTGCTCGTCGCCCTCGACCTCGGCGGCGGGCACGTACGCGCCCCGGGCGTCGGTGAAGGCGTAGGCCTGGACGTAGCCCTGGTTGAACAGCTTGCCGAACGGCTCCAGCGCGGTGACGAAGCCCAGGTCGTACAGCACCTTGTGCCAGAACCGGGCGTACAGCAGGTGCAGCACCGCGTGCTCGACGCCGCCGACGTACAGGTCCACGCCGCCGGCCGGGCCCGAGGTCGGGTTGTGCTTCGGCCCCAGCCAGTACCGCTCCAGCTCCGGGTCGACGACGGCGCCGTCGTTCGAGCCGTCGGTCGGGTCCAGGTAGCGCAGGTAGTACCAGCACGACCCGGCCCAGTTGGGCATGGTGTTGGTGTCGCGGCGGTAGGTCTTCGGCCCGTCGCCCAGGTCCAGCGTGACGTTCACCCAGTCGTCGTTGCGGCCCAGCGGCGCCTCCGGCTCGGAGTCGACGTCGTCCGGGTCGAAGGTGCGCGGGGCGTAGTCCGGCACGTCCGGCAGGTCGACCGGCAGCATGCTCGCCGGCAGGGCGACCGGCCGGTCGTCCTCGTCCCACACCACCGGGAACGGCTCGCCCCAGTAGCGCTGCCGGCTGAACAGCCAGTCGCGCAGCCGGTAGGTCGTGGTGCCCGCCCCGACGCCGGTGTCCTCGAGCCAGGCGATGGTCGCCGCCTTGGCGGTGGCGACGTCGAGGCCGTTGAGCTCGAGCGGCGCGTCCTGGCCCTCGGCCGGGCTGTTGACCACCACGCCGTCGCCGGTCCAGGCGCCCTCGTGGCCCTCGGGCAGGCCGTCGGCGGGCAGCACGGTGTGGACCACCGGCAGGTCGTACGCCTCGGCGAACGCGAAGTCGCGGGCGTCGCCGCCCGGCACGGCCATGATCGCGCCGGTGCCGTAGCCCATGAGCACGTAGTCGGCCGTGAACACCGGGATCGAGGTGCCGGTGAGCGGGTTGACCGCCAGGTGGCCGGAGAACACGCCGGTCTTCTTGCCGGCGTCCGCCTGGCGCTCGACGGCGGTCTTGGCCGCGGCCTCGCGCCGGTACGCCGCGACGGCCTCGGCCGGGCTCGCGTACCCGCCGGTCCACGCGTCCCGCGTGCCCTCGGGCCACGCGGCCGGGACCTCGTCGAGCAGCGGGTGCTCCGGGGCCACGACCATGAACGTCGCGCCGAACAGCGTGTCCGGGCGCGTGGTGAAGACCTCGAGGGTCTGCGCGGTGCCGGGCGCGTCGTGGTCGGTGGTGCCCACGACGTCGAAGCGCACCTGCGCGCCGGTGGAGCGGCCGATCCAGTTGCGCTGCATCGCCTTGACCTTCTCGGGCCAGTCGATCAGCGCCAGGTCGTCGGTGAGGCGGTCGGCGTACGCGGTGATGCGCATCTTCCACTGGCGCAGCGACTTGGTGAACACCGGGAAGTTGCCGCGCTCGGAGCGGCCGTCCGAGGTGACCTCCTCGTTGGCCAGCACGGTGCCCAGGCCGGGCGCCCAGTTCACAGGGGACTCGTCGACGTAGGCCAGGCGCTGGGCGTCCAGCACGTCGCGCTGCTCCTGGGCGCTCAGCGCCTGCCACACGGCGCCGCCGGCGTTGTCGCCGTCGTGGCCGGGCACCGGCCGCGTGCCGGCGGCCAGCTCCTCGGCCAGCTCCGCGATGCGGCGGGCGCGGCCGCGGCCGCCGTCGGGCCGCACGGCCTCGGCGTCGTACCAGGAGTCGAAGATCTGCAGGAAGATCCACTGCGTCCAGCGGACGTACTCCGGGTCGATCGTGGCGAACGTGCGGCGCGGGTCGTGCGCCAGGCCCATGCGGCGCAGCTGGCGGCGCATGGTGGCGATGTTCTGCTCGGTGGTGACGCGCGGGTGCTGGCCCGTCTGCACGGCGTACTGCTCGGCGGGCAGGCCGAACGCGTCGTAGCCCAGCGCGTGCAGCACGTTGTCGCCGCGCATGCGGCGGAAGCGCCCGACGACGTCGGTGGCGATGTAGCCCAGCGGGTGGCCCACGTGCAGCCCCGCCCCGGAGGGGTAGGGGAACATGTCCATGATGAAGAACGGGTCGCCCTGCGGGGCACCGTCCGCCGGGCCGGTGAGCTCGCCCGTCGGGTTCGCGGCGTGGAAGGTGCCGCGCTCCTCCCAGCGGTCCTGCCAGCGCTGCTCGATCTGCTGCGCGAGGGCCGGGGTGTACCGGAACGTCGGCTCCGTCGGAGCGTCGGTCGTTGCGGGGGCGTCAGGCGTGCTCACCCGGACGATCTTAGTGCCGCCGCGGGGCGCCCCCTGCCCTTCTCGGGGGCGGCCTCAGCCCAGGAACGACGCGACCAGCAGGCGGCCCATGGTCAGCGCGATCCACAGTACGGAGACCACGTAGCCGAGGCCGAGCACCAGGCCGCGGTTGCCCACGGCGAACCGGCGCAGCCCGTCGGGCGCGGGCAGGGCGCGGGTCTGCAGCGCGTGCACCACCTGGAACCACAGCAGCGGCCACATGCACGTCCACACGACCGCGCAGTACAGGCAGATCGAGTGCAGCTCGTGCAGGATCGTGAACATCAGGAAGAAGATCAGCGCCTGGCCCAGCACGGTGCCGCCCAGCAGCGACAGGCGGTACCAGCGCGGCGGCCGGTAGCCGGTCAGCCACAGCACGCCCGAGGTGATGACCACGGGGAACGCCACGAGGCCGATGTAGGGGTTCGGGAAGCCGAGCAGCCGGCCCTGCCACGAGTCCATCGCGGGCCCGCAGTCGACCAGCGGGTTGAGCGTGCAGCTCAGCGCGTGCGCCGGGTCGACCAGCGTGAGGTACCGCTCGATCGCGAGCTCGCCCGAGGCGAGGAACGCGATCGCGCCGAAGACGACGAGGATCACCGCGAGCGTGCGGTCGCGCAGCGGGCGGACGCCCGCCAGGGCGGTGTCGCCCGCGGCCTCGGGGGTGAGGTCCGGGGCGTCGAGGTCCGAGGCGGTCGCGGCGCCGGGAGCGGCGCCTGCGGGGGTCCGGGTCACGTGGGCAAGGTACCGCACGAACCTGTCACGCCCCCGGGAGCCGCCTGCCCGCAGGACCCCCTGCGGGCCCCGCCGTCAGGCCGCGTGGTGGTGCACGACCCTCTGGCGCCCGAAGGCCAGCAGCAGCACGAGGCCGAGCCCCGTGAGCGCCGCCCCCGTCCACGCCGGGGCGAGGTAGCCCCAGCCGGTGGCGATGACCAGGCCGCCGAAGAAGGCGCCGGCCGCGTTGCCCGTGTTCAGCGCCGAGTGGCACAGCGCCGCGCCCAGCGACTGGGCCTGCGGCGAGAGGTCCATCAGGCGCGTCTGCAGCGCGAGGCCGAGCACCTGCGACGTGACCCCGAGCAGGAACAGCGCGGCCACGGCGGGCGCCGGCGAGCCGCCGACGAGCGCGAAGAGCACCAGGGCGACGCCGGTGGCGACGAACCCGCCGACGACGGTGCCGAGCACGTCCCGGTCCGCCAGCCGCCCGCCGAGCAGCGTGCCGACGGTCATCCCGACGCCGAACACGGCGAGCACCCACGGCACGTGGCCCTCGGCGATGCCGGAGACCTTCGTCACGGTCGGCGCCACGTAGGAGTAGACGGCGAAGAGGCCGCCGAAGCCGATCGACCCGGCCGCGAAGCCGATCCACAGCGGGCCGTTGCGCAGCGCCTGGACCTCCCGGCGCGCCGAGGAGTCGACCGGCCCGTCGTGCGGCACGAACGCGAGCAGGCCGACGAGCGTGGCGGCGCCGAGCACGCCGATGAGCAGGAACGCCGCGCGCCAGCCGAGCACCTGGCCCACCCAGGTGGACAGCGGCACCCCGACGACGTTCGCGATCGTCAGGCCCGTCATCATCATCGACACGGCGTGGCCGCGGCGCCCGGGGCCGGCCACCGCCGCCCCGACGGCCGCACCGACGCCGAAGAAGGCCCCGTGCGGCAGGCCGGCGAGGAACCGCCCCGCGACGAGCAGCTCGATGCTCGGGGCCGCCGCCGAGAGCAGGTTGGCCGCCGTGTAGACGCTCATGAGCAGCAGCAGGAGCCGCTGGCGGGACATCCGGGCCGCGGCCACGGTGAGCAGCGGCGCCCCGACGACGACGCCGAGGGCGTAGGCGGTGATGGCGTGCCCGACGACGGGGTCGCTCGCCCCGAGGTCCGCCCCGATCTGGGGCAGCAGGCCCATGGTGGCGAACTCGGTGGTGCCGATGGTGAAGCCGCCGACGGCCAGGGCGAACAGCGCGGCGCCGACGTGCGGCGACCGGCCGCGGGTCGGCGCGGGAGCGGGTGCGGCCGTGGGTGCGGTCACGTGGTGTCCTCCGGAAGGCGGCTCGTATCGTTTCGACCGCGCGCGCCACCAGGCACGCACGGCCTCGTGGGGATGTCCGAAGGCTACGCCGGGACGACCCAGATGCGCGACGCGGCGAGCGCGTCGAGCTCCGTGGCGCGCGCCACGCCGTCCGCGTGCCAGGCGAGCGCGAGGGTGCCGGCACGCTCGCGGCGCCCGGTGACCGTCACGGGCACGTCGAGCTCGATGCCCAGGACCGCGAGCCGGCGCAGGGCGCCCGGGTCGGCGTCGGAGATGCGGGCGACGACCCCGCTCGCGCCGTCGGCCAGCGCGCCGAGCGGCACGGCGTCCGGGCGCACCACGCGCCCGTCGGCGGTGGGGATCGGGTCGCCGTGCGGGTCGCGCACCGGGCGTCCGAGCCGGTCGTCGAGCCGCTCCACGAGCAGGTCCGACACGGCGTGCTCGAGCCGCTCCGCCTCGTCGTGCACCTCGTCCCAGGTGTACCCGAGCTCGCGCACCAGCCAGGTCTCGATGAGCCGGTGGCGGCGCACCATGACCAGCGCGTGGGAGCGCCCCAGCGCGGTCAGGCCGACGCCGCGGTAGGGCTCGTGCTCGAGCAGCCCCTGGTCTGCCAGGCGCCGCACGGTCTCGGAGACGGTCGACGGCCCGACGCCGAGCCGGTCGGCGAGCTGGCCGGTGGTCACCCGGTCGTCCGACCACTCGAGCGCCGACCAGACGGCCTTGAGGTAGTCCTGCGCGACCGGGGTCAGCGTGTCGGGGTCCGGCCGGGCGGGGCCGCTCGGGTCGGGTGCGCTCGGGTCGGGTGCGCTCGGGTCGGTGCTGAGCTCGGGTGCCACGGCCCGAGCCTACGGTGACGGGCTCGGCGTGGTGGAGGGCGACGGACCGGCGGGCGACGGCGTGACGGCCGGCCCGGTCCCCGCCGGGGCGGGCAGGAGGCCGGGCGGGGTGGTGGGCGGCGTGGCGAGCGGGGGCACTGGCACCGGCACGGCCCGCCACGGGCCCACGGACGCCGTCGCGTCGCGCCGGACCTCGACGAGCTTCCAGCGCGCGACCCGCCCCTGCGCGGGGTCGTACTCGAGGAGGGTCATCTCGGCGGTGCCGCGCAGCGGGCCGACGGTCGGCTCGCCGGGCGCGGCGCCCGCCGTCGACCCGCTGACGTACCGCACGCCCTGGCCGAACGGCACCGGGTCGTAGCGGGTGTGCGTGTGGCCGGACACCTGGAACGGCACGCAGCCGGAGTGCATCGCCGCGTCCCCGACCGACGGCGTGTGGATCAGCAGCAGGTCCACGTCGCCGTCGTCGCACGCCACGTCCCGCAGCCGGCGGCCCTCCTCGACGGCGGACTCGACGGTCGTGGTCCCGCCGCCCACCCGCGTCTCGTGCGGGTCGCGGTCGCCGAGGATGCGCACGCCGGCCACCTCCACGACCTCGCCGTCGAGCACGGTCTCGCCGTTCGACCGCTCCGCCTCGGACACCGTCATCGAGTCGTGGTTGCCGTCCGAGACGACCATCGGCACGCCGGGCGGCCGGACCGAGGCGAACGCGTCGACGCAGACCTTCTCCACAGCCGTGCCGTTCATCGTCGTGTCGCCGGCGTTGAGGACCACGTCCACGTCGGCCCGCGTCGCGACCTCCCGGATCAGCGGGGCCATGCTCGTGTTGCAGTGCAGGTCCGAGACGACGAGCAGGTGCACCGGCTCCTCCGCCCCGGGCGCCGACGGCGAGGGCGACGGCATCGGCCAGGACGTCACGCTCAACCCGGAACTTCATCCCACTCCTCGTGTTCCCGCGACGCCGTA
>NZ_LWGM01000086.1 GCF_001750215.1 Isoptericola variabilis | reverse complement strand
TGGCGCGCGCGGGCGTCCCCGGGGCCGCGGACGTGCCCGGGGCCGCGGACGTGCCCAGGGCGGGGCTCACGGCGGGGCTCACGGCGGGGCTCACGGCGGGGCTCACGGCGGGGCTCGCGGCGGGGGTCGCGGGGACTGTCACGGCCCAGGAGTCTAGGCGCCGCGGCGGGCCACCGGGTGAAATTCGGGTAATCGCGTGAGACGGACGAGCAAGGGCGTGGTCACCGCGGCGAGCGCGTGTCACGATTCCTGGGTCGCAAGACTCGGCGATCCAGGGGGCGCCACCACCCGTCTGCGGCCCGTCCCCGACGGGCCGTGTCCGGGGGCTCACCCGGCGCCGTGGGCCTCTCAAGGCGAGGGTGAGCGGACGTGGCCGTGGTGACGGCGCGCACGTCCGCGTCGCCACCGCCCGCGCCCCGCGACCCCCGCTCCTGTGCTGCTTCCCGGGCTCTGCTCGCGAGCCCGTGCCTCGCCTGCCGCCTGCGCGGAGGAAGGAGGAGCGCCATGGACGACGCTCCCTCGACGACCCCCGGACCGAGAACGGCCGCGTAGCCGGGTCCTCGACCCGTCCGCGCCCGCCCTCGGTCGCCGACCGCCCCCACCCCGCGAAGGTCGTCGGGCGTCGCGTGACGCCGGCGACCGCCGCCGCAGCGGCTGCCGCTGCTCCCACCGCACGTCCGCCCGGGCTGCCCTGCGCCGACGCCGCCGCCGCGGCGCCCGGCGCGACCTCCCCCTCGGCGAGGACCAGCCCGCGTCCCCAGAGCTGTACCGAAGGCGAGCCGCACCGTGGTCAGAGACTCACAGCGACCCCCGTCCCCGTCCGTCCCCGTGTTCTACGACCCGCGCGGCAGGCGCGAGCGGTGGGTCGTCGCCAGCATCGTCCTGGCCGTCCTGGCCGCCGGGCTCCTCGCGCTCGTCATCACGCCGCGCGTGATGGCGCCGATCTGGCCCGCCTCCGAGAACGCCTCGCCGTCCTACCCGGAACGGCTCCTCGCGACCGGCGACGAGCGCGACATCCCGCTCCTGAGCGAGGACGGCGGCTACGTCTTCCAGCGGATGGCGCTCGTCGAGCGCTCGGGCTCCGGGGTGCTCCTCAAGGACCCGTTCAGCACCGAGGTCTTCCGCGAGGCCACCCCCGAGGAGGTCGAGCTGATCGGGGACAGCCCGTACGTGCTCGAGTCCTACGGCAAGCCCGGGCCCCGGCAGCTCGTGCTCACCTTCGACGACGGCCCGGACCCGCAGTCCACGCCCGCCATCCTCGACCTGCTGTCCCGCGAGGGGGTGCCGGCCACGTTCTTCCCGATCGGGTCGAACATCGACCAGTACCCGCAGCTGGTGGACCGGGAGGTCCGCGAGGGGCACATGGTCGGCAACCACACCATGACCCACATCGACTTCTACGCCAACGACGCGGCCCGCAACCGCTTCGAGCTGATCGGTACCGACCGGCTCGTCCGGGCGGTCGCGGGATACCAGACGCGGCTCTTCCGCATCCCCGAGGGCGACCCGTACAACAACCCGCGCGCGGTGCTCCAGGCCCAGCAGCTCGGCTACCTGCACGTCGACTACGACCTCGACACGCTGGACTGGAGCTACGCGCCGGGCGAGGAGATCCCGACCCCGCAGCTCGACGGCGAGGGGCACGTCGTGCTCCTGCACGACGGCGGGGGCGACCGGGCGCAGACGGTGGCCATGCTCGAGCGGCTGATCCGCGACGCGAAGGCCCAGGGGTACGAGTTCACGACCCTCGCCCCGCTGCTCGACGCCGACAGCATGCCGAAGAAGAAGATCCCGCCGGACACGGCGGACTACGCCACCCTGGTCGCGGCCTCGAGCGTCCTGGTCGTCCCCAAGAACGTCGGCACGTGGCTGTTCTGGACCGGGATCATCTCCCTGACGGCGATGTCGCTCCTGTACGTCGTGCTGGCCCTCATGGAACGGTCCCGACAGCGCAGGGCGTGGGCCACCGTGCCCCCGGTGCGCGACCTGCCGACCGTCAGCGTGGTGCTGCCCGTCTTCAACGAGGAACGGGTGATCACCAGGACGCTGGACGCCCTGCGGGCCAGCGACTACCCCAGGCTGGAGGTCATCGCGGTCGACGACGGGTCCACCGACGGCACCCTGGCGCTGATGCGCGACTACGCCCGGCGCTGGCGCAGCCTGCGGGTGCTGACCCAGGAGAACGGGGGCAAGTCGCGGGCCAGCAACAACGGCATCGCCCACGCGCGCGGGGAGGTGGTGGTCACGCTCGACGGCGACACCCTCTTCGAGCCCCACACGATCCGGATGCTCGCGCGCCACTTCGTCGACACCGGGCGCGGCAAGCCGGTCGGCGCCGTCGCCGGCCTGGTCAAGGTCGGCAACCGGTGCAACCTGCTGACCGCCTGGCAGAGCCTGGAGTACATCTCCGGGATCTGCGTGACCCGGATGGCGGAGGGGTTCGTCGGCGCGATCGCGATCGCGCCCGGGGCCTGCGCCGCGTGGCGTCGCGACCTGCTGCTGCGCATCGGCGGCTACTCCCACGACACGCAGGCCGAGGACGCCGACCTGACCCTGTCGGTCCAGGCCCTGGGGTACGCGGTGGTGCAGGACAACGACGCGGTGGCGTGGACCGAGGCGCCCACGCGGCTGCACGCGCTGGCCAAGCAGCGGCTGCGCTGGACCTACGGCAACATCCAGGCCCTGTACAAGCACCGGGACATGCTCTTCCGCCCGCGGTACGGGGCGCTCGGGATGGTCACGCTGCCGTACGCCCTGATGTCCGTCCTGGTGCCGCTCGTGTTCATGCCGTTCGTCGTCATGGTGGCGGTGACCAGCGTCGTCGGGGGCAACTGGGAGAGCGTGGCCCTGTTCGCCGCGGCGGTGGCGCTCATCCACCTCGTCATCTCGGTGGTGGCCGTCGCGCTCGTGCACGAGCGTCCCTGGCACCTGCTCGTCGTCCCGGTCTACCGCCTCATCTACGAGCCGCTGCGGGCGTACGTCCTGTACGGGTCGCTGGTGCGGATCGTGCGGGGCAAGATCGTCGGCTGGTACCGCCCCGAGCGCACGGGCACGGTGGCCACGCCGGCGCCCCTGCAGCTGGCCGAGACGGTGTGACCCGGTGTCCGGCCCGCTGCGGGCCGGACGCCGCTCACGCCGGGTCGTCGGCCACCTGCTCCAGCAGGAGCCGGGGGTCGAAGACGCCGGCGGGCTCGGCGCTCGTGCCGCACCGGCCGTCGGACTCGCCGGGCGCCTTGACGTAGACGTGCTCGAACCACGCGTCGGGGTCGAACACGGTGTCGGGCAGCGTCCCGACCCGCTCCCCCTCGGGGTTGCACCACTCCAGGAGCTCGCCGGTCCTCGAGGCCCCGTTCATCGAGCTGTCCAGGATCACGTGCACGCGCCGTCCGAGCGCGTCCCACAGCTCCTCGGCGTACCGGCGCAGCTCGGCCTCGGGGCGCTGGTTGGAGACGTTGAGCGCGACGCCGGTCACGAGCGTGCCGTCCGCGTCGACCCGCTCGACGAGCTCGGCGACCCGCGCCGGGTCGAGCCACCGCGAGTGGCCGACGTCGAGGTACACGGCGGCGGCGGGGTTGCCCTCCCGGAAGACCGTCAGCGCGTCGCGCAGCAGCTCGACGCGCTCGGCCTGCCGGGCCTCGTCCATCTGCGGGACGCCCGGCAGCGCGTCGGGCTCCACCACCAGGACGGCGGGGGCGTCGCCGACGGCGTCGCTGACCTCCCGGACCCACGCGCGGTAGGCGTCGGGGTCGTCGCTGCCGCCGCTCGCCTCGCCGCCGAGGTCGCGGTCGGTGATGTTGTAGACGACGAACACCGGCACCGCGCCCTGCGCCTCGGCGCGCCGCAGGTTCTCGGCGACCGCGCGCGGCGTGTCCGTCGGCGGCCCGGTGAGCCACTGCGCGACGGGCGTCTCCAGCAGCGTCTCGATCCGCTGCGCGGCCTCGGCGTCGGGCGCGTCGCCGAGGGCGGCGGCCAGGTTGCGGAAGTACTGGTCCTCGGAGTCGAGGAAGTACTCGGCGCGGCCCGGCGCGTTGCGCTCGAGCGGAGACGGCTCCGGCGCCCCCGACGGCGCCGGCCCGCCGCCGGCGGTGCAGGCGGCCAGCCCCGCGGACGCGACGATCGCCGCGGCGGCGGCCCGCCAGGGTGGTCGGATGCCCATCGCGCGGCCTTCCTGCTGCTGGCGGCGGTACCGCCGGTACAGGTCCGCGACGCCCCCGGCCCGGGCCGCACCGCCCCGGGGGGCGCGCTCGTCCCGGCGTCGCTCGGGTCCCAGGCTATTGCCCCCGCGCCGGGACGCACGACGGGGAGCACGCCCCCGGGGACGCGCCGCGCGCCCCGGGGAGTGCCCGCGGCGGGCCCTCAGGCGCCCGGGACCGCCTCGTCGTCGTTCTCCGTGCCGAGGTGCCGCACGGTGCCGTCCCACCCGCCGGCCAGGGCGTCGATGACGTCCGGCAGCGCGGTGGGGAACACCTCGTACGGCTGCGCGCGCAGCTCGTCGGCGGCGAGCCAGGCCAGCTCGTCGAGCACCTCGCGCTCGACGTCGGTCCACCCGTCGGCGACCGGCACGTGCCCCGCGTCGACGCGGGCCAGGAAGAAGACCTCGTCCTGGCGGCACGTCTCGGCGAAGAAGTGGAAGATCCCGGCGCGGGTCATCACCGGGCCCTGGAGGTCCTCGGCCCCGAGCGTCAGGCCGGCCTCCTCGCGCAGCTCGCGCAGCGCGGCCTCGACCTCGGTCTCGCCGGCGTCGATGCCGCCGCCCACGGTGAACCACCAGGAGCGGTCGGGCTGGTCGGCGTCGTGCCCGCGCACCAGGAGCGCGCGGCCCGCGTCGTCGAGCACGATGACGCGGGCCGCGCGGCGGTGGCGCAGGCCGTCCTCCCCGAGGACCCAGTCGGGCCCCAGGGAGGTCGTGGAGGTGAGCCCCTCCTCGGGTGTCACCAGCCGCGCTCCGCGAGGCGCACGGGAGCGGGCTCGGCCTCAACGTTGATGCCCACCATCGCCTCGCCGAGGCCGCGGGAGACCTTGGCGACGACGTCCGGGTCGTCGTGGAACGTGGTGGCCTGGACGATCGCCCGGGCGCGGGCGGCCGGGTCGCCCGACTTGAAGATGCCGGAGCCGACGAACACGCCCTCGGCGCCGAGCTGCATCATCATCGCGGCGTCGGCCGGGGTGGCGATGCCGCCCGCGGTGAACAGCACCACGGGGAGCCTGCCGGTGCGGGCCACCTCGGCGACCAGCTCGTACGGCGCCTGCAGCTCCTTGGCGGCGACGAACAGCTCGTCCTCGGGCAGCGAGGCGAGGCGGCGGATCTGCTGGCGGATCTGGCGCATGTGCGTGGTCGCGTTGGACACGTCGCCCGTGCCGGCCTCGCCCTTGGAGCGGATCATGGCCGCGCCCTCGGTGATGCGGCGCAGTGCCTCGCCGAGGTTGGTGGCGCCGCACACGAAGGGGACGGTGAACGCCCACTTGTCGATGTGGTTGGCGTAGTCGGCCGGCGTGAGCACCTCGGACTCGTCGACGTAGTCGACGCCGAGCGACTGCAGGACCTGCGCCTCGACGAAGTGGCCGATGCGGGCCTTGGCCATCACGGGGATCGAGACGGCCTCGATGATGCCGTCGATCATGTCGGGGTCGCTCATGCGGGCCACGCCACCCTGGGCGCGGATGTCCGCCGGCACCCGCTCGAGCGCCATGACGGCGACCGCGCCGGCGTCCTCGGCGATCCTCGCCTGCTCGGGGGTGACGACGTCCATGATGACGCCGCCCTTGAGCATCTCCGCCATGCCGCGCTTCACGCGCGCCGTGCCGACCTCGCCGACGCCGGCCTCGCCGGCGCCGGGCCGGGTGTAGCTCTCGCTCACTTCTGGGACCTTCTCTCGCTGTGGTGCCGTCGGCTCGTGCGGCCGGCGTGACGATCCTAAGCGCGCACGGCGGGGCCGGAGCCGGCCATCGCCTCCGGCATCTGGTCGTCGAGCTCCACCGTGCGCGGGGACGGCGCGTGCCCGGCCAGGTGCAGGGCGCGCACCCACCAGTGCCGGCGCACGCGCTGGGCCTGCGCCACGGCCTCGTTGTGGAAGCGCCGGGCGAGCTGCGCGCGGTACCACGTGGCCACGAGGGTGGCCAGCAGCTGCTCGCCGGGCGCGCCCGCGCGCAGCTCGGCGAGCACGTCGGCGTCCCCCAGGGCGGAGCGCAGCGTGGCGCTCAGCGCGCTCTCGGCCCGCTCGCGGGCCGCGCCGAACCCGTCCATGGCCAGCGCCTGCTCGGGCGAGGCGACCGGCCCGGCGTCGTCCACGACGCCGTAGGCAGCGTCCGCCACGAGCACGCTCGAGGCGGGGTCGAGCAGCCCGGAGCTCGCCAGGTCGACGGCGGCGCTCGCGCGCCGCACGAGCTGGGCGTCCAGGGCGATGCGGGAGGCGGCGACCTTGCGGTGCAGCCGGTCCAGCCGCGACGCCGACACCCACGCCAGCCAGACGCCGACCGCCACGACGACGAGGGCGAGCAGCGCGATCTCCGACCAGGTCATCGCCCGTTCCCCCCGGCCTCGGCCACGTCGCCGCCGAGCAGGCGCCACGGCCCGCGCCGGCCGGCCGCCTGGTGCACGGGCATGGCCTCGCCCGCGGCGACCGCCATCTCGTACACGGCGAGCACCTGGTCGGTGACGGCCGACCAGTCGTAGCGGCGCACCCACGCCGCCGCGTGCTCCCGGCGGGCGCGGGTCGCCTCGCGGTCCGCGAGCGACTCCAGGACGGCTCGCGCGAGGTCGTCGGCGTCGCCGGTGCGGAACAGCGCACCCGCCGCGCCGTCGTCGAGCACGCGGCGGAACGCGCCCAGGTCGCTCGCCACCACGCCGGCGCCGGCGCTCATCGCCTCGACCAGCACGATGCCGAAGCTCTCCCCGCCGGTCTGGGGCGCGACGTACAGGTCGACGGAGGACAGCAGCGCGGCCTTCTCGGCGTCGCTGATGCCGCCGAGGAACTCCACGCTGCGGGCGAGCGGGCCGAGCGCCTCGACCGCCTCGTCGCGCCCGGCGTCGCCCCGGCCCGCGACGAGGAACCGCGCGCCGGGGTGCGCGGCGAGGATCGCCGGGATCGCGGCGGTGAGCACCTGCAGCCCCTTGCGGGGCTCGTCGAGCCGCCCGAGGAACGCGACGGTGGGTGCCTCGGGGGTGCCCTGCCACGCCGGGGCGGGGCGCGCCGCGGCGAAGGTGTCCACGTAGACGCCGTTCGGGATGACGACGGCGTCGCCGCCGAGGTGGTCGACCAGCGTGCGGCGCGAGTCCTCCGACACGGCGACCCGCGCGGCGATCTTCTCCAGGCTCTGGCGCAGCAGCGGGAACGCCACCTGCAGGGCGCGCGAGCGCACCTGCGCGCTGTGGAACGTGGCCACGACCGGGCCCTCGGCGATCCACAGGGCGAGCATGGACAGGCTGGGGGTCATCGGCTCGTGCAGGTGCAGCACGTCGAACGCGCCGCTCTCGATCCAGCGCCGCACGCGGGCCGCGGCGCGCGGGCCGAACGTCAGCCGCGCGACGGACCCGTTGTACCGCACCGCGACGGCCTTTCCGGCGGGCACGACGACGTCGGGCACGGGCGTGTCGTCGTCGGCGGGCGCGAGCACCGACACCTCGTGCCCGCGGGCCTGGAGCGCCTGGGCGAGGTCGCGCACGTGGAACTGGACCCCACCGGGGGCGTCGAAGCTGTAGGGGCAGACGATGCCCACCCGCAGGGGCCGCGAGGTCGTCACAGCTCGCCCGCCTCCGCCCGCGTCTTGGCGTACCGCTCCGGGTCGAGGTCCTCGACGAAGACCCGCTGCAGCATGTGCCAGTCCTCGGTGTGCTCGCGCAGCGCCACGGCGAGGTGGTCCACCCAGGCCTGGGTCATGGCCGCCACCTGGCGCCGCCGGCGCTCGGGCGCGGTCAGCCCCGGTTCGGGGGCCGGCACCTCGACGAACGGGGAGAACCGCACGACGACGCCCCACGGGGTGCCGGCGGCGCGGCGGCGGGCGCCGGTGAGGCGCTCGTAGGTGATGGCGGCGGTGACCAGCGGCACGCCGGCCGCCAGGGCGAGCGCGGCGGGGCCGGCCGCGACCCGGGCGCGGTGCCCGGCCAGGTCGACCTCGACGCCGGAGGCGGCGAGGTCGCGGTCGGCCAGCAGCGGCACGACGCGGTGGCCGACACGCGCGCCGCGCACGAGCCGGCGGAAGACGTCGGCGTCGCCGAGACCGAGCACCTCGATGCCGATGGACCGGCGGAAGCCGACGAACTCGTGGTACAGGGCCTCCGGCTTCAGCTTCTCGGCCACGGTGAGCACCGGCGCGAGGTTCGGGGTGGCCCACGCGCCGGCGAGGTCCCAGTTGCCCAGGTGGCCCAGCGCCAGGGACAGCGCCTTGCCCGCGGCGACGTGGTCGACCACGTGCTGGCCGTCGGCCAGCCGCACCCGTGCGCTGATCTGCTCGGGCGTGGCGCCCTGGAGCGTGAACGCCTCGCGGAAGTAGCGCATGTACGACCGCATGCCGGCGCGGGCGAGCCGGCGCACGGCCGCCGCGTCGAGGTCCGGCCGCACGCGCGCGTAGTTGGCCTCCAGCCGGCGCACGCCCTCGGTGCGGCGGAGCCAGGTGAGGTCGGCGACCGCGGTGAAGGCGGCCCGCAGCACCGGCTCGGGAACCCGCGGGGCGTGGCGCCACGCGAACGTGTACGCCTTCGCGACGTCGACGCGCAGACCCATCAGGCCTCCCCGCCCGCGACGCCGCCCGCGCCGCGCAGGCCGGTCTCGCGCCCGCGCAGCTGGCGGTGCACCGTGCCGATGCGCTGGGCGACGGTCACCAGGCTCGCCAGGGCGAGCAGCCCCAGCACCGCCACGAGCACGACGACCGGCAGGCCGAGCTGCACGAAGCCCGTCGGCACGAGGGCGACGACCAGCCGGTCCGTGCGCTCGGCGATGCCGACGTGGGCGTCCGCCCCGACGCTCTCGGCCCGGGCCCGGGCGTAGGGCACCACGCCGCCGAGCACGAGGCAGGCCAGGGCCGCGCCGGCGCCCCAGGCGGCGTACGGCTCGTCCGGGCGGAGCACGAAGTACAGCGTGATCCCCGCGAACACGGCGCCGTCCGAGACCCGGTCGAGCGTGGAGTCGAGGAACGCGCCCCACGGCCCCGACCGCCCCGTCATCCGGGCCAGCACGCCGTCCAGGGAGTCGAACAGCGCGAACACGCCGATGAGCAGGGCGCCCAGGAACAGGTGGCCCGTGGGCAGCAGCCCCAGGGCGAGCGCCGTGACCACCACGGTGCCCGCGACCGTCACGGCGTCGGGCGAGACGCCGCGCCGCATCAGGGCAGCCGCCAGCGGCCGGAAGACGCGCTGCATCGTCGCGCGCAGACCGGAGAACATCAGACGGTCCCCTCCGGGTTCTCGGCCGTCTCGTCGGCCGGCTGGTCGGCCGTCTCGTCGGCCGGCTGGTCGGCCGTCCCGTCGACGGGCCACGCGGCGGCGAGCCGTGCGCGCGTGTCGGCGAGCAGCTCGGGCAGCGCCTTGGTGCGCCCGACGATCGGCAGGAAGTTCGCGTCGCCCTGCCACCGCGGCACCACGTGCTGGTGCAGGTGCGCCGCGATGCCGGCACCGGCGACCTCTCCCTGGTTCATGCCCAGGTTGAAGCCGGCGGGGGCGTAGACGGCGGACAGGACCCGGATCGCCGTCTGGGTCATGCGGGCGAGCTCCACCGTCTCGTCCGGCGTGAGGTCGACGTAGTCCGACACGTGCCGGTACGGCAGCACCATGAGGTGCCCGCCGTTGTACGGGTACAGGTTGAGCAGGGCGTAGGTCGTCGCCCCGCGGGCGACGACGAGCCCCTGCTCGTCGTCGCCGGCGGCGGCGCGGCAGAACGGGCACTGCGACGCCGTGGCGTCGGCGGGCTTGTCCTGGCCGCCGATGTAGACCATGCGGTGCGGCGTCCACAGCCGCTGCAGGTCGTCCTCCCGGGGGGCGAAGCCCGACGCGTCCTCGACCGAGGGCTCGACCGACGGGTCCATCACACCTGCACCCGGTCGCGGACCGCGGCGACGATGCGCTCGACCGCCTCGGCGACCGGCACGCCGTTCTCCTGCCGGCCGTCCCGGTAGCGGAACGACACCGCGCCCGCCTCGGCGTCCTCGCCGCCCGCGATGAGCACGAACGGCACCTTCTCCTTGGCCGCGTTGCGGATCTTCTTGCCGAACCGGTCGTCCGACAGGTCGATCTCGGCGCGGATCCCCTCGGCCTTGAGCCGGGCCACGACGTCCTTGAGGTAGCCGTCGAAGGCCTCGGCCACCGGCACCGCGAGCACCTGCACCGGCGCGAGCCAGGCGGGGAACGCGCCGGCGTAGTGCTCGATGAGCACGCCCATGAACCGCTCGATCGAGCCGAACTTGGCCGAGTGGATCATCACCGGCTGCTGCTTGGTGCCGTCGGGCGCGGTGTACTCCAGGCCGAACCGTGCCGGCTGGTTGAAGTCGTACTGCACGGTGCCCATCTGCCAGGTGCGGCCGATGGCGTCCTTGGCCTGGACCGAGATCTTGGGGCCGTAGAACGCGGCACCACCCGGGTCCGGGACCAGCTCGAGGCCGGTCTCGCGGGCCACCTGCTCCAGCACGGCGGTCGCGGAGGCCCAGTCCTCGTCGGAGCCGACGAACTTGTCGGGCTTCGAGTCGTCGCGCGTGGACAGCTCGAGGTAGAAGTCGGTCAGGCCGAAGTCCTTGAGCACGCTGAGCATGAACTCCAGCAGGTGGCGGACCTCCCCCGGCGCCTGCTCCGGGGTGACGTACGAGTGCGAGTCGTCCTGGGTCAGGCCGCGCACGCGGGTCAGGCCCTGCACCACGCCGGACTTCTCGTAGCGGTACACCGACCCGAACTCGAACAGCCGCAGCGGCAGCTCGCGGTAGGAGCGCCCGCGCGAGGCGAAGATCAGGTTGTGCATGGGGCAGTTCATGGCCTTGAGGCGGTACTTCGACCCCTCGAGGTCCATCTCCGGGAACATCGTGTCCGCGTAGTACGGCAGGTGGCCCGAGGTGTGAAACAGCCCGTCCTTGGTGACGTGCGGCGTGCCGACGTAGGAGAAGCCCTCCTCGATGTGGCGCTGGCGGACGTAGTCCTCCATGACGCGCTTGACCACGCCGCCCTTGGGGTGGAACAGCGGCAGGCCCGAGCCGACCTCGTCGGAGAACGAGAACAGGTCCATCTCGGCGCCGAGGCGGCGGTGGTCGCGGCGCTCGGCCTCGGCGAGCCGCTCGAGGTACGCCTTGAGGTCGTCCTTGCTGGGCCAGGCGGTGCCGTAGATGCGCTGCAGCTGCGGGTTCTTCTCGCTGCCGCGCCAGTAGGCCGCCGCGCTGCGCATGAGCTGCACGCCGTTGCCGATGAGGCGGGTGCTCGGCAGGTGCGGCCCGCGGCACAGGTCCTTCCAGACGACGGTCTCGCTCTCGCGGCCCGCGCCGCGGACGTTGTCGTAGATGGTCAGCACGCCGCCGCCCACCTCGACGTCGGCGCCCTCGGCGGCGTCGCCCGCGGAGCCCTTGAGGCCGATGAGCTCGAGCTTGTAGGGCTCGTCGGCCAGCTCGGCGCGCGCCTCCTCCTCGGTCACGACGCGGCGGCGGAAGGTCTGGCCCTCCTTGATGATCCGCGCCATGGCCTTGTCGAGGGCCTTGAGGTCCTCGGGGGTGAACGGCGTGGCGACGTCGAAGTCGTAGTAGAAGCCGTCGGTGACGGGCGGGCCGATGCCGAGCTTGGCGTCCGGGTTGACCTGCTGCACCGCCTGGGCGAGCACGTGCGCGGCGCTGTGGCGCAGCACGGCCAGGCCGTCGGGCTCGGTGATCGTCACGGGCTCGACGACGGCGCCCTCGGCCAGCGGCTGGTCGAGGTCGGTGAGCACGCCGTCGACGCGGACGACGACGACGTCCTTGCGGTCGGCGAACAGCTCGGCTCCCGTCGTCGGGGTCGTCACCGTCACCGCGCCCTGGGGCTCGCTGGGGGCTGATGGGATCGACGGGGCGACGTCGGGCACGTGCTGCTCCTTCAGGTCGGTCCGGGCGGGCGGACGAAGGCCGCCCGGCACTGGGTCGCGTCCCCGCAGACCTGCGGGGACACGTCGAGGGGCGCCCCCCCCGGCGGGCGGCGCCCCTCGATCGTACCGACCTGCACGCGGCGGCCGGGACCCGCGCCCCGGGTGCGCCCGGCTCAGCACCCGCGGGCATGACCCGGATCACACCGCGCGGGCCTCCTTGTGGCCAGACCACAGGAGTATCGTGAGGGCTATGAGGTCAGACCACAAGGCCTCGACCCGGCAGCCACCCGCAGCGCCACCCTGGAGGGCAACCATGGACGCCACCACCCGCACCGCTCGCACGGCTCGCACCGTCGGCCTCGTCGCCGTCGTCGCCGGCCTCCTGATGATCGCCGCCGGGGGCACCACCTGGGGCGTGGTCACCGCGCAGCTCACGGAGCAGAACATCACCGTCGCCGAGGACGCGTCCTTCCTCGCGGGCGACACCGTGGACGGCCCCTTCTCGGCCTTCGCGCAGGCGCAGGTCATCGAGCGCCACGCGATGGAAGCCACCGGCGGCAGGACCTACGCCGAGCTCGACCAGGACGACCCCGTCCGCGCCACCGCGATGACCGCCTCGTTCCTGCGGGCGTCGCTGTTCACCTCGGTGGTCGCGTACGGCGTCGCGGCGCTCGTCATGGGCCTCGGCGTCCTCGTCGGCCTCCTCGGCTGGACGGTCGGCCGCCTGGGCGCCACCGCCGAGCGCACCCGGCCCGCCGGCGCCCGACGCGCCGCCCCGAGCACTG
>NZ_LWGM01000085.1 GCF_001750215.1 Isoptericola variabilis | reverse complement strand
TGAGCTGCCCCGCTCCTGCAGCGGCGCGCCCGGCGAGCCGCAGCTGATCGGCGTACACGGGCGATGCGAGCACCGCCTCGACCGGACCGCCCGGTGTCGTCGCGGGACGGTGTCCCGATCCGAGCGCACCCGCGCCCGGGCAGCGCCCCACGCGGCACCCGCCGGATCGGCCCTCGGCGAAACCGCCGCGCCCGGCAGGGGCGCCGCGCGACGCGCTGACTAGGATCGACCCCGCCCCTGGCCACTCGCGCTCAGCACACCCGGGCGCCCACCGAAGGAGTCACCGTGGAAGTCACGATCGGCGTGCAGAACCACCCGCGCGAGCTGGTGCTCGAGGTCGAGGAGACGGCCGACCAGGTCGCCGCGGCCGTCAAGAGCGCCCTGTCCGACGGCGTGCTGGAGCTGACCGACTCGCGCGGCCGCCGTGTGGTCGTCCCGACGGCGACGCTCGCGTACGTCGAGGTCGGCCCCGAGGAGCAGCGGCGCGTGGGCTTCGGCTCGCTCTGACCCGCGCTCACCGCGCTTCACCGCAGGCCCGCCCGGACGTCCGGGCGGGCCTGCGGCGTCCCTGCGGTGACTTGCGGCGTCCCTGCGGCGACTTGCGGCGTCCCGGCGCCGTCCCGGCGGCCGCGCCCCGCCGGGGGCCGGAGGCTCAGGCCGCCAGGCCCATGCGGTCCATGCGGCGGGTGTGCTCGGCCGTGAGCTCGCCCAGCACCCACGCGGTGACGTCGACGCCCGCCGCGTCCGGCTGCTGGAAGCGTCGCGCGGCCTCGCGCGCCAGGCCCGCGAGCGCCGGGCGCTCCGCCAGCAGCGTCTGCGCGAGCGTCAGCGACTCCCCCACCACGCGCCGGCCCCACAGCGCCAGGCGGGACGCGAGCACCGCGTCGGCCTGCGCGGCGCCGCGCACCAGCACGGTCGCGGCGTCGTCCTGCTCCCGCTCGCGGTCCGTGACGCCGATGGCGGCGCCGACGGCCGCCGCGTCCTGCGCGGGCAGCCCGCGCGCGAGCAGGCGGCACAGGTCGCCGGCGACGCCGTGCCCCACGACGCCCTTGAGCAGACCCTCCCACCACGACGACGGGGGCGTGCGCTCGTCGAACGGGTCCAGGACGTGCCGGAACGGCTCCATGAGCGTCAGGTCGTCCGCGCCCTGCGCGGTGCCCACCGCGAGGAGCTCCTCCTGCCGGCGCAGCACCCGGCCGGCCACCCGGGCCAGCTGCTGCGCGCCCGCCAGGTCGGGAGCCCCGACCGCGTGCGCCGCCAGCAGCCCGAAGGTCCGCAGCTCGACGTAGGCGGCGAGGCCCACGAGCTCCGCCAGGGCGCCGTCGCGCGCGCCCGCCGTCGTCGGCCCCGTGCTGCTGCGCTCGTCGCTCACGCGGCCAGGATACGGGCGCCTCGGGACCCGTCGCGTAGGATGTCGCCGTACCACGGTTGCCCGGTCGTCACGTGCAGACCACCCGCGGCGGCCCGGGCACGGCTCGCGCCGCGACCGGCCAGCCCCGCGACGTTCCTTCCGCGATCGGCTGCCGTCCACCCGGTGCGGTGCGCCGACGCCGGCGGCCTGTCGCCGCGCGCTCGCCGCGCCCCGCGCCGACAACCGACCGAGGGCACAGTGACCACCACAGAAGACTTCGCCGCGGAGCAGACCGCGACCACCGTGAGCGCCATCCAGGCGCAGGACGTCTCGTTCGCCGACTTCGGCGTCCGCCCCGAGATCGTCGAGGCGCTCGCCGCGGTGGGCATCACCCACCCCTTCCCGATCCAGGCGATGACGCTGCCGGTCGCGCTGCAGGGCCACGACATCATCGGCCAGGCCAAGACCGGCACCGGCAAGACGCTCGGCTTCGGCGTCCCCCTGCTGCACCGCGTCGTCGCCCCGGGCGAGCCGGGCTACGACGAGCTGCCCGCGCCGGGCAAGCCGCAGGCGGTCGTCGTCGCGCCGACCCGCGAGCTCGCCGTCCAGGTCGCCAACGACCTGGCGACCGCGTCGAAGAAGCGCTCCGTGCGCATCGTGCAGATCTACGGCGGCCGCGCCTACGAGCCGCAGATCGAGGCGCTGCAGCAGGGCGTCGAGGTCGTCGTGGGCACCCCCGGCCGCATGGTCGACCTGCTCAACCAGGGCCACCTCAACCTCACCCGCGCCGCCACGGTCGTGCTCGACGAGGCGGACGAGATGCTGGACCTCGGCTTCCTGCCCGACGTCGAGCGGATCCTGTCCCGCACGCCGGCCAAGCGCCACACCATGCTGTTCTCGGCGACGATGCCCGGGCCGGTCGTGTCCATGGCCCGCCGCTACATGACGCAGCCGACGCACATCCGCGCCGCCGAGCCGGACGACGAGGGCCAGACCGTCAAGAACATCACGCAGTTCGTCTACCGGGCGCACGCGCTGGACAAGATCGAGGTGCTCGCCCGTCTGCTCCAGGCCGACGGCCGCGGCCGGACCATCGTGTTCGCCCGGACCAAGCGCACCGCGGCCAAGGTGTCGGACGAGCTGCGCGAGCGCGGCTTCGCCGCCGGCGCCATCCACGGCGACCTCGGGCAGGGCGCGCGCGAGCAGGCGCTGCGCGCGTTCCGCCACGGCAAGATCGACGTGCTGGTGGCCACCGACGTCGCCGCCCGCGGCATCGACGTCGAGGACGTCACCCACGTCGTGAACTACCAGTGCCCCGAGGACGAGCGCACGTACCTGCACCGCGTCGGGCGCACCGGCCGTGCGGGCCACAAGGGCACCGCCGTGACGTTCGTGGACTGGGACGACGTGCCGCGCTGGTCGCTCATCGACAAGGCGCGGCCCTGGCCGGGCGGCCCGGCGGGTAGGCTGGGGGACCGCACCACGCCCCATCGAGAACCCTGAGGACCTGACTGGTGTTCAACTCCCTGTCGGACCGGCTCACCTCGACCTTCAAGAACCTCCGCGGTCGGGGACGGCTGTCGGAGGCGGACATCGACGCCACCGTGCGGGAGATCCGCCGCGCGCTGCTGGACGCCGACGTCGCCGTCCCGGTCGTGCGCGAGTTCACCGCCGCCGTGCGCGAGCGGGCCCTGTCGGCCGAGGTGTCGCAGGCGCTGAACCCCGCCCAGCAGGTCGTCAAGATCGTCAACGAGCAGCTCGTCGAGATCCTCGGCGGCGCCACCCGGCCGCTCCAGCTGGCCAAGACGCCGCCGACCGTGATCATGCTCGCGGGCCTCCAGGGCGCCGGCAAGACGACCCTGGCCGGCAAGCTCGCGCTCGCGCTGCGCGAGCAGGGGCACACGCCCGTGCTCGTCGCCGCCGACCTGCAGCGGCCCAACGCCGTCACCCAGCTGTCCGTCGTCGCCGAGCGCGCGGGCGTGCCGGTCTTCGCGCCGCACCCGGGCAACCAGGGCGCCGACACCGACGCCGTCATCGGCGACCCGGTGGGCGTGGCGCGCGACGGCGTGGCCTTCGCCCGCGAGAAGCAGCACGACGTCGTCATCGTCGACACCGCCGGCCGCCTCGGCGTCGACCAGCTGCTCATGCAGCAGGCCGCGGACATCCGCGCCGCCGTCCAGCCGGACGAGGTGCTGTTCGTCATCGACGCGATGATCGGCCAGGACGCCGTCGCCACCGCCCAGGCGTTCCTCGAGGGCGTCGACTTCACCGGCGTCGTGCTGTCCAAGCTCGACGGCGACGCCCGCGGTGGCGCCGCGCTCAGCGTCGCCGGCATCACCGGCCGGCCGATCATGTTCGCCTCCACGGGCGAGAAGCTCACCGACTTCGAGGTCTTCCACCCCGACCGCATGGCGTCGCGCATCCTCGACATGGGTGACGTGCTGACGCTCATCGAGCAGGCCGAGCGCGCCTTCGACGCCGCCGAGGCCGAGAAGATGGCGCAGAAGGTCGCCACGGGGCAGGACTTCACGCTGGCCGACTTCCTGGTGCAGATGCAGCAGATGAAGAAGCTCGGCTCGATGAAGAAGATGCTCGGCATGCTGCCGGGCATGGGCCAGATGCGCGAGGCGATCGAGCAGTTCGACGAGCGCGAGGTCGACCGCATCGAGGCGATCATCAAGTCGATGACCCCGGCCGAGCGGGACAACCCGAAGATCATCAACGGCTCGCGCCGCGCGCGCATCGCCCGCGGCTCGGGCTCGACGACCACGGCGGTCAACCAGCTGCTGGAGCGCTTCGAGGCCGCGCAGAAGATGATGCGCCAGATGGCCCGCGGCGGCGGCGCCCCGGGGATGCCGGCGATGCCGGGCATGCCCGGGATGGGCGGCGGCAAGAAGTCGCGCGGCAAGCAGGCGCCGTCCAAGAAGGTCAAGGGCAAGTCCGGCAACCCCGCCAAGCGCGCCCAGCAGGAGCGCGAGGCGATGCAGCGCGCCCTGGGCGGCCCGACGTCGCCGTCGGCGCCGGCCGGCTCGGCGTTCGGCGTCGGCAAGCCGCAGGAGGAGGACGTCGACCTGTCGAACCTCCAGCTGCCCGGCGGGCTCGACAAGCTGCTCGGCGGCCGCTGAGCGCCCTCAACGGCGCGCCGGCCCCGCGCAGGGGCCCGGTTGGAGCCGGGCCTGCGGGTCTGGCACAATGTCCCGGTACTCGGCGTGCCCAGGCCCCTCTCACCTGCGCAGGCCGCGTCCTGACCTGCCCCACCCGCTGGACCCCACGGCGCGGTGTGCGCGGGTCGCCCACACAGAACCAGGAGTGACCACAACAGTGGCCGTCAAGATTCGCCTCAAGCGCCTCGGCAAGATCCGGGCCCCGTACTACCGTGTCGTCGTCGCCGACTCGCGCACCAAGCGCGACGGTCGCGTGATCGAGGAGATCGGCAAGTACCACCCGACCGAGGAGCCCTCGTTCATCGAGATCACCTCCGAGCGCGCGCAGTACTGGCTCGGCGTCGGCGCGCAGCCGACCGAGCAGGTCCTCGCCCTCCTCAAGGTCACGGGCGACTGGCAGAAGTTCAAGGGTCTCCCGGGCGCCGAGGGCACCCTGCGGACCAAGGACGCCAAGGCCGACTCCGCCGCCGCGGTCGAGGCCGTCGCCGCCGAGGCCGAGAAGGTCAAGGCGAACGCCGCCCAGACCAAGACCGCCGCGCCGGCCGAGGCCGACGCCCCCGCCGAGGCTGACGAGGCCTGATGCTCGCGGACGCCCTCGAGCACCTGGTGCGCGGCATCGTCGACAACCCGGACGACGTCCGGGTGTCGCAGAAGCCGCTGCGCCGGGGTGACCTGCTCGAGGTCCGCGTGCACCCGGACGACCTCGGCCGAGTCATCGGCCGGGGCGGCCGGACCGCCAAGGCGCTGCGCACCGTGATCGGCGCGCTGGCGACCGAGGGGCCGGTGCGGGTCGACGTCGTCGACGTCGACCGGCGCTGAGGCACCACCGCACGCACGACGAGGCCCGGTCCGCCAGGACCGGGCCTCGTCGCGTCCCGGCCCGCCGCGCGGCGGGCCACCACCCGAGGGAGACGACATGGAGCTCGTGGTTGCACGGATCGGCCGCGCGCACGGCCTGCGCGGCGAGGTGGCGCTCGACCTGCGCACCGACGACCCGGAGACGCGGCTGGCGGTCGGCACGACGCTGGCGACGCAGCCCCCGGCCGCCGGCCCGCTGACGGTCACGCGAGTGCGCCTGCACCAGGACCGCTGGCTCGTGACATTCGCCGAGGCGGCCGACCGCACCGCGGCCGAGGCCCTGCGCGGCGTCGAGCTCGTCGTCGAGGCGGACGCCTCCGACGAGGAGGACGCCTGGTACCCGCACGAGCTGCGGGGCCTGCGCGTCGAGCTGACCGACGGCGCCGTGGTGGGCGAGGTCGTCGCGCTGGAGCACCTGCCCGCCCAGGACGCGCTGCTGGTGGCCGAGAAGCTCCCCGACGGCACCACCGTGCGCACGCTCGTGCCGTTCGTCCGGGCGATCGTCCCGGTGGTCGACGTGGCCGGCGGTCGCGTGGTGCTCGACCCGCCCGGCGGGCTGCTGGCGCGCGACGCCGACGCCGTCGTCGTCGACCTGCCCGAGCCGGGCGCCGCCGACGGCGCCGCCGACACCGACGGGGAGCGCTGACGTGCGCATCGACGTCGTCACCATCTTCCCGGACTACCTCGCCGCCCTGGACCTGTCGCTGGTCGGCAAGGCCCGCCAGGCGGGCCTGCTCGACCTGCGCGTGCACGACCTGCGCGACTGGACCGCCGACCGGCACCGCACCGTCGACGACACGCCGTTCGGCGGCGGCGCCGGCATGGTCATGCGCCCCGACGTGTGGGGCCGGGCGCTGGACGACGTGCTCGGCGAGGACGGCCACCTCGTGGTGCCGACGCCGTCGGGCGAGGTGTTCACGCAGCGCCACGCCGAGGCCCTGGCGGGCGAGGGGCACCTCGTCATCGCCTGCGGGCGCTACGAGGGCATCGACGCGCGCGTGGCCGAGCACCACCGCGCCGCGGGCCGCCGGGTGAGCGAGCTGTCCATCGGCGACTACGTGCTCAACGGCGGCGAGGTCGCCGCCCTGGTGATGATCGAGGCCGTCGGCCGGCTGCTGCCGGGCGTCGTCGGCAACCCGGCGTCGCTCGTCGAGGAGTCGCACGGCGCGGCGGGGCTGCTGGAGTACCCCGTGTACACCAAGCCACCGGTCTGGGAGGACCTCGAGGTGCCGGACGTGCTGCTGTCCGGCCACCACGCCCGCATCGACCGCTGGCGGCGCGACCGGGCGCTGGAGCGCACGGCGCAGCGCCGGCCCGACATGCTGGCGGCGCTGGACGTCGCCGCGCTCGACAAGCACGACCTGCGCCTGCTCGACGCGCTCGGCTGGCGCGTCGCGGACGGCCGGCTCGTGCGCACGGCGGGGGGCGGCGCGCACGACGCCGGAGCCTCGGGCGGCGGCGCCGGCGCGGGCGGCGGCGCGGGCGGTGACACGGGCGGGGACGCACCCCGCGGGGGTGTGGCAGAATAGTCCGCTGGCTGCGTCGACGGCCGCCAGCACCGGGTCTCTGCCACAGGGGAGACCAGAGCGACGACTCGCTCGCTGGGCGCCGGACGCACCACGAACCGATCCGAACGACCCGCGCACCGCGCGGGCCTGAGCTTGCACCTGACCTGTGGCAGGGCGGGGAGACATCATGCACACGCTCGACATCGTCGACGCAGCCTCGCTGCGCTCCGACGTCCCGGACTTCCGCGCCGGCGACACCCTCAAGGTCAACGTCAAGGTCGTCGAGGGCAACCGCTCCCGCATCCAGGCCTTCCAGGGCGTCGTGATCGCGCGCCAGGGCGACGGCGTCCGCGAGACGTTCACCGTCCGCAAGGTCAGCTTCGGCGTCGGCGTGGAGCGCACGTTCCCCGTCCACGCCCCGACGATCGACTCGGTCGAGGTCGTCACCCGCGGTGACGTCCGTCGCGCGAAGCTGTACTACCTGCGCTCGCTGCGCGGCAAGAAGGCGAAGATCAAGGAGAAGCGCGAGCGCTGAGCTCGACCCTCCCTCGTCGCCGGCGCGCCGGCGGCCCACGTCCACGGGCGGTCCCTCTCGGGGCCGCCCGTCGGCGTACCAGGACGGTTACGCGACGCCCGCGCCCACGTGGAAGAGTGACCCCGTGACAGAACCTGACACTTCGCCCACCTCGGCCGCCTCCCGCCCCGGGAGCGCTCACCGCCGGGACCGGCCCGCCGGCCGGGGTCGTGGGCGAGGGCTCGGGGTCCTGCGCGAGACGGCGGTCGTCGTCGTCAGCGCGCTGGTGCTCTCCTGGCTCATCAAGACGCTGCTCGTGCAGCCCTTCTACATCCCGAGCGGCTCCATGGAGGACACCCTCGAGGTCGGCGACCGCGTCATGGTCTCGCGCCTGGTCCCGCGCGCGCTGGACCTGCACCGCGGCGACATCGTGGTCTTCAAGGACCCGGGCGGCTGGCTCCCGCCCTACGTCGCGCCCGACCGCGGCCCGGTCGGCAACGCGGTCACCGAGGGGCTGACGTTCGTCGGCCTGCTGCCCCAGGACACCGGCGAGCACCTGATCAAGCGGGTCGTCGGCATGCCCGGGGACCACGTCACCTGCTGCGACGCCGAAGGCCGCGTCCAGGTCAACGGCACTCCGGTCGACGAGACGTACATCAAGCCCGGCTCGGTGCCGAGCCAGGACCCGTTCGACGTGACGGTGCCGGACGGCATGCTGTTCGTCATGGGTGACAACCGGCAGGACTCGCAGGACTCGCGCTACAACACGTCCAAGCCCGGTGGCGGCTTCGTGCCCGTCTCCAACGTGGTCGGCACCGCGTTCGCCACGGTGTGGCCGCTGGACCACGCCACGTGGCACCGCAACCCCGGGGACGTCTTCGAGGAGGTTCCGCAGCCGTGACGACCCCGCGCCGTCCGACCCCGCCGCGCTCGCGCGCGGCCGGCGGACCCCGCAAGCCCACGCTGCGCCACGAGCGGGCCATCCTCGGCAGCGGCGCCCGCCTCGTCGCCGGCATGGACGAGGTCGGCCGCGGCGCGCTCGCCGGGCCGGTGAGCGTCGGCGTCGTGGTCGTCGACGCCGCGACCCGCACCGCGCCGCAGGGCCTGGCCGACTCCAAGCTGCTCACCCCCGCCGCGCGCGAGACCCTCGTGCCCGCGGTGCAGCGCTGGGGCGTGGCCTGGGCCGTCGGGCACGCCGGTCCGGCCGAGATCGACGCGCACGGCATCGTCGGCGCGCTGCGCCTGGCCGGCCGCCGCGCGCTGGCCCAGGTGCGCCGCGTGTGCGGCGACGTCGACGTCGTGCTGCTGGACGGGTCGCACGACTGGCTCTCGCGCCGCGAGGTGGACCTGTTCGAGGCGGCCGAGCTCGACGTCGCCGGGGCGCCCGAGACCGACCCCGCGGTGCGCACGCTCGTCAAGGCCGACCTGCAGTGCTCCTCGGTCGCGGCCGCCAGCGTGCTCGCCAAGGTGGAGCGGGACATGCTCCTGACCCGCCTGGCGCGCCAGTACCCGACGTACGCCTGGGACCAGAACAAGGGCTACTCGGCGCCGGCGCACCTCGAGGCGCTGCGCCGGCACGGCACCACGCCGCAGCACCGGCGCTCGTGGAACCTCAAGGCGATCTCCGGCGGGCAGGAGGCGGCCGAGACCGCCGCGCCGACGCCCGAGGGCGGGGCGACCGAGGCGGCGACCGAGGCGGCGACCGAGGCGGCGGCCGCCGAGGTGGTCGAGGCCTTCGAGGCGGCCGTCGCGCAGAGCCTGGTGCCCGAGGGGCCCGTGCCGGACGAGGCTGCGTCACCGCAGGTCGGGCCCGACACCACGGGCGCGGCGGATGACGCCGCCGTGGGGTCCGGCGGTGGGAGGATGACGTCGTGAGCGCCGAAGACCTCGAGAACTACGAGACCGAGATGGAGCTCGCGCTCTACCGCGAGTACCGCGACGTCGTGGGCCTGTTCTCGTACGTGGTGGAGACCGAGCGGCGGTTCTACCTCGCCAACCAGGTGGACCTGCAGGTGCGGTCCGCGGCCGGCGAGGTGTACTTCGAGCTGCGCCTCGCCGACGCCTGGGTCTGGGACGTGTACCGCTCGGCGCGGTTCGTGAAGTCCGTGCGGGTGGTGACCTTCAAGGACGTCAACGTCGAGGAGCTCGCCAAGGCGGACCTCACGCTGTAGCGGGCCGCCGCCCCTCCCGCGTGCCCTCCGGCCCGGCCCGCCGGTGCCCGCGGCCCCGGCCCGGGCGGTGCCCACAGCCGCCGCCGCGGGCCGGCCCTCCACAGGCGGCTCCGCCGCGGCCCAGCACCGCCGCCACGGCCCGCGAGGCTGCTCGCGGAGGTGGTCGGCATGCGGGCGAAGGACGCCGTCGGCAGGTACGGGGAGCAGGTGGCCGCGCGCCACCTGGTCGAGCGGGGCTTCGAGCTGCTGGACCGCAACTGGCGCGGCAGCGGCGGCGAGCTCGACGTGGTGGCCCTCGACGGGCGCACGCTGGTGGCCGTCGAGGTCAAGACGCGGCGCGGGGAGCGGTACGGCCACCCGGCCCAGGCGGTCACGCCGGCCAAGCTGGCACGGCTGCGCCGGCTGACGGGGCAGTGGCTGGACGAGCACGCGGCCGGCGCGCCGCGCCGCTTCCGCGAGGTGCGGATCGACGTCGTCGCCGTGATCCTGCCGCGGGCGGGCGCCGCCCGCGTGGAGCACCTCGAGGGGGTGCTCTGAGTGAGCCTCGGGACGACGGCGGGCGTGGGGCTGGTCGGGCTGACGGGCCACGTCGTCGAGGTGCAGGCGCAGCTGGCCTACTCGGTGCCGGGGTTCGCGCTCGTGGGCCTGCCGGACACCGCGCTGAGCGAGGCGCGCGACCGCGTCCGCGCGGCGGTGCTCTCCAGCGCCATCGCGTGGCCGAACCGCAAGATCACGGTCAACCTTTCGCCGGCGTCGCTGCCCAAGGGCGGCTCGGCGTTCGACGTCTCGATCGCCGTGGCGGTGCTGGCCGGGGCGGGGGAGGTGCCCGCCGACGGTCTGGACCGGGTCGTGCACCTCGGCGAGCTCGGGCTGGACGGGCGCCTGCAGCCGGTCCGGGGCGTGCTGCCGGCCGTGGCCGCGGCGGTCGCGGCCGGGTTCCGCGACGTCGTGGTGCCGACGGCCGACGTCGAGGAGGCGTCGCTCGTGCCCGGCGCCCGCGTGCGGGGCGCCACCACGCTGGCGGAGGTGGTCGCGCTGCACGGCGGGACGCCGCCGCGGGTGCCGGACGTCGACCCGGTGCGGCGGCCGCGCGGGACGACTGCCGCCCGCGACCTGGGCGACCTCGTGGACCTCATGGGCCAGGAGGTGCCGCGCGTGGCGCTGGAGGTGGCCGCCGCCGGCGGGCACCACCTGCTGCTGACAGGGCCGCCCGGGGCGGGCAAGACGATGCTCGCCCAGCGCCTGCCCGGCATCCTGCCCGACCTCACCGAGCCGGAGGCGGTGGAGGTGACGGCCGTGCACTCGCTGGCCGGGACGTTCGACCCGGCGGCGGGCCTGATCACCCGGCCGCCGTACGAGGACCCGCACCACACGGCCACGCCGGCGTCCGTGGTGGGCGGCGGCTCCGGCACACCGCGGCCCGGTGCCGCCTCGCGTGCCCACCGCGGCGTGCTGCTGCTCGACGAGGCTCCCGAGTTCCAGTCCAAGGTGCTCGAGACGCTGCGCCAGCCGCTGGAGCAGGGCGAGCTGGTGATCCACCGCGCGGCCGGCGCCGCCCGGTTCCCGGCGCGGTTCCAGCTCGTCATGACGGCCAACCCGTGCCCCTGCGGCATGGGGTCCGGCAAGGGGCTCGACTGCGCGTGCACACCCATGGCGCGCCGGCGCTACTTCGGCCGGCTGTCCGGGCCGCTGCTGGACCGGGTGGACGTCCAGGTCGAGGTGCAGCCCGTGGGGCGGAGGCGCAGCGGACCGCTCCCACGGTCGTGAAGATCGTCGTCGCGGGCGGCTTCGCCGTCGGCAAGACGACGTTCATCGGCTCGATCTCCGACGTCGAGCCGCTCAACACCGAGGCCGCGATGACCGAGCACTCGGTGGGCGTGGACGACGCCGGCGGCGTCAGCGACCGCAAGACCACCACGACGGTCGCCATGGACTTCGGGCGCGTGGCGCTGCCCGGCAACCTGTGGATGTACCTGTTCGGCACGCCGGGGCAGGACCGCTTCCTGTTCATGTGGGACGACCTCGTGCGCGGCGCGATCGGCGCCGTCGTGCTCGTGGACACCGACCGCCTCGAGCAGTGCTTCCCGGCCATCGACTACTTCGAGTCGCGCAACATCCCGTTCGTCGTCGGCGTCAACTGCTTCGACGGGGTGGCCAAGCACCGCCTCGAGGACGTCCGCGAGGCGCTGCAGATCCCGGCGCACGTGCCGATGCTCTACACCGACGCCCGCTCGCGGGCGGCGACGAAGCAGACGCTCATCGCCCTGGTGCAGCTGGCCATGCGCCAGCTGCGCGGCACCGCCGCCTGAGCTCGTCCCGCACCCGCGGTCGCCACGGCCCCGTCGCTCGCCCGAGCGGCGGGGCCGTCGTCGTCCTGCCGGGAGCGGCGCCGCCGGCGCGGGATGCCGCCTCGCTAGACTGGGCGACCGCGCCGCGGGGCGTCGGCATCACCCGCGCGGGTGCGAGGAGGGCTGACAGAGCGGCCGAATGTGACGGTCTTGAAAACCGTTGTGCAGCAATGCACCGGGGGTTCGAATCCCCCGCCCTCCGCCACGGCGTGTGCGGGCGGCGACCTGGTCGCCGCCCGCACACGCCGTCTCCGTTCCTGGGGCGGGTGCCGTGGCCGTCCTCGTGCGGTCGTCCTCGTGCGGTCGTCCTCGTGCGGTCGTCGGACGAGGCCGACGGTGGCCGCGGCGAGCCGGCCTCGCCCCCCGAGGGGCACGCCCGCCGACTGCGGGAAGCGCCGACCGCGGGGAACCGCCGGCAGGCAAGAGACGGTCGGCTGCTCGAGGAGCGCCGGAATGGCGTCGTCGGAGGTGGGCGAGGCCTTGGGATCACAGGCCTGACCGCGTGTGACGCAGGCCGCTCACCAGCGTTTTGACTCTCCCGGAAACCTCTGGGTAATGTTCTCGTCGTTCGCCCGACAGGGAGGAACGGACACCAGAACGGATCGAGGCCGAGAGGCGACGACCGGACGCGGTGGCCGGTCCCGGGGCGGTTCCCGACATCCTTCTCGCGGGGTACATCTGTGCCTCGAGTCGGGCCAGGTGCGTCGCAGCTGATCGAGCCGTCTGATCTCCGGATCGGGCGGGTTTGACCGGATCGGGCGGATCGGGTAAGTTTGAAGGGTTGCCCCGGACGGGGTCGGGACACAGGTTCCGGGTCCGGATGGTGTGCGTCGGTTGTTTGAGAACTCAACAGTGTGCTTGACAGTCAATGCCAAGTTTTATCCCTCGGGGGACCGGCCGTCCGGCTGGTTTCTGAGGATTCCTTTGGACA
>NZ_LWGM01000084.1 GCF_001750215.1 Isoptericola variabilis | reverse complement strand
TGCGGCGCGCCCCCCGGACCCCCGGTCGGCCGACGGGCGGGGGGCGGCCCCCGGCGCCGCCGTCGCCGGCGCGGCGCCAGAAGTGGCTCACCGTGCTCGCCGCGGTCGTCGTCCTGGTGTTCGTCGGTCGGCTCGTCCAGATCCAGGTGTTCCAGGCCCCGGCGCTCGCCGCGGAGGCGCTCGAGGGGCGCATGAGCACCACGACGACCGTCGCGCACCGCGGCGACATCACGGACGTCGACGGCACCGTGCTCGCCACGTCCGTCGACCGGTACACCGTCGTGGCCGACCCCCTGGCCATCCAGAGCTTCCGCGGCGGCAGCCGCGTGGACTCCGAGGGCGGCGAGGTCGCCGACGGCGCGCTCGGCGTCGCGCAGCTGCTCGGGCCCATCCTCGACCTGCCGACGAACGAGCTGGCCGCGACGATCAACGGCGACGGCCGGTACGTCGTGCTGGCCAAGGACGTGGTGCCTGAGGTGCAGCGCGCGATCGCCGACCTCAAGCTGGGCGCGTACGTCAGCACGGACCTCACCTCGAAGCGCACGTACCCGTCGGGCACCGTGGCCGGCACGCTCGTGGGGTTCGTCAACTCCCAGCAGGAGGGCCAGGGCGGCATCGAGCGGATGTACGACGACGTGCTCGCCGGCACGCCCGGGACCACGACGTACGAGCGCTCGCGCGACGGCGTGCCGATCCCCGGCGGCGCGGAGGAGTCCGAGGCGGCCGTGCCCGGCCGCGACGTCGTGCTCACGATCGACCACGACGTCCAGTGGAAGACGCAGGACTCCCTCGACCAGGCCGTGTCGGCCAGCGGGGCGGAGTACGGCATCGCGCTGGTGCAGGACACGCGCACCGGCGAGATGCTCGCCATCGCGGACTCCGGGTCGGTGGACCCGAACGACCGCTCGACGGCCCAGGTGGCGCAGGGCTCGCGCGCCGTCCAGGACACCTTCGAGCCGGGCTCGACCGGCAAGGTCATCACCATGGCCGCGGCCCTGGAGACGGGCGCCTGGACGCCGGAGAGCCAGTTCACGGTGCCGTACACCTACACCACGCCGAACGGCCAGACGTTCCGCGACTCCCACGAGCACGAGGTCCAGAGGCTGACGCTCGCCGGGATCCTGGCGCACTCGTCGAACTCGGGCACCGTGCAGGTGGCCGAGAAGATCCCGCCGCAGACGCAGTACGACTACCTCAAGCGGTTCGGGCTGGGGGAGCCGACCGGCCTGGGCCTGCAGGGGGAGTCGCGCGGCACGGTGCACCCGGTGGACGCCTGGGACGGCCGCACGCGGTACGCCGTGACGTTCGGCCAGGGCCTGACGGTCAACGCCGTCCAGGCCACCAGCGTGTTCTCGACGGTCGCGAACGGCGGCGTCCGGATGACGCCCACCCTGCTGGCGGGCACGCGCACCGCGGGCGGCGAGCTCGAGCCGGCCGAGCGCGAGGAGGGCACGCGGGTGGTCTCCGAGGAGACGGCCGACACCCTCATGCGCATGCTCGAGGAGGTCACCAGCGAGGAGGGCACGGCGGAGGGCGCGCAGGTGCCCGGCTACCGCATCGCGGGCAAGACCGGCACGGCCCAGATCTTCCTGCCCGGCGGCGGTGTGACGTACATGGCGTCCTTCATCGGCGTGGCCCCCGCGGACGACCCGCGCTACACCGTGTCGGTGTTCCTCAAGAGCCCCCGCTCGTCGATCTTCGGCGGCGTCGTGGCAGCCCCGGTGTTCCGCGACGTCATGGGCTTCGTGCTGCAGAAGGAGGACGTGCCGCCGAGCCGTCCTGCGGGCGAGACCTACCCGCTGACGTGGTGAGCCCGTGGGGGAGCCCGTGGGGGAGCCCGTGGGGGAGCACGGCGGCGGCTCCGGCCAGCCCGGACCGGTCGGCTTCACCCGCTAGGGTCTACTGCGTGACATCCCCGTACGACCGCATCCGGCCCGTGGGCACCCCGCCCCGGAAGGTGCGGGACCTGGCCCTGACCTTCGGGCTCGAGACGGTGGACGTGCCGTCGTCGCCCGCGGAGCCCGTGACGGTCACCTCGGTGGCCTCCGACAACCGCGTCGTCGCCGACGGCGACCTCTTCGTGGCGCTGCCCGGCGCGCACGCGCACGGGGCCCGGTTCGCGGCCGACGCCGTCGCCCGCGGGGCCCGCGCCGTGCTCACCGACGCCGAGGGCGCCGCCCTGGTCGCCGCCGCGCCGCTCGAGCGGGACGGCGCGCCCGTCCCGGTGCTGGTGGCCGCCGACCCTCGCGCGGTGCTGGGCCCGGTCGCCGCCTGGGTGTACGGCAGCCCGGGCGAGCACCTCATGACGTTCGGCGTCACCGGCACGAACGGCAAGACCACCACGACCTACCAGGTCGACCACGTGCTGCGCGCGCTCGGCTGGAAGGGCGGGCTCGTCGGTACCGTCGAGATGCGCTCCGGCGACCGGGTGCTGCCGTCCCGGCTCACCACGCCCGAGGCCGCCGACCTGCAGGCCCTGCTCGCCGCGATGCTCGAGGACGGCGTGCGGACCCTCGCGATGGAGGTGTCGTCGCACGCGCTGGCCCTGCACCGCGTGGACGGGGTCCAGTACGGAGTGGTGGGCTTCACCAACCTCAGCCAGGACCACCTCGACTTCCACGGCGACCTGCAGACGTACTTCGAGACCAAGGCGCGGCTGTTCACGCCCGAGCACGCCCGGCGCGGCGTCGTCGTCGTCGACGACGCGTGGGGCGAGCGCATGGCGCGGGCGGCCCAGGTCCCCGTGGCGACGCTGCGCACCCGCCCCGCCGGCGACGACGGCAGCGGCGCCGCGGCGGCCGACTGGACCGTCTCGGACGTGGTCCCGCACGGCACCGGGTCGGCGTTCACCGTCACCCACGCCGACGGGCGCGCCGTGCGCACGACGACGTCGCTGCCCGGCGACTTCAACGTGGCCAACGCGGCGCTCGCGCTGGTCATGGTGCTCGAGGGCGGCGCGCACCTGCAGGACGTGCAGGAGGCGCTCGACGCCGCCGGCGGCCTGTCGGCCGTCGTGCCCGGCCGCATGGAGGTCGTCGGCGCCGGCGACGCGGCGTCGCCGCGCGTCGTGGTCGACTTCGCGCACAACACCGAGGCCCTCGAGCTGGCGCTCGCCGCGCTGCGCCCGACGACGGCCGGCCGGCTCGTCGTCGTCTTCGGCGCCACCGGCGACCGGGACAAGGGCAAGCGCCCGGCGATGGGCGCCGCCGCCGTGGCGGGGGCCGCGGTCACCCGTTCGAGGTCGAGGTGGTCGGCGCCCACGTCCAGCACCCGGGCCACGCGCGGGCCGCCCGCGGGCTCGGCGAGCCACGCGAGCCCGGCCGCCTCGCACGCGAAGAACCCGTCGGGCGCGCCGGTCCGCGCCTTGCGGAACACGGCCGGCGCGGCGCCCCTCGCGTCGCTCACGGGGCGCCCCTCACAGGGTCGAGGCGACCTTGATGATCTTGCGGCGGAGCCACACCTTGCGCGTGCCGCCCATGGAGATGCGCGTGCGCGCCAGCTCCCAGCGGCCGTACTCCGCCTCGTCGGTCAGCATGCGGCGGGCGTCCGGGACGCTCGTCGTGCGGTCGATGGTCAGGACGCGGTACTCGTACTGGCCGTGGGCGCGCCACGCCGAGGTCCGCTGATGGTCGGTCGCCGCCATCGTCACCGTCCTTCCTCGTGGTTTCCGGTCCCCATTCTGCCCCCGGCGGCGGTAGCGTCGGACCATGACCGCAGACCCGCGTGCCGCGCTGGACCGTCTCGTCGCCGCGCTCGAGGCGCACTTCACCGCGGTGTCGACACGCCGCAGCGACGACGACCCCCGGGTCGACGACGCCTACGACGTCCTGGCCGACGCGTTCGAGGTCTACGACGACGCGCTGGCCCAGGTCTACGGAGAGGTCACGCCGTTCGTCCTCGAGGAGGAGGACGACGACGAGGGGGACGACGCCGACGACGCGGAGGACGCCGACGAGGCGGACGACGACGTCGACGAGCTCGACGAGGACCTCGCGACGGAGCTCGACCGCTCGCGCTGAGGCGTCAGCGCCGCGGGGTCACCGCTGCCGCAGGGTCGCCGCTGCCGCAGGGGCAGCGCCACGGCCGGTGGCCGCCAGGGCGCCCGCGCCCGGCCGGTCACCAGCGCTCGGGGTAGCCCGCGCCGGGGTCGGAGACGTCGTCGAGCGCCGCGTGCACCTCGGCCGGCAGCTCGAGGTCGGAGGCGGCCAGGGACGTCGCCAGCTGCCGCGGCGTGCGGGCGCCCACGATCGCCGCCGCGACCGCGCCGCGGGCGAGCAGCCAGGCCAGCGCCACCTCGGTCGGCGTGCGGCCCAGGCCCTCGGCGGCCGTGACCACCGCCGCCACGACCGCCGACGAGGCCGCGTCGAGGTACGGCTCGACGAAGCCGCCCAGGTGCGGGGACGCGGCCCGGGAGTCGGCCGGCACCGAGCGGCGGTACTTGCCGGTCAGCACCCCGCGGCCCAGCGGCGACCAGGCGAGCACGCCGACGCCGAGCGCGCCCGCGGCGGGCACCACCTCGCGCTCCACGCCGCGCTGCAGCAGCGAGTACTCCACCTCGGCGGCCGTGAGCCCGAGGCCGGCGCGCTCCAGCAGGCTCGCGGCGCGCGCCGTGGCCCAGCCGGGGTGGTTGGACAGGCCCACGTAGCGGGCCCGGCCCGAGTCGACGGCGTGGCGCAGGGCGCCGACCGTCTCCTCCAGCGGCGTGCCGGGGTCGGGGGCGGCGGCGAGGAACAGGTCGACGTGGTCGGTGCCGAGCCGGGCGAGCGAGGCGTCGAGGTCGGCCAGCAGGCTGCCGCGCGAGGCGTCGCCGCGGCCGCCGCCCTTGGTGCACAGCACCACGTCGTCGCGGGCGACCTTGCCGTCGAGCAGCGTGCCGATCACGCTCTCGGCGTCGCCGTCGCCGTAGGCCGCCGCCGTGTCGAGGAAGGTGCCGCCGGCGTCGAGGAAGTCGCGCAGCTGCTCGCCGGCGTCCACCTCGTCGGTGTCCCGGCCCCACGTCATCGTGCCGAGCCCGAGGCACGACACGCGCAGCCCTGACCTGCCCACCCGCCGTCGATCCATGCCGAGCAGGCTACCGGCGGCGGTGCGCCGCGGGCCCGCCCGTCCCGTCCCCGCGCACCGCGCCCCCGCCCGCGGCGGGTAGGGTCGGCGCTCGTGAGTGCGTGGGAAGCGATGTTTCTGGGTCTGGTTCAGGGCCTGACGGAGTTCCTGCCGATCTCCTCGAGCGCGCACCTGCGCATCGTCGGGGATCTGATGGGGTCCGACCCGGGCGCGGCCTTCACGGCGATCACCCAGATCGGCACCGAGGCCGCGGTCGTCCTGTACTACCGCCGGACGATCCGCGACATCCTCGTCGCCTGGTGGCGCGCCCTGCGCGGGCGCGACGGCACCGGCTGGCGTGCCCGGATGGGCGCCCACGACGAGCAGGCGCGCATGGCCTGGTACATCGCCCTGGGCTCCGTCCCCATCGTCGTGCTCGGGCTGCTGTTCCAGGACTGGATCGAGACCAGCCTGCGCAACCTCTGGATCACCGTGACGATGCTCGTGGTGTTCGCGCTGCTGCTGGGCTGGGCCGACAAGGTCGGGGCCCGCCGCCGCACGCTCGACGCGCTGACGCCGCGCCGCGCCCTGGCGTTCGGCCTCGCGCAGTCGCTCGCCCTCGTGCCCGGCGTGTCCCGCTCGGGCGGCACGATCACCGCCGGCCTGCTGATGGGCTTCACCCGCAAGGCCGCCGCGGACTACTCGTTCCTCCTGGCCATCCCGGCCGTGCTCGGGTCCGGGTTCTACCAGCTCGCCAAGTCCGTCGGCGAGGACCCGGCGCCCGGCACGCCCGGGGCGTTGGCCACGCTGCTGGCCACGATCGTGGCGTTCGGCGTCGGCTACGTCGTGATCATCGGGTTCCTCAAGATCGTCTCGACGTACTCGTACAGGCCGTTCGTGGTCTACCGGATCGTGCTGGCGGCGGTCGTGGTGGTGCTCCTGCTGACCGGTGTGCTGAGCGCCACGGGCGGCTTCGTCGTCTGAGCCGCGGCCCTGCCGCTCGTCGGGGCGCCCCGGGCGGGACGGCCCGCCCGCGCCCGGTATCGTGGACGGGTGCGCACCTGGCAGGCCCCCGAGATCCCTCAGCTCCCCGGACCGCAGGACGGACGGCGTGACCCCGTCGTCGTGCACGACTCCACCACCCGCGGGCTGGTCGAGGCCGCGCCCGCCGAGAGCGCCCGGCTGTACGCGTGCGGCATCACGCCGTACGACGCCACGCACCTCGGCCACGCCAACACCTACCTGGCGTTCGACCTGCTCCAGCGCGCCTGGCTCGACGCCGGCAAGGCCGTGACCTACGTCTCGAACGTCACCGACGTCGACGACCCGCTGCTCGAGCGCGCGGACGCCACCGGCGTCGACTGGCGCGACCTGGCCGCCGAGCAGACGCAGCTGTTCCGCGAGGACATGACGGCGCTGCGGATGCTGCCGCCGGCCACGTGGACCGGCGCGGTGGAGTCGGTGCCCGCCGTCGTCGAGGCCGTCCAGGCGCTGCTGGAGGCGGGCGCCGCCTACCGCGTGCCGGTCGAGCCCGGCGCCGGCGGCGACGCCCCCGAGCTCGGCGACGTCTACGCCGACCTCACCGCGGACGCCGACTTCGGCCGCGTGTCCGGGTTCGACACCGCGACGATGACCGCCCTGTTCGCCGAGCGCGGCGGCGACCCGCAGCGCGACGGCAAGAAGAGCCCGCTGGACCCGCTGCTGTGGCGCCGCGAGCGTGCGGGCGAGCCCGCCTGGGACGGCGGCTCGCTCGGCACCGGCCGGCCCGGCTGGCACATCGAGTGCGCCGTCATCGCCCGCGACGGCCTCGGCCTGCCGTTCGACGTGCAGGGCGGGGGAGCGGACCTGCTGTTCCCGCACCACGAGATGTCGACGTCGCACGACCGGCTGCTGTCGGGCCGCGGCGCCGACGGCGCGCCGCGGGTGCACGTGCACGCCGGCCTCATCGCCTACCAGGGCGCCAAGATGAGCAAGTCGCTGGGCAACCTCGTGCTCGTCTCGCGCCTGCGCGAGGCGGGCGAGGAGCCCGCGGCGATCCGCCTGGCGCTCCTGGCGCACCACTACCGCACCGAGTGGGAGTGGACGGACGCCGACCTCGAGGGCGCCCGGCAGCGCCTGGCCCGCTGGCGCGCCGCCGCCGAGAGCTCCGGCCCGGCGGCCGGGCAGCCCGGCACGGTGCTGGCCGCCGTGCGCCGCGCGCTCGCGCACGACCTCGACGCGCCCGCCGCCCTGGCCGCCGTGGACGCGTGGGCGGCGGACCCGGCGTCGGACGACACGGAGCTCGTCGTCGCGACGGTCGACGCGCTGCTCGGCGTGCGCCTCTGACCCGCTCCCACGCTGTGGGTACAGAACAAGCCGGGCGTCTTGGAAGACGCCCGGCGTGTTCTGTACCCACAACGGGGGCGGGTGGCCGCTAGGGCCGGTCGCCGCCGTCCGGCTTGCCGGTGTCCCGGCGGCGCAGCCACCGCTCGAACTCCCGGGCGATGGCCTCGCCGGAGGCCTCGGGCAGCTCGGCGGTGTCCTTGGCCTCCTCGAGCTGCTGGACGTACTCGGCGATCTCGGCGTCCTCGCTCGCCAGCTCGTCCACCCCGTGCTGCCATGCCTCGGCGTCGTCGGGCAGCTCGCCGAGCGGGATCGGCTCGGCGAGGAGCTCCTCCACCCGCGCCAGGATTGCCAGCGTGGCCTTGGGCGACGGCGGGTTGGCCACGTAGTGCGGCACCGCCGCCCACAGCGACACGGATTGCCGGCCCCGCTCGCCCGCGGCGTGCTGCAGCACCCCCACGATGCCGGTGGGGCCCTCGTAGGTGCTGGGCTCCAGGTCGAGCACGGCGCGCAGCCCGTCGTCGTCCGACGTCGCCGTCATCGGGATGGGCCGGGTGTGCGGCACGTCCGCCAGCAGCGCCCCGAGCGTCACGACCGTGCGGACGTTCCACTCCTCGGCCACGTCGAGCAGCTCGGCGCAGTAGCGGCGCCAGCGCATCGACGGCTCGATGCCGTGCACGAGCACGACGGTGCGCTGCGGCAGCTCGGCCACCCACACCGTCGTCGTCGGCCAGGTGATGGTCCGCTCGCCGCCGGGGCCGCGGCCCACGACCGGCCGGTTGACCTGGAAGTCGTGGTACTCCTCCGGGTCGAGCTCGTGCACCTTGCGCGCGTTCCACACCCCTGCCAGGTGCTCGAGGGCGGCGGTCGCGGCGCCGCCGGCGTCGTTCCAGCCCTCGAAGGCGGCGATCATGACGGGGTGGCGGGCCGCGTGGCGGCCGACGGGCTCGGGCACGGTGTGCTCGTGGTCCGGAGTGCTCATCCGCCCACCATATTGCGTGCCAGGGGCGGCACCTCGAGGGACGTGTCCGCCCACGGCGCGACCAGGAGGGTGGCCGTCGCCCACCCGCGCGCGAGGAGGCCCGCGTCCGAGTCCGGCTCGGTGGCGCGCTCGGTGCCCTCGTACGTCACCAGCACGCCGCCTGCCTCGTCCTCCCGGGCGAGGCGCGCGTGCACGGCGCCGAACGTCGCCAGCGGCGCCTGGCGCAGGCCCTCGAGCTCCGCGGGCGCGACGTCGGGGACGTTGACGTTGAGGGTGCGCCGGCCGAGGTCCGTGCCGTGGAACCAGGCGAAGGCGTGCTCCGCCACCTCCTCGGCGGTCTCCCAGTGCGCCGGGTCGGCGGCGTCCAGCGAGACGGCCATGGACCGGATGCCCAGCGAGGTGGCCGACAGGGCCGCGCCCACCGTGCCGGAGTGCAGCACGGCGTTGCCGACGTTCGGGCCGCGGTTGACCCCGGACAGCAGGACGTCGGGTTTGGCGCCGAACGCGCCGTACGCCGCGACGAACGCGATGAGCGCCGGGTCGGCTGCCACGGCCAGGGAGCGCACGGTGTCGGGCAGGCCCGGCGCGCGCACCTCGTCGATCTTCAGCCGGCCGTCCTCCTCGGCGCCGTGCAGCGCCGCCGAGGCGCCGGACGACTCCCGGTCCGGGGCGGCCACGACCACGTCGTAGCCGGCGCGGTGGGCGACGCGCGCCAGCACCGCCAGGCCGGGGGAGCGGATCCCGTCGTCGTTCGTCACCAGTGCCAGCACGTCGTCCCCTTCCGTCGGTGGTCCTGCCCGTGGTCGTGCAGGTGGCCCGTCGCTCCGTCACGGCCCGGGGTCACGACAGCTCCTCGACCGTCACCCGCTCCGCGAACGCCTCGATCTGCTCCCGCCGGCCGGTGCCGAGCCCGTGCCGGGCGACGTTCAGCGCCCCGGCCGCTGCGCCGAGCGCGACGGCCTGCGGCAGCGGGACGCCGCGGCCGACGCCGACGGCGATGCCCGCCGTCATGGAGTCGCCGGCGCCCCGGTGGTCCACGGTGGTCATCGGCGGCGCCGTGACCAGGAAGTCGCCGTCGCCCGACACGACGAGCGTCGGATCGTCGGCGCGGGACACCACCACGGCGGCCGGGCCCTCGCCGACCATCGTGCGCGCCGCGTCGCGCAGGTCGTCCAGCTCCGCGCCCTTGGCGAACCCGCCCTCGACCATCTCGTCGTGGCTGATCTTCAGCACGGTGGCGCCGGCCTCGACGACGGCCTGGGCCGGCTCCCCGGACAGGTCGGCGACGATCGGGCGGTCCGAGGCACGCAGGTCGGCCACGAGCCGGCCGTAGAAGTCGCCCGGCACGCCGATGTCCGACCGCGAGCCGGTCAGGACGCACACGTCGGACTCCAGCGCGGTGACGAGCGTGGTGCCGTACAGGTCGTCGAGCGCGTGCCGGTCCAGCGGCTGGGCGGGCATCGTGGCGATCTCCTCGGGCTCGCCGCTGCGGCGGTCCTGCACGAGCGCGCCGGCACCGGCCGTCCCGGTCGTGCGCAGCTCGAGCTCGGCGGAGCGGGCCAGGTGCGCGGTGATGTCGCCCACCTCGCCCCCGAACGGCCCGCAGACCACCACGTGGGCGCCGAGGGAGTAGGCCATGCGGGCGAGCCACAGCCCCTGACCGCCGAGGTGGACGTGGATCTCGGGGCCGCCGCCGGCGCGGCCCCCCTCGATCTCGACGGCGAGCAACGGGTCCGGGGCGAGGACGCACAGGGCGGGTGCACGGTCGTCAGTCATGGCCCGACCCTAGGCAGGGGCCGGGGTGCTCACCCGCCGGGGCGGGGCCGAGGTGGTGCCCGCGGCGAGACGGTCGGACGCCCGCGGCGGACGGGCACCGGGGACGGCGCCCGTAGGCTGGGGCCGTGCCCGAGACCTCGCCCCGCTCCGCCCTGCCCGCCGCCGTCCTGTGGGACATGGACGGCACGATCGTCGACACCGAGCCGTACTGGATCGCCGCGGAGCACGAGCTGGTCGAGGCCCACGGCGGGTCGTGGTCGCACGAGCAGGCGCTGCAGCTCGTGGGCAACCCGCTCCTGACGTCGGCCGAGATCCTGCGGGACGCGGGCGTGGACCTGGAGCCGCCGCAGATCGTCGACTGGCTGCTCGAGCGCGTCATCGCCCAGGTGCGCGTCCGCGTGCCGTGGCAGCCGGGGGCGCTCGAGCTGCTCGGCGACCTCGCCGAGGCCGGCGTGCCCTGCGCCCTGGTGACGATGTCGTACGCCTCGCTCGCCGAGGAGGTCGTCGCGCAAGGCCCCGCGGACGTGTTCCGCACCCTGGTGACCGGCGACCAGGTGACGGAGGGCAAGCCGCACCCGGAGCCCTACCTCACCGCCGCCGCCCGGCTGGGCGTCGACCCGGCCGCGTGCGTCGCCGTCGAGGACTCGCCCACGGGCATCGCCTCGGCCATGGCGGCCGGCGTGCCGACGCTGGGCGTCGAGGCGGTCGTGCCGGTGCCGCACCTGCAGGGCCTGAGCCGGGCGGCGTCGCTGACCAAGGTGGACGTCGCGACCATGGCGCGCATCGCCGCCGGCGAGGTGCTCGACCTCACCTGAGCCCGCGGCCGCTCACGCCTCGGCCGCTCAGGCCTCGACGGTGACGCCCAGGCGCTCGCGGACCAGCTCCGGGTCGAGCTCCGGCGGCGTGCCGCCGAACGCGGGGCAGACGGCCTGGTGGGCGCACCAGCCGCACAGCCGGCTCTGGCGCGGCCGGAAGTCGCCAGTGCGCGCGGCCGTCTCGATCGCCGACCACAGGGCGCGCACCTTCTGCTCGGCGACCTCGAGCTCGCGCTCGCGCGGCTCGGCCCGCAGGACCTGCCCGTCACCGAGGTAGACGAGCTGCAGCATCTTGGGCAGCACGCCGCGCTCGCGCCAGAGCACCAGCCCGTAGAAGCGCATCTGGAACAGCGCGCCCGCCTCGAAGCCGGGCCGCGGCGACTTGCCGGTCTTGTAGTCGACCACGCGGATCGCGCCGTCGGGGGCCACGTCCAGCCGGTCCACGATGCCGCGCAGCAGCGGCCCGCCGTCCAGCTGCGTCTCCACCCGCAGCTCGCGCGCCTCGGGCTGCAGCCGGTTCGGGTCCTCGAGCGTGAAGTACGTGCCGAGCAGGCGGCCCGCGCCGTCGAGCCACGCGTCCGGCGCCGTGCCGGCGGCGTCGCCCCCGGGCTGGAAGAGCTGCGCGTAGCGCGGCTCGGCCTCCAGCAGGCGGTCCCACTCGCCGGGCAGCAGGTCCAGCGCGGCCTCGCGCGTGCGCTCGCCCAGCGGCGCGTCGTACAGCCGCTCGAGCACGGCGTGCACGAGCGTGCCGCGCGCGGCGGCCGAGCTGGGCGGCTCCGGCAGCCGGTCCACCACGCGGTAGCGGAACAGCAGCGGGCACTGCATGAAGTCGTTGGCGCGCGAGGGCGACAGCGCCGGGCGGCGCGGCTCCGCCGGCGCCTCGGCGGGCACCGGGCCGTCGCCCAGGGCCTCCGGGAGCAGGTCGGTCGCGGCCGTCGTCGTCATGTCAGCCACCCTAGGCGCTGCCGCCCACACGGCCGTCCAGGTCGTCCCCAGGCGGCACGGATAGATTGGCCGGGTGACGACGCCCGCGCCGCAGACCCCGCCCGGCGCCTCCCGAGGCCCGAACGACCCGACGAGCCGGGCGCGCACCGCGCCGCGGTCGCGCGGCTGGGTCGTCGGGCGCGTCGCCGGCGCACCCGTCGTGATCACGCCGTCGTGGGTGCTGGCCGCCGTCGTGCTCACCCTGGTGTTCGCGCCGACGGTGCGCCGGCTCGCGCCCGCCGTCGAGGGCGGCGGCGTCGTGGTCGTCGCGTTCGCCTTCGTGCTGCTGCTGTTCGGCTCGGTGTTCCTGCACGAGGTCGCGCACGCGCTGGTGGCGCGGGCGCGCGGGCACCGCGTCACCGAGCTGGCCGTGACCCTGTGGGGCGGCCACACCGCCTATACCGGCACCACCCGGCGGCCCGTGGACGGGGCGCTGGTCGCCGTCGTCGGCCCGCTGACCAACGTCGTGCTCGCCGTGGTGTTCTGGGTGCTGTTCCAGCTGTCGCCCGTCGCCTCCGTGCCGGCGCTGCTGCTGTACGCGGCGGCGTTCTCGAACGCGTTCGTGGGCCTGTTCAACCTGCTGCCCGGGCTGCCGCTCGACGGCGGCCAGATCCTCGAGTCGCTGGTGTGGGCCGTCACCGGGTCGCGCGTCAAGGGCACGGTCGCCGCCGGCTGGGCCGGCCGCGTCGTGGCGCTCGGCGTGCTGGCGTGGGCGCTGGTGTGGCCGTTCGTCGCGGGCGTGCGGCCGGACTGGGTCACCGTCATGTGGTCGGCGCTGCTCGCGGCGTTCCTGTGGTCGGGGGCGGGGGAGGCCGTCGCCGCGGGCCGCCGCCGCGAGGCGGTCGCCGGGCTCACCGCGCGCGGGCTGGGCACCCGCGCCGTCGTCGTCGGCGCGGGCGCGTCGGGTCGATGTCGTCGCTCTCGACGTAGCCGACCACCGTGCCGTCGGGGGCGGTGAAGATCGAGTAGTTGCGCCAGCCGGTCTCGTGCAGCGCCCGGAGCATC
>NZ_LWGM01000083.1 GCF_001750215.1 Isoptericola variabilis | reverse complement strand
CCTGTGGAGGGCGCCGGCGCGGGCGCCGCCGAGACCGCCACGGGCGGGGGCGGCCAGAGCACGCGGCCCACCGCCTCGTCGGCTCCGCCGTCCGTGCCGTCGCCCGCTCCGCCGCCCCTGCCGTCGCCGACTCCGCCGTCCGTGCCGAGCGTCACCGTCATCCCGCGCTGCACCGGGTCGTCGAGGTCGAGCACGGGCCGGCCGTCCCTGCCGGGGGTGACCAGCTCGAGCAGGTGGACCACGTTGGTGCCGTACAGCTGCGAGGTGTGCGCGGGCATGCGGCCGGGCAGGTCCGTCCAGCCGAGCACGACGACGCCGTTGTCGGTGACCACGCGCCGGCCCGGCACGGTGACCTCGGCGTTGCCGCCGCCCGGCGCCCCGAGGTCGACGATCACCGAGCCGGGCCGCATCGCCGCGACCGTCTCGGCGGTGATCGTGCGCGGGGCGCGCCCGCGGACCAGGGCCGTGGTGATGACGACGTCCGCCCGGGCGCACTCCTGCGCGTACAGCCGCAGCGCGGCCTCCTCCTGGGCGGGCGTCAGCGGGCGGGCGTACCCGTCGGCGCTGACCTCCTGCTGCGCCTCCTGGGCCCGCACGAACGTGGCACCGAGCGACTCGACCTGCTCGGCCGCCTCGGGGCGCACGTCGAAGGCGCGGACCGCGGCGCCGAGGCTGACGGCCGTGCCGGTCGCGGCGAGCCCGGCGACGCCGCTGCCGATGACGAACACCGCGGCGGGCGGGGTCTTGCCGGCCGCGGTGACCTGGCCGGCGAACATGCCCTGGTACTCGGCGGCGGCCTCGATGACCGCCCGGTACCCGGCCACGTTCGACATCGTCGAGAGCGTGTCGATCGCCTGCGCGCGCGACAGGCGCGGCACGGCGTCCAGCGCCAGGGCCGTGATCCCGCGCGCCGCGAGCGCCGCGAGCAGGTCGGGGCGGGCGGCCGGGGCGAGCTGGGCGACGAGCACCGCGCCGGGCCGCAGCAGCGCCAGCCGGTCGGCGTCGGGCGCGCGGACCGCGGTGACGACGTCGGCGCCCCAGACCTCCGCCGTCGTGCCGACGGTGGCGCCCGCCTCGGCGTACACGGCGTCCGGGAAGGTGGCCTCGCTGCCCGCGCCGGCCTCGACGACGACGTCGTACCCCAGGCGCCGCAGCCGCGGGACGGTGGCGGGCGTGGCGGCCACGAGCCGCTCCCCCGCGTGGTGCTCCCGCGGTACGCCGATGCGCATGCGGACCTCCCGGGCCGGTCGAGCGCAACCTACCGGGATCGGGTGCCGCCGGCACGGGCTGGGCGCCCGCGGCGCGGTCCGGTGGCGGAAGCAGGAGAGGCCGCCGGCGGCGGCCTCTCCGCTGACGACCGTGCAGGGGCGGCGCGGCCGGACGTCCAGCCCCCTGCGCGGGAGGTCCGGCAGCGCGCCCCGGCTCCCGGTCAGCGGCAGGCGGACTGCCGCGTGCTCGGGGCGACGGGTCGCTGATCAGGAGTGTGGCACACGTTTTCCCCGAGCACCCGGGGGATCTTCACTTCTTCCGCCGGCCGGCGGCCAGGTCCTCGAGCGCGTCGCCGGCGAGCCGGTAGGTGGTCCAGTCGTCCTGGGGCCGCCCGCCGACGGCCTGGTAGAGCCGGATGGACGGCTCGTTCCAGTCGAGCACCGTCCACTCCAGGCGCCGGTAGCCGCGCTCGACGCAGACCCGGGCCAGCTCGCGCAGCAGCGCGACGCCGTAGCCGTGCCCGCGGTGCTCGGGGTGGACGAAGAGGTCCTCGAGCCAGATGCCGTGGGTGCCGGTCCAGGTGGAGAAGGACAGGAACCACACGGCGATGCCGGCGATCTCGCCGTCGCGCTCGACGACGTGGGCGAAGGTCGCCGGGTGCGGGCCGAACAGGGCGCGGGTGAGGTCCTCCGGCGTCGTCGCGACGGCGTCGGGCTCGCGCTCGTACTCTGCCAGGGCGTGGATGCACGCAAGGATGCCGGGCTCGTCGCCGGGGGCGGCGGGGCGCAGCACGGCGCCGCCGGGAAGGGTGGAGGGGTTCACGCCCCGATCCTAGGGACGGCGACGCCGCCCCCGGACGTTCCATCCCGGTGCGTGATCGGGCGCCTCGTGGCACGGTGTGGCCGTGCACCCCCATCTGCCCCGCCCCGGGCGGCGAACGCCCGTCAGCACCTACCGGCTCCAGCTCGGGCCCGACCTGTCGTTCGACGCCGCCCGCGAGACGCTGCCCTACCTCGACGCGCTCGGCGCCACCGACCTGTACCTGTCGCCGGTGCTGCAGGCCGCCCCCGGCTCCACGCACGGCTACGACGTCGTGGACCACACGCGCATCAGCGACGTCATGGGCGGCCGCGAGGGCCTCGAGCGGCTCGCCGCCGCGGCCCACGAGCGCGGCATGGGCGTGGTGGTCGACGTCGTGCCCAACCACATGGCGGTGCCCACGCCCGCGTGGCACAACCGCGCGCTGTGGTCGGTGCTGCGGCACGGCCCGGACTCCCCGTACGCCGCCTGGTTCGACGTGGAGATCGACGGCGGCGAGGCGCTGCTCATGCCGGTGCTCGGCTCGCGCATCGGGGACGTGCTCGCGTCCGGCGAGCTCGCCGTGGAGCGGATGGTCGTGCCCGGCCACGAGGACGAGGGCGAGCAGCCCGTGCTGCGCTACTACGACCACGCTTTCCCGGTGCGCCCGGAGACCGAGCACCTGCCGCTGGCCGAGCTGGTGGGCCGGCAGCACTACCGGCTCGCGTACTGGCGGGTGGCGGACGAGGAGCTCAACTACCGGCGGTTCTTCGACGTCGGCACGCTCGCCGCGATCCGCGTCGAGGACCCGGAGGTCTTCGACGCCACGCACGAGCTGCTGCTGGAGCTGTACCGCGACGGGGTGGTCGACGGATTCCGGATCGACCACCCGGACGGGCTGGCCGACCCGCGCGGCTACCTGAGGCGCCTGCACGAGGCGACCGACGGCGCGTGGATCGTCGCCGAGAAGATCCTCGAGGCCGACGAGGACCTGCCGCACGACTGGCCGGTGGCGGGCACCACGGGGTACGACGTCGCGTGGCGGCTGCACGCGCTGCAGGTGGACCCCGCCGGCGCGGCCGACCTCACGCGGCTGCAGACGGAGCTCACCGGGGAGACGACGACCCTGCCCGAGGTGGTCGAGGCCGCCAAGCGCCAGGTGGTGGCCACGTCGCTGTACGCGGAGGTGGACCGCGTCACCACCCTGCTGGCCGAGATCTGCGCGCAGGACGTGCGCCTGCGCGACCACACGTTCCGCGCGCTGCGCGACTGCGTCGTCGAGCTCGTCGTCGCCCTGCCCCGCTACCGGGCCTACGTGGTGCCGGGCGAGCCCGTGCCGCCGGCGCAGGAGAAGGTGCTGCGCGAGGCCGCCGACGTCGCCCGCGAGCAGCTGCAGCCCGACCGGCACGACACGCTCGACCTGGTCGTGGACCTGCTGCTGGACCGGGAGGTCGGCAGCGCCGGCCGCCGCGGCGAGGACCGCCGCGCCGAGCTCGTGGTGCGCTTCCAGCAGGTGTGCGGCGCCGTGATGGCCAAGGGCGTGGAGGACACGGCGTTCTACCGCTGGACGCAGCTGACCAGCCTCACGGAGGTCGGCGGCGATCCCGCCCGCGTGGGGATCGACCCGGACGAGCTGCACGCGTTCGCCCGCCGCACCGAGGCGGTGTGGCCGGCGACCATGACCGCGGGCACGACGCACGACACCAAGCGCAGCGAGGACGTGCGCGCCCGCATCGGGGTGCTCAGCACGGCGGCGCACGACTGGGCCGCCCTGGTCCTCCAGCTGCGCGAGGCGACCGCGGACCTGCGCCCGGCCGACCTCGACGGCGCCGCCGAGAACCGGCTGTGGCAGACGCTGGCCGGCACCTGGACGGCGGCCGGGCCCATCGAGGCCGGCCGGCTCACCGACTACCTGCTCAAGGCGGCGCGCGAGCAGAAGTCCTGGACCACCTGGACGGCGCCCGACACCGCGCGCGAGGAGGCGATGACCGCCTACGCGACCGCGCTGCTCGAGCACCCGGCCGTCGTGGCGGCGTTCACCGCGTGGGTGGAGCGCACGACGCCGACGGCGCGCCGCAGCGTGCTGGCGACCAAGGCGCTGCAGCTGACCGTGCCCGGCGTGGCCGACGTCTACCAGGGCAGCGAGGTCACGGGCACCTCCCTCGTGGACCCGGACAACCGGCGCCCCGTGGACTTCGACCGCCTCGCCGCGCTGCTCGCCCGCCTCGACGGCGGCCACGGGCCGGCCGACCTGGCCGAGGAGAAGCTCGCGCTGACCGCCGCCGCGCTGCGCCTGCGCCGGCGCCACCCCGCGGCGTTCGTCGGCCCGGACGCGAGCTACGAGCCGCTGCCGACGACGACCGGGCACGCCGTCGCGTTCGTGCGCGGGGACGGCGAGGGCCCGCGCGCCGTGACGGTGGCGACGCGGCTGGGCACCGAGGCGCCCGCCGCCCGCGACCTGCCGGACGCGTCGGTGGTGCTGCCGGACCTGCCGGGCGGCGCGACCTGGCGGTCGGTGCTCACCGGCGTCGACCACCCCGGCGGCGCGGTGCGGCTGGGCGACCTGCTGGGCCCCTGGCCGGTGGCGCTGCTCGAGCGAGCGGCCGCGGGCGACGTCGAGGGAGCTGCTGACGAGGAGGAGGGCCGATGACCGCGACCACGGGGAACCCGGCACCGGTGCGGGTGTGGGCGCCGCGCGCCGCGGCGGTGGAGCTCGTCGAGGCGACGCCGGCCGGCGCCCAGGAGGCGCGCACGCCGATGGTCGGCGAGGCGGGCGGCTGGTGGCGCTCGGCCGAGCCGCTGGCGCCCGGGACCGACTACCTGTTCTCGCTCGACGGCGGTCCGGGCGTGCCCGACCCGCGCAGCCCGTGGCAGCCCGCCGGCGTCCACGGCCCGTCGCGCACGTTCGACGCGACGGCGTTCGGCTGGACCGACGGGGGCTGGGCGGGCCGCGACGTGCTCGGCGCCGTCGTCTACGAGCTGCACGTCGGCACCTTCACGCCCGAGGGCACGCTCGACGCCGCCGTCGGGCGGCTCGACCACCTGGTACGGCTCGGCGTGGACATGGTCGAGCTCATGCCGGTGGCCGCGTTCCCGGGCGAGCGCGGGTGGGGGTACGACGGCGTGGCGCTGTGGGCGGTGCACGAGGCCTACGGCGGGCCCGAGGCGCTGCAGCGGTTCGTGGACGCGGCGCACGCGCGCGGCCTGGCCGTGTGCCTCGACGTCGTCTACAACCACCTGGGCCCGTCGGGGAACTACCTCGGCGAGTTCGGCCCGTACTTCACCGAGCGGCACCACACGCCGTGGGGCGCCGCGGTGAACCTCGACGGCGACGACGCGGCCGAGGTGCGCGCCTTCGTCGTCGAGAACGCGCTGCGGTGGCTGCGCGACTTCCACGTCGACGCGCTGCGGCTCGACGCCGTGCACGCGCTGGTCGACGACTCGCCGCGGCACCTGCTGGCCGAGCTGTCCGACGCCGTCGCCGAGCTGTCCGCGCAGGTCGGCCGGCCGCTGTCGCTGATCGCCGAGTCCGACCTCAACGACGCGGCGATGGTCACCCCCACCGGGCGCGACCTCGAGGGGCGGCCCGGGCGCGGCATGACCGCGCAGTGGGCCGACGACTTCCACCACGCCCTGCACGCGCTGCTCACCGGGGAGCGGCAGGGCTACTACGTCGACTTCGGGGCGCCGGAGACGCTGGCCAAGGCGCTGCGGCACGCGTTCGTGCACGACGGCGAGATGTCCACCTTCCGCGGCACCGAGTGGGGCGCGCCGGTGCCGGACGAGGTCGACGGGCGCCGGTTCGTCGTCTTCGGCCAGGACCACGACCAGGTGGGCAACCGGGCGCTCGGCGACCGGCCCTCGCGCGTGCTCGACCCCGCGCGGCTGGCCGTCTCGGCCGCCGTCGTGCTGCTCGGGCCGGGCACCCCGATGCTGTTCATGGGCGAGGAGTGGGGCGCCACCACCCCGTTCCAGTACTTCACCGACCACCAGGAGCCGGAGCTCGGCGAGGCCGTCCGCAAGGGCCGGGCCGAGGAGTTCGGCACGCACGGCTGGGCCGAGCTGTACGGGCACGACGTGGAGGTGCCCGACCCCCAGGCGCGCTCGACGTTCGAGGCGTCGCGGCTGGACTGGTCCGAGCCCGACGACGGCCCCGACGGCCCGCACTCCCGGCTGCTGGGCTGGTACACCGACCTGGTCCGGCTGCGGCACACCGAGCCGCAGATCGCCTCCGGCGACCGGACGCGGACCGAGGTGCGCACCGGCGACGGCTGGCTCGTCATGTCCCGCGGCGACGTCGACGTCGTGGCCGTCTGGGCCGACGAGGGCGCCCGCGTGCCGCGGGTCGGCACGGGCGACGTGGTGCTCGCCTGGGACCCGAACGCCGTCGAGGACGGTGACGGTGCGGTGACGCTGCGCGGGCCGGGCGTGGTGGTGCTGCGGGCCTGAGCGCTCGAGAGGGGCGTCCCGGACCGTTGACCGGGTGCACCGGCCCGCATAAGTTGAACGGGCTGACAAAAAGCGCCACCTCGCAAAGGAGCGACATGGCCCACCTGAAGCACACCCTGCCCCGACGCGCGGCCGCCCTCGCGGCCACCGCCGCCGCCGCCACCCTGGCCGCCACGGCCGTGGGCGCCGCACCGGCCTCCGCCGACGACGAGGACGACTACCGCGTCCTCGTCGTCGGCGAGACGCTGGGCTTCCGGCACTCGCACATCGACGAGACCACCCACGCGCTCATCGACCTCGGCGCCGAGCACGGCTTCACGGTCGACGTCTGGGACCCGCCGAACAGCAGCTCCGGCTGGTGGGGCCCCGGCTCCCCCGGCCAGCCCGACCTGACCCTGGCGTCGACGCCGTTCACGAGCAGCGAGGACCTGGCGCAGTACGCCACGATCGTCTTCGTCTCGCCCGTGGACAACACCAACAGCCTGAACCCCGACGTCCCCCGCCTGCTCGACGACGCCGAGCTCGCGGCCTTCCAGGGCTACATCCGGTCCGGCGGCGGCTTCGTCGGGCTGCACGCCGCGACCGACACGCTGCACACGGCCGACTGGTACACCCGGCTCGTGGGTGGCGGGGCGCGGTTCGCCAACCACCCCCAGCAGCAGACCGCGACGATGCGCGTCGAGAGCCCGGCGCACCCGTCGATGGAGGGCGTCCCGCTCGAGTGGACGCGATGGGACGAGTGGTACAACTACACGCTCAACCCGCGCGGCGACGTCCACGTGCTCATGACGCTCGACGAGTCGACCTACACCGGCGGGAGCATGGGCGACGACCACCCGATCGCCTGGTGCCACAACTTCGAGGGCGGACGCTCCTGGTACCAGGGCGCCGGCCACGTCGAGGCCGCGTGGGAGGACCCGACCTTCCTCACCCACGTCCTCGGCGGCATCGAGTGGACGGCGGGGCTCACGAGCGGCGGCGGCGACTGCGTCACGTGGCGCGAGGTCGACGCCCTCGTCGACGGGTTCACGTCGCAGGGCAAGGGCGAGCGCGCCGTGCTCGCCCGCGTGGCCGACCGTCTCGACGACGCGGAGGCCGCCGTCGAGGCCGGTCACCGGCACAAGGCCCTCGGGCAGCTCCGGGCCGCGGAGCGCCTCGCGGCGACCCTCTCGGGTGACGACGCGGACGTGCTGGCCGGCAAGGTCGCCGACCTGCGGGAGTGGCAGCAGGGCGTGCTCGACGCCGGTCTCTGACCGGGACAGCACCACCGGAGGCCGGTCGCGCCACCGCGCGGCCGGCCTCCGGCGCGCCCGGCCGAGGAGGCCGAGCCCGGTGCCGGGGCGGTCGGGCCGACCGCTGCGGCACGCGCTTCGCGTGGGCGGGCGCCCCGGGGGGCAGGACCCCGGCCCGGGCCCGGGCTCGACGTCGCGCGTCGGGCGCGCGACGATGGGCGTGGCTCTCCCTGCGGCCGAAGGCGGCACCATGTCGGACAGCACCCTCACCTCCCGGTCGACCGTCCGCCGGCGCGTGGCCGCCGGCACGCTCGCGGTCCTGTTCTCGGCCGCGCTCGCGGCGTGCGGCGGCTCGGGTGACCCGGCGTCGCCCGAGGTGGGCGAGCCCGGGGCGGCGCCCACCGGGCAGACGGGCGGGACGGACACCGGACAGCCGGGCAGCCAGAGCAGCCCGGGCGCTGAGGAGAGCGTCATCGTCATCAGCGACTTCGCGTACGACGTCCCGGCCTCGGTGCCCGCCGGCGGCACCGTGACGGTCCGCAACGAGGACTCGGCCGCGCACACCGTGACGTCGGACGAGCCGGGCGTCTTCGACGTCGCCGTGGGTCCCGGGGAAGAGGTGGAGATGACGGCTCCTGCCACCGGCGGGGACTACCCGTTCCACTGCACCCCGCACCCGAACATGACGGCGACCCTGGTGGTCGAGTAGGAGCTGCCATCGATACGTGCTCAGAAGGGCGGCTCGCCGGGACATCTCTCGATGCCGTCAGGCGGCCGGCCGGGCAGGCGGGTCAGATCCTGGTCCGGCGTGTGCACGGTCGTCGGCGGAGGCTCGGGACGCGTGTGGGTACGTCGTCCGGTCGGGCTGGTCCACTCCAGCGTGCCGGCCGCCGTCTGGCGCACCTGCCACCGGGTCTGATGCTTGAGCTGGTGGTGGTGGCGGCACAGGGTCGCGAGGTTGCCCGCGGCCGTGTGCCCGCCGTCGGCCCAGGCGACGGTGTGGTCCGCCTCGGCGGCGTGGGCCGGTCGGGTGCAGCCGGGGAACCGGCAGGTGGCGTCGCGCAGCGCGACCCAGCGTTGCAGCCCGGCCGGCGGCGTGTAGGCGCGCCGCCCCACCGACAGCGGCACGCCGCGCTCGGGGTCGGTCAGCAACCGGGTGAACGACGGAGCGAGGCCGGCCAGCTCCCGTGCGGCGTCCGGGCCGATCGGCGTGGTCCCGTCCAGCAGGCCGGGCTCCTCGGCGCGGCCGAGCAGGGTCAGCACGGGCACCGTCACGGTGACGTGCGGACGGATCGAGCGGGCCAGCCGGGCCAGGTGGAACCGGTGATCAGGCGGCCCGTGAGGCGGATGCTCGGGGCGCTCGGCCCGTGCACCGTGCGGTCCGAGGGACCCGGTGTCGACCGGTGGTCGTCCGCCTGCGTCGCCGTGCGCCGTGGTCAGGTCAGGCGTGCCCTCGTGCGCGGCAGCTGGATCGAAGGTGCCCTCGTGTGCGGCAGCTGGATCGAGGGTGCCCTCGCGCGCTGCGGCCAGGTCGAGCGTGCCGTCGTCCAGGCTCAGGTCGACGAGGGCGTCGGGGCGCAGCTGCGCCAGGGTCCGTCCGTCGCCGTCGGCGCGTGCCGCGCGCCCGGTGCGGGTCAGTCGGTCGAACACCGCGTGCGCCGCGGGAGCGGGCAGGTAGGCGTACAGGTGCGCCATCCCGTCCGCACCCGGGTCGAGCGCGACGTACCGCTTCGCGATGGCCTCCTCGTGCCGCACCGCCACCGGGGTGGGGTGCACGCGCTCCCGGGCCCGGCGCGCCCTGGCGCGCAGCCGTCGGTCGTTGGTCGCGGTGGCCGGTCCGGCCAGCGCGCGGTCCACCTCGTCGGCCGCCTCGCCGGACAGGTCCGCCACTGCGCGGGCCACCACCCGCGCGTTCGCCCACGGCACCGCGCCGGCCACCGCGCCACCGAGGGTGCGCGGCGCCTTGGCCACCAGCGCCTGCGCGCGGTCGGCCCAGTCGGCGACCTGGTCTTCGCTCGCGCGCACCGCCACGGCCACGTCCGCGACGACGGCCCGGTGAGCCAGCTGGCGCCGCCGCGGCGCCGAGGCGAGCGCCGCGTGCGGGTCGGCGCCGTCCACGAGGAGGTCCGGTGCCCGCAACGCCTGGCGGCGGGCGCGCTCGACCAGGAGCGCCGCCACCGCCTGGGCGCGGTTGACCAGAGCCTGCACGGCAGCGAGCGCGTCCACCGTGGTGGCGAGCTCGTCCGCGGAGACGACACCGCGCACGTCCACCAGCGCCGCGATCAAGGCAGTCGCGTCCGTCGACTGCCCCGCGACCGCCGGCGCCGCCACCGTGTGCGGGTCGGTCAGGTCGCGGCCCAGCATCGCGGCTGCCACGTCCGGCACGCCGATCGCGGCCAGCCGCGACGCGAGGGTCCCGTCGTCGGTCAGCGGGGCCCACGGCAGGGCGGCGGCCCGCGCCGCCGTCGACTCCCTCGCCTGCACCGTCACGCCCGCACCCCCTGCGTCTGTGTCGCGACCGCTCCCCTGCGGCCACTTCGAACACTAGTACGAGCCACCGACACGGTCGGCGTGACTCATCGAAGGGCGCGGGAGGGGTCAGGCACCGACGCGAGCCTCCACCGCCACGGCGTAGCGCTCGACCACGACGTCGACCAGCTCCGGCGCCGGCGCCTCCCCCGCGACGAGCATCGGCGGCGTCGTGACGTCCCCGCCGGCCGCGACGGCCAGGTCGGCGAAGTAGCCGGGCGCGAGCAGGTAGCTGGCGACGACGACGCGGTGGCCGCTCGATCGTGCCTCCGCCACGGCGTCCGGCAGCCGCGGCTCGGCGGCGCTGAGGTACGCCAGCACCACGCCGTCGCGCGGCCGCCCGAGCCGGGTGGCCAGACCCGCGGCCGTCGCCTCGCAGTCGACGAGCGCCCGCCGGTCGCTCGACCCCGCCGCGGCGAGCACCACGACGTCGTCGGGCCGCAGCCCCGCCTCCTCCAGGCGGCGCGCGAGCACCTCCACCAGGCGCTCGTCCGGGCCGAGCGCCCCGGCGAGCGTGACGTCCCCGCCGGCGTCCCGGGCGGCCGCGACGTCGTCGGCGAGGTCCACGTGCACGTGGTACCCGGCGGACAGCAGCAGCGGCACGAGCGCCGCCGACGCCCCGGTCGGCCGGTCGACGCCGAGGGAGCCCAGGCAGGCGGGCACGTCGGGCTGCTGGACGTCGACGAACCCGGCCGCCACGGCGGCGCGTCCGTCGAGCCGCGCCGCGACGGCCTCGACGAGGCCCGCGACGGCGTCGGCACCCTCGGCGGAGGACGTGCCGTGCGAGACGGCGAGCAGGGTGGGTGCGGTCACGGTGCCTCCCTCGGCTGGCGCTGCAGCGCCCCTCTGGACGCTCACGGCGCCAGCTCGATCCGGTAGCCCCGCTTCACCACGGTGCGCACGAGGTCCTTGCGTCCGACGGCGTCCCGCAACCGGGCGATCGCGACCTCCACGGCGTGCGGGTCGCGCGACTCGCCGGGCAGCACGTCGAGCACCTTGTCCCGCGGCACCACGTCGCCGCCGGCGGCGGCCAGCAGGCGCAGCACCTCGACGCCCGTGGGCGACAGCGGCAGCACGTGCCCGTCGAGCACGGCGACCCGCGCCCGGACGACGAGCGTGCCCGCCACCGTGGCCAGCGCGACCGACTCGACCTGCTCGTAGTGGCCCACCAGCGTGCGCACGAGCGCCCCGAGCCGCCCGCGCTCGGGCTGCAGCGACGGGATGCCCCGCCGCTCGAGCGGCTGGGCGGTCACCGGCCCGACGGCCGCGGCCACCATGTCGCCGGCGGCGAACCGGGCGGCGACGGCGTCGCCGAACCCCTCGGCCTCGACCGCGGACAGCCACGCCTCGGCCCCGGGCGCTGAGGTGAAGACGACGGCGTCGATCTCCCCCGCCGCGGCGGACCGGGCGGACGCCGCGACCGCGGCCGGGTCCGGCGTCGGGCCCCAGCGGTAGACGACGAGGTCGGTGACGGTCGCGCCGGCCTTCTCGAACACCTGGTCCAGCCCGTCGGCGCCGGCGCCGTGCTGCTGGATGGCCACGTGCAGGCCGGCGACCCCCTCGCTGAGCAGCACCTCGGCCACCTCCGCCGAGGTCTCGGACTCGGCGACCCAGTCCGCGTGCAGGCCGGCGGCCTGGATCGCGCCCCGGGCCTTGGGCCCCCGCGCCACGATGCGGACGCCGCGCAGCGCGGCCACGAGGTCGTCGGCGAGGCCGTGCGCGTCGGCGGCCTCGATCCACGCCCGGAAGCCGACGCCGGTGGTGGCCACGAGCACGTCGGGCGGCGCGGCCACGAGGGCGCGGGTCGCCGCGAGCAGCGACTCGTCGTCGACGTGCGGGATCATGCTCAGCGCCGGCGCGTGCCGCACCGTGGCGCCGCGGCGCTCCAGGGCGGCGGCGAGCTCGCCGGAGCGCCGGTCGGCGGTGACCAGCACCGTGCACCCGGCCATCACCTGGCCGAGCGCCGGGCGCGGCGGCTCAGCCATCAGCCACCGGGCCGGCCCCTCGGGCGTCGCGGTCCCCGTCACCGACCACCTCCAGCAGTCCCTCCGCGGCCACGTCCCCCACCACGATCACGGCCGGCGCGCGGACGCCGGCCTCGGCGGCGACCTGCGCGACGCGGTCCAGGCGGGCGCGCGTGACGCGCTGCCCCGCGGTGGACCCCCGCTCCACGATCGCCACGGGGGTCGCCGGGTCCGCCCCGGCCGCGAGCGCCTGCTCGCCGATCGAGGCGAGGGCCGAGACCCCCATGAGGATGACCAGGGTAGCGGCGCGCTCGACGACGCAGGCGAGGGAGGTCGCGTCGAGGCCGTCGTGGCCGGTGGCGACGTGGAACGCCGTCACGGTGCCGCGGTGCGTCAGCGGCACGCCGGCCAGCGCCGGGACGGCCAGGGCGCTGCTGACGCCCGGCACGACCTCCACGGGCACGCCCGCCTCGGCGCAGGCGAGCACCTCCTCGCCGCCGCGGCCGAGCACGTACGGGTCGCCGCCCTTGAGCCGCACCACGGTGCGCCCCCGCCGGGCGTGCTCGACGAGCAGCGCGTTGATCTCGTGCTGCGGCACCGGGTGGTGCCCGGGCGTCTTGCCGACGTCGATCACCTCGACGGCCGCGGGCAGCTCGTCGAGCAGGTCGGTGGGCCCGAGCCGGTCGGTGACGACGACGTCGGCCTCGGCCAGCGCCCGCCGCCCCCGCACGGTGACGAGGTCCGGCGCGCCCGGTCCCCCGCCGACGAGCACCACGCGCCCGGCCCCGCCGCGGCGGCGC
>NZ_LWGM01000082.1 GCF_001750215.1 Isoptericola variabilis | reverse complement strand
CGCCGCGCAGCGGGCGTGGGCCCAGGTGCCCCCGGCCGGCCGCGCCCGCGCCCTGCGGGCCGTCGCCCGCCGCCTGGAGCAGCGCCGCACCGACCTGGTGACCGCGATGGTGCACGAGGCCGGCAAGACGGTCGCCGAGGCCGACCCCGAGGTCAGCGAGGCCGTGGACTTCGCCGGCTTCTACGCCACCTGCGCCGAGGCGCTCGAGCAGGTCGCCGGGGCCACGTTCACGCCGGACGGCGTCACGCTCGTCACCCCGCCGTGGAACTTCCCGGTCGCCATCCCCACCGGCGGCGTCGTCGCGGCGCTCGCGGCCGGGTCCGCCGTGCTGGCCAAGCCGGCGCCGCCCACCCCGCGCTGCTACGAGGTCGCGATCGAGGCGGTGCACGCCGGGCTCGCCGACGTCGCGGCCGAGCTGGGCCTGGCCGAGGACGTCGTGCGCGACGTCGTGCAGTACCTGCGCGTGCCCGACGGCGACCTGGGCCGCCACCTCGTCACCCACGGCGACGTGGCCCGCGTGCTGCTCACCGGCTCGATCGAGACGGCCGAGCTGTTCGCCGCCTGGCGGCCCGAGCGGCCCGTGCTGGCCGAGACCAGCGGCAAGAACGCCGTCGTCGTCACCCCGTCGGCCGACCTCGACCTCGCTGTCGCCGACGTGCTGCGCAGCGCCTTCGGCCACGCCGGCCAGAAGTGCTCGGCGGGCTCGCTGGTCATCCTCGTCGGCTCCGTCGGCGACCCGTCGACCACCACGGGCGAGCGGTTCCGGCGCCAGCTCGTCGACGCGGTGCGCTCCGTGGCGGTCGGGCCGGCCACCGACCTGGCCACGGTCATGGGCCCGCTCACCGAGCCCGCCGAGGGCAAGCTGCTGCGCGCCCTGACGACGCTGGAGCCGGGGGAGACGTGGCTCGTCGAGCCGCGCCGCCTGGACGCCGAGGCCGAGCGCGCGGGCCTGGAGCCCGGGCGGCTGTGGACGCCGGGCCTGCGCGACGGCGTCGCGCCGGGCTCGTTCTTCCACCTCACCGAGGCGTTCGGGCCGGTCCTGGGCATCATGCGCGCCCGCGACCTCGACGAGGCGATCGCCCTGCAGAACCAGGTGGCGTTCGGCCTCACCGCGGGCCTGCACTCGCTGGACGACGAGGAGATCGCCACCTGGTGCGGCCGCGCCGAGGCGGGCAACCTCTACGTCAACCGGCACGTCACGGGCGCCATCGTGAACCGCCAGCCGTTCGGCGGCTGGAAGGCCTCGGTGGTCGGCCCCGGCGCCAAGGCGGGCGGGCCCAACTACGTGGCCCAGCTCGGCGCGTGGTCCGACGCCGCGCCCGTGCCCTCGCGCGGGAACGACCCGGCCGGCTGGCTGGCCTGGGCCGAGGCCGACGACGCGCGCGTGTGGGCCGCCGAGCTGGGCGCCGCGCACGACCCGTCCGGGCTGCGCGCCGAGGAGAACACGTTCCGCTACCGGCCCGTGGACCGGGTGACGGTGCGCGTCGGCGACGGCGCGCTGCCGGTCGAGCTGCAGCGCGTGCTGGCCGCCGCCCGCACCGCCGGCGTGCCCGCCGTCGTCGTCCCCGACTCCGACGCCGGCTGGGGCGTGCCCACGCAGGCGCCCGTCTCGCACGCGGACTTCGCCGCCGCCGTGGCCGAGGGCCGCGTCACCGGCCGGGTCCGGGTCGTGGGCGCCGCGCCCGGGCTGCGCGAGGCGGCCGCGCACCGGCTCGGCACGGTGACCGTGATCGACGGGCCGGTCCTGGCCAGCGGACGCCGCGAGCTGCTGACGTTCGTCCGCGAGCAGGCGGTCAGCCGCACGCGGCACCGGTACGGTCACGTGCGCGACTGACGTCAGCCGGCCGGCTCCGACCGGCTGACGTCCCCCGACGGGCGGGGCATGCGCCTTCCGAGGCGCGTGCCCCGCCCGTCGCCGCGTCGGCCGTCGGGCCCAAGATCACCCGCTTCTCACCCGCGCGCGCGGGAACTCGCGCGCGACCTACGATGAATGGGCCATTCACGATCGGTGGTTCCCGCAGGGTAAGGTCTCCCGGCTGCCGGCGTACCGGCGGACGCACGCACCCACGCTAGGAGCCCTCGCATGCAGCTCATGCGCCGCAGGTCGATCGAGGCCACGATCGCCTCGTCCGACGAGCCGGAACGCCACCTCAAGCGGACCCTGGGCGCCTGGGACCTGGTGGTCCTGGGCATCTCGGTGGTCATCGGCGCCGGCATCTTCTCGAAGGCGGCCCAGGTCTCGGCCACGCAGACCGGCCCCTCCGTCGTCATCTCGTTCGTCATCGCCGGCATCGTCTGCGCGCTCGCCGCGCTGTGCTACGCCGAGTTCGCCTCCCACATGCCGGTCGCCGGCTCGGCGTACACCTTCTCGTACGCCTCGATGGGCGAGCTGCTGGCGTGGATCATCGGCTGGGACCTGATCCTCGAGATGTTCTTCGCCGCCGCCGTCGTGGCCAAGGCCTGGGGCCTGTACCTCGACAACTTCCTGAACGTCTTCGGCCTCGGCGGCGTGGACGAGAACGGCGTCGCCTCCGGCATCCACAACACCGTGCAGGTCGGCGGCGTCTCGTTCGACTGGGGCACCACGCTGCTCTTCGTCGTGCTGGCCGCGCTCCTGATCGCCGGCACCAAGCTCTCGACCCGCTTCACCGGCGTGCTGACCGCGATCAAGGTGGCGATCGTGCTGCTGATCATCGTGGTGGGCTTCGCGTTCTTCAGCGCCTCGAACCTCAGCCCGTTCGTCCCGAGCGCGGAGTCGTTCGGCGACTCGACCGCCCACTCCTCCGCGCTGACGCAGACGCTGTTCTCGTTCCTGGCCGGCGCGGAGCTGTCGGTCGGCGGCGTCATGGGCATCCTCGCCGGCGCCGGCACGGTGTTCTTCGCGTTCATCGGGTTCGACGTCGTGGCCACCGCCGCGGAGGAGACCAAGGACCCGCGCAAGAACGTGCCGCGCGGCATCCTCGGCGGCCTGGCGATCTGCACGGTGCTGTACATCCTGGTGTCGATCGCCCTGTCCGGCATGGCCACGCCGCAGCAGCTGCGCGACGCCACGCCCGACAACGGCGCCTCGGCGACGATCGTCACGGCGTTCCAGCTGCAGCCGGACGCCCCGGCCTGGGCCGCCCAGATCATCACCGTGGGCATCCTCGTGGGCCTGACCACCGTGGTGATGGTGCTCATGCTCGGGCTGACCCGCGTCGTGTTCGCCATGAGCCGCGACGGCCTGCTGCCGCGCGGCATGTCGAAGACCTCCGCGAAGCGCGGCACCCCCGTGCTCATCCAGGTCGGCTCCGCCGTGCTGCTGATCGTCGTCACCGCGTTCTTCCCGGTCGACGTGCTGGGCAACATGGTGAACATCGGCACGCTGTCCGCGTTCGTGCTGGTGAGCTTCGGCGTGCCGATCCTGCGCCGGCGCCGCCAGCGCTCCGGCGCCGGCTACGACACCGAGGCGTTCCGCGTGCCGTGGTCGCCCGTGCTGCCGATCGTCTCCGGCGTCCTGTGCCTGTGGCTGATGCTGCAGCTCGACGTCGAGACCTGGCTGCGGTTCCTCGTGTGGCTCGCGGCCGGCTTCGCGATCTACTTCCTCTACGGGTACCGCAACTCCCAGCTCGCCAAGCACCCGGAGAACATCGCCGCGGACTACCGCGAGGCGCTCCAGGAGGCGGTCGGCGTGGAGGAGTCCCGCCGCTGACCCTCCGCCGCACGACGACGGCCCGCCCCCGCGAGGGGTGCGGGCCGTCGTCGTGCACGGCGTCGTAGCGGCGTCGTCGCGGCGTCGTGCGCGCGGCTACGCGCTGGCGCCCTCCACGAGCCGAGGCGTGAAGACCCGTGACGCCGGCACGCCGCCGGCCATGAGGTCCAGCAGCGTCGACGTGGCGCCCGCGGCGAGCTCGACGACGGGGTTGCGCACGGTGGTCAGGCGCGGGGAGGTGCGCTCCGGCCCGCCGAGGTCGTCGAACCCGACCACCGAGACGTCCTGCGGCACCCGCCGCCCCGCGGCGGCGAGCACCCGCATCGCGCCCTCGGCCATGAGGTCGGAGGCGGCGAAGACGGCGTCGAGGTCGGGGTGGTCGGACAGCAGCCGCTCCATCGCGGCGACGCCGCCCGTGACGGTGAAGTCGCCCTCGGCGACGGCGTCGGTGGGCAGGCCGCGAGCGGCGAGCTCGGCGCGCCAGCCCTCGAGGCGGTCCACCGCCGCGGTCATGTCCAGCGGGCCGGTGATCGTGGCGACCCGGCGCCGCCCCGCGGCCAGCAGCCGCCGGGTGGCGATCCGCCCGCCCTCGACGTTGTCGACGTCGAGGTAGGTCACGGCCCCGCCGAAGGGGCGGCCGATGAACACCACCGGCACCGCGTCGACGCGCTCGAGCCGGTCCTCCTTGTGGTGGGACACGACGATGGCGCCGTCGACGTGCCCGTTGCGCAGGTAGCGGGCGAGGTGCCCGGGCGCCTCGTCGGCGCGCGCGAGCAGCAGCACCAGCTGCAGCTCGGTGCCGACGAGGCCCTCGTTGACCCCCACGAGGACCGCGGAGAGGAACGGGTCGGACAGCAGGCGCTTGTCCGGCTCGGAGACGACGAGGGCGATCGACTCGGTGCGGCGGGTCACGAGGGACCGCGCCGCCCGGTTGGGGGCGTACCCCAGCCGGGCGATCGCGTCCTCGACCGCCGTCAGCGCCGCGGGGGAGACGCGGGCGCCGCCGTTGATCACCCGCGACGCCGTCGACCGGGAGACTCCCGCCTCCCGGGCGACGTCGTCGAGGGTGGGGGCGGCGCCCGCCGCCTCCGCCGCCGTCGAGCCCGCCGCACCCGTCACCGTGTCCGTCACCGTGTCCGTCACCGGACCAGTGTCCACCGCGGTCACGGCGGTCGTCACGGCGGTCGTCACGGTGCTGTCACCGGGCGGGCACGACGCCGGTGCGCGCCACCTGCCCGTACCAGCGGCCGGAGGCCTTCACCGTGCGCCGCTGCGTCTCGTAGTCCACGCGCACCAGCCCGAACCGCTTGCTGTAGCCGTGCGCCCACTCGAAGTTGTCCATGAGCGACCAGGCGAAGTAGCCGCGCACGTCGGCGCCGGCGTCGATCGCCGCTCGCACGGCGCGCAGGTGCGCGTCGATGAACCCGAGCCGGTCCTGGTCGTCGACGAAGCCGTCGGCGTCCGGGACGTCGTCGTAGGCGGCGCCGTTCTCCGTGACGTACAGGGCGACGCCGCGCGGGCCGGTGTAGTCCTGCTGCAGGCGCAGCAGCAGGCGCGTCAGGCCCTCCGGCTGCACCTCCCAGCCCATGGCCGTCGTCGGCAGGCCCCGGGAGCGGTGGTGCACGCCCTCCGGGACCGGCGTCGGCGGCAGCAGGATGCGCACGGGGGCGTCCGCGGCGTCCTCGCGCACGCCCTGCGGGCGGTTGGCCCCGGCGGCCGGGCCGTCGGCGGGCGCGGGGTGCCCGGACAGCGCGCCACCGTTGTAGTAGTTGACGCCCAGGGCGTCCAGCGGCGTGGAGATGGCGGCGAGGTCGCCGTCCTGCACCAGGTCGGCCAGGCCGTACGGCTCGAGCAGCTCGAGCACGTCGGGGGCGTACGCGCCGGCGAACACCGGGTCGAGGAAGAACCGGTTGAAGGTCGCGTCCTCGCGCCGGGCGGCCTCGACGTCGGCGGGGTCGGCGGGGTCGACCGGGTCGGCGACGGTGAAGTTCAGCGTGATGCCGAGGGTCGCGTCCGGGTCGGCCCCGCGCAGCGCCTGGGTGGCCAGGCCGTGCGCGAGCAGCAGGTGGTGGCCGGCCGCCACGCCGTCGGCCCGGGACTGGCGCCCGGGGGCGTGCTCGCCCCCGGTGTAGCTGAGGAACGACGAGCACCACGGCTCGTTGAGCGTGGTCCACACGCGCACGCGGTCGCCCAGCGCGTCGTGCACGGTCATGGCGTACTCGGCGAACCGGTAGGCCGTGTCGCGGTTGGTCCACCCGCCGGCATCCTCCAGGGCCTGCGGCAGGTCCCAGTGATAGAGCGTCAGCCACGGCACGATGTCGCGCTGGAGCAGCTCGTCGACCAGGCGGGAGTAGAAGTCGAGGCCCTCGGGGTTGGGCGCGCCGCCGTCGGGCCGCACGCGCGCCCACGAGGTGGAGAACCGGTAGGCGCCCAGGCCGAGGTCGGCCATGAGGGCGACGTCCTCGCGGTAGCGGTGGTAGTGGTCGCACGCCACGGAGCCGTCGTCGCCGTTCTTCACGGCACCCGGCACGCGGCAGAACGCGTCCCAGATCGAGTCCTTGCGGCCGCCCTCGGCCGCGGCGCCCTCGATCTGGTAGGCCGCGGTGGCGGTGCCCCACAGGAAGCCGGGATCGAAGCCGACGGCGTCGGTGGCCGTCGGCAGCGCCAGCGGCCGGGAGGGCGTGAAGGGCACGGTGGTGCCGAGGGCGGGCAGGCGCGGCCCGGGGCGGGGGGTGCGCGCCGACGCGGCGAGGCCGGCGGCGCGGTCGGGGTTGGCGGTCATCCCTTGACGGCTCCTTGCATGATGCCAGCCACGAGCTGGCGGCCGGTGAAGACGAAGATGACGATCAGCGGCAGCGTCACGAGGAACACGCCCGCCATGACGAGCGAGTAGTCGACGAAGTAGTTCGACTGCAGCGACCGTACGACGAGCGGCAGCGTGGGGTTGTCCTGGTTCAGCACGATGGACGGCCAGAAGAAGTTCGTCCACTGCTGGACGAAGGTGAACAGTCCCAGCATGGCCGCTGCGGGGCGCGCCGCGGGCAGGGCGATCGACCAGAACGTGCGAAACATGGACGCCCCGTCGACGCGCGCCGCCTCGATGAGCTCGTACGGCAGCGCCTCGCCGAGGTACTGCGTCATCCAGAACACGCCGAACGCGGTGACGAGCGCCGGCACGATGACGGCCTGCAGCTTGCCGATCCACCCGATGTCCGACATGAGGATGTACATCGGGATGACGCCGAGCTGCGTGGGCACGGCCATCGTCGCGATGACGAACACCAGCAGCGGCCCGCGCCCGCGGAAGCGGAGCTTGGCGAACGAGAAGCCGGCCAGCGTCGAGAACAGCACCACCGACAGCGAGGTGAGGACCGCGATGGCCACCGAGTTCCAGGCGGCCTTCCAGAAGTTGATCGCGTCGGAGCCCATGACGTCGGCGAACCGGTCGAGCAGGCTGCCGTCCGGCAGGAGCTGCGGCAGCGCGCTGCGCGAGATCGCCTCCGGGGTCGACGACCCGAGGATCAGCGTGAACCAGAGCGGGAACACCGACACCAGCAGGACGACGCCGAGGAACGTGTAGGTCACCCAGCGAGGCCGGCGCTGGTGCCCGCCGGTGGCGGGGCGGCGGCGGGCCGCGGCGCGGGCCGCGGCCGGGCCCGCGGTCTGGGCGACGACGGGGACGGAGCTCATCGCTTCCTCCGCTCGGTGGTGGTGGGCCGGACGGCGCCCGGCTCGGGGACGGTCGCGGTCTGGCCGGCGGCCGCGGGCGGCGCGACGAGCGCACGCCCGGCCGGTGCGGCCGTCCGCCCGCGGCGACGGCCGCGGCCGGGCTCGGCGCCCGACGTGGCGATCCGCCGGGTGACCAGGAAGTTGACCATCCCGATCACGATGATCAGGAGGAACAGCAGCCAGGCGACGGCCGCGGCGCGGCCGAAGTTCTTCTGGTTGCCCCACGCGACGTCGTACAGGTACAGGACCGTGGTCATCCACTGCCGGTCCGCCCCGCCGAGGCCCTGCGCGTCGTACATGCGCGGCTCGTCGAAGATCTGCAGGCCGCCGATCGTCGAGGTGATGACGACGAAGATGATCGTGGCGCGGATCTGCGGCACCGTGACCGAGAAGAACTGGCGCACCCGGCCCGCGCCGTCGATGATCGCGGCCTCGTACAGGTCCCGGGGCACCGCCTGCATGGCGGCGAGGAAGATCAGCGCGTTGTAGCCGGTCCAGCGGAAGTTGACCATCGAGGCGATCGCCACGTGGCTCGCGAAGGTCTCGGCGTGCCAGCGGACCGGGTCGACGCCCACCAGGCCGAGCAGCTCGTTGATGAGGCCGTACTGGTCGGCGAAGAGGCGGCCGAAGATCATCGACACCGCGACGGGGGCGACGACGTAGGGCAGCAGCACGCCCATGCGCCAGAAGGTCGCGGCGCGCAGGTTCTGGTCGAGCAGCGCGGCGATCGCGATGGCGACGACCACCTGCGGCACGGACGACAGCACGAAGATGGAGACGGTGTTGCGCAGCGACTTCCAGAACGTGGGCTGCGCGAGCACGTCGGTGTAGTTCTGCAGGCCGACGAAGTCGCCCTGGCCGCCGAGCAGGTTCCAGTCGTACACGGACACGACCGCCGTGTAGACGAGCGGGAACAGGCCGGTGGCGGCGAACAGGACGAAGAACGGCGAGATGTAGAGGTAGGGCGAGACCTTGACGTCCCAGCGGCTGAGGCGCTGGGAGAAGCCGACGCGGCGCGGCGGGCGCTCGGTCGGCCCGCCGAGCCCGCGCGTGGGCTGGGTGGGCGAGAGGACGGCCATGGTGTGTTCCTGGGCTCCGGGGTCAGGGACCGGGACGGGCGGCTGGGTGCGGCCGGGGCCGGGGCGGCGTGGCGCCGCCCCGGCCCCGTCCGGTCACAGACCCAGGTCCTGGAAGGCCTGGAGCGTCTTGCCCCACGAGGACGCCGCGTCGTCGGTCTTCTCGACGTCGACGCGCTTGATGCCGTCCTGCACGGTGGTGTGGATCGCGAAGTAGTTCGCGCCCTTGAACGGCGCGCCCTCGATGGCCTGCGCACGGTTGACGAAGATCTCGCCGACCGGGGCGTCGTTGAAGAACGCGTTGGTGAACGACTGCACCTGCTCGGACTCCTGCGCCTCGACCTGCGACGGGAACGTGCCCGCGTTCTCGAAGGCCGCCGTCTGCTGGGCCGGGTCGGTCAGCCAGGCCGCGAGCTCCTTGGCCGCCTCGGCGTTGGGGCCGGAGGCCGGGACGGTCAGGAACGAGCCGCCCCAGTTGAGGCCGCCGCCGGGGAAGACGTCGGCGACGTTCCAGCCGGTGACGCCGCCCGAGCGCTCCTCGATCGGGCCGGTCATCCACGCCGGGCAGATCATCGTCGCGAAGCCGTCGTTCTGGAACGCGGCGTCCCAGTCGCCCGACCACTGCTCGAGGCCCGCCGACAGGCCGTTGGTCGTCGACTGCTCGAGGACGGTGTCGTAGATGTCCTTGATCTCGGCGTTCGACGCGAGGTCCTTGGGCGTGCCGTCCGACTCCTCGTAGGCGTTGTCGATCTGGTTGACCATCGCCTGCGACAGCGACATCGCCGAGTCGTACCAGGCGGCGTCGCTCTTGGCGGTGAACTGCGCGCCCGCGGCGAAGTAGTCGTCCCAGGTCGCGTCCTCGCCGCCGAGGAGCTCCGCCACGCCGGCGGGGTCGCTGGGCAGGCCCGCGGCCTCGAGGAGGTCGGCGCGGTAGCAGATCGCGCTCGGGCCGATGTCGGTGCCGTAGCCGATGAGCTTGCCGTCGGGCGTCGTCGCCTGCTGGACCTTCCAGTCGACCCAGCGGTCGGCCAGGGCGGGGTCGGTCAGGTCCTCGAACAGGTCGGGGTACTGCATGAGCTCGGGCAGCCAGTCGACCTCGATGGCTTCGATGTCGGCGAGGCCCTCGCCGCCGGCGGCGAGCTTGGTCGTGAGGTTGGTGCGGGCGTCCTCGGACTTGGCCGCCTTCGTCTGCTTGACGGTGACGTTCGGGTGCTCCTCGGTGTACTTCGCGAGCAGCTCGTCGGTGTAGCCGAAGTCGTTGAACGTGGCGACGGTGAGCTCGATCTTCCCGCCGGACGAGCCGTCGTCCGACGAACCGCCGCCGGACTCACCGCCCCCCGAACCGCAGGCGGTGAGGGCGAGGGCGATGGTGGCGGTGCCGGCGAGCGCCATGGCGGCGCGGCGGCGCGGGGTGCTGCTGAGCACGGTGACTCCTTCGTCGGTGGACCCGGGCGGCGTCGACGCCGCTCCGGCGTGGTAGCGCTCCCACATCCCTGTGGTAGCGCTCCCACGGTCGGTCGGGAGGATCGTGCTGTGCCCGTGGGGGCGGTCACAAGGGCCGGACGTGCTCTGTGACGAAGTCGTGACCTTAGGGCCCGCGTCAGCGCACGCCGGCGAGCCAGTCGCGCCCGGCCTGCTCCTCGGCCGCGAGGGTGCCCCGCAGGGTGCCGGTCGCGGCCTCCTCGACGACGGCGCCGAACAGCGGCACGGCCGCGCGGACCTCGCCGGCGTAGACCTGGCGCGTGCCGCCGTCGGGCAGCGGCTCGAGGCTCAGGGTGCCGGTCATGCGCACCGGCGTGCCGGCGATCTCGAGGGCGACGGTGCCGACCCGGCGGTCGCCGGAGGGCGCCTCCCACGCCTCGGCCTGGCGCACCTCGAGGCGCTCGCCCACGAACGGGCGCGCCTGCGCGGGGATCTGGTCGGTGGGCAGCGAGCGGCGCACGACGACGGTGAGCGCGCCGTCCGGCGCGGCGTCGACGTCGACCTGCTCGACCGTGCCCGGACCCGTCGAGCGCTCGGCGCGCCAGCGGACGAACTCCTCGTCCGCGAGCATCGCGGCGACGTCCGCGACGGGCGCGGGGTAGGTCTGCTCGACGGTCAGGTGCACGAGCCCTCCTCGTCTGTGCCGGACGTCGGTGCCGGACGTCGGTGCCGGACGTCGGTGCCGGTCCCGGTGTGCCGCACTCTACCCGGGCGTCCCGTGGGACGGGGCCGGTCGCCGGTGGCGCGCCACGTACGCTGAGGGCGTGTCCGCCATGAGTGACCTGATCGCCCAGCATGCCGATGTCGACGCCGCCGACAACGAGTGGCTCCAGCTGCTGGTCGGCGACTGGCAGGTCGTCTCGGACCTCGCGTTCGCGGACCTCGTGCTGTGGCTGCCCACCCGCGAGGGCGGGTTCGTGGCGATCGCGCAGGCGCGCCCGTCCACCGGCGCCACCGTGCACTACGACGACATCGTGGGGTCGATGGCCCCGGAGGGGCAGCGTCCCCAGCTGGAGGCCGCCCTGCGCGAGGTGCGGGCGCAGCGCTCGCGCGAGCCGCGCTGGTTCGGCGCGTACGCGGTGCGCGAGGAGGCCGTGCCCGTCGTCCACGAGGGCCGGGCGATCGCCGTCCTGGCACGGCAGACCAACCTGGGGTCGGGGCGCACGCCCAGCCGCCTGGAGCTCAACTACGTCGAGGCCGCCGACGACATCATGGGCATGATCGCCCGCGGCGAGTACCCGTCGCCGAACGGCGCCACCGGCCCGCGCCGCGGTGCCCCGCGGGTCGGCGACGGCCTCATCCGCCTCAACTCGGAGGGCGAGGTGCTGTACGCCTCGCCGAACGCGCTGTCGTGCTTCCACCGCCTCGGCGTCATCGGCCCGCTCGTCGGGCAGTCGCTCGTCGAGGTGACCAGCGGCCTCGTCGAGCACCAGTCGACCGTCGACGAGTCGCTGCCGCTCGTGGTCATGGGCCGGGCCGCGTGGCGCACGGACATCGAGGCCCGCGGCGTCGCGCTGTCGCTGCGCGCGCTGCCGCTGACGGACCAGGGCCAGCGCATCGGCGCCGTGCTGCTGTGCCGCGACGTCACGGAGCTGCGCCGCCGCGAGCGCGAGCTGATGACCAAGGACGCGACCATCCGGGAGATCCACCACCGGGTCAAGAACAACCTCGCCACGGTGGCGGCGCTGCTGCGGCTGCAGGCGCGGCGCATGGACATCCCGGAGGCCAAGGCGGCGCTGGAGGAGGCCACCCGCCGCGTCGCCACGATCTCCCTCGTGCACGACTTCCTGTCCCAGACGCTCGAGGAGCAGGTGGAGCTGGACTCCATGCTCAAGCGGGCGCTGCGGATGACGGCGGACGTCGCCTCCACGCGCACCGCCGTGCGCACGGTGCAGGAGGGGTCGTTCGGCATGATCCCCGCCGAGGACGCCACCCCGCTGGCCCTGGTGCTCACCGAGCTGGTCACCAACGCCGTCGAGCACGGGTTCCCCGACGGGCGCGAGAGCGGCACCATCCGCATCGTCGTCGAGCGCGACGGCGCGCAGATGCGCGTGGTCGTGGCCGACGACGGCGTGGGCCTCGGCGAGGCGGACATCGCCGAGCTCGGCCGGCAGTCGCGGTCGGGGCTCGGCAACCAGATCGTGCGGACGCTCGTGACCAACGAGCTCAGCGGCAGCATCGACTGGCGCGCCCGCGCCGGCGGCGGCACCGAGGTCGAGATCCAGGTCAAGCTGCGCGACGGGTCGCACCGCGGCTGACGTGCGGGACGTCCCGGCGGGCCGACGCCGACCGGCCGCGGACGCGACGAGGCCCCCGTCGCCGGGGCGACGGGGGCCTTCGTCAGCGGCCGGGACGGCTCAGCCGGCGCGGCGCGCGCGGGCCGTGCGGCGCTTGAGGGCGCGGCGCTCGTCCTCTGACATGCCGCCCCACACGCCGGCGTCCTGGCCGGACTCGATGGCCCACTTCAGGCAGGTGTCGACGACCTCGCAGCGACGGCAGACGGCCTTGGCCTCCTCGATCTGCAGGAGGGCGGGGCCGGTGTTGCCGATGGGGAAGAACAGCTCCGGGTCCTCGTCCAGGCAGGCAGCCTTGTGGCGCCAGTCCATGTCACTTCTCCTTGGTTCGGGTGCTGCGGCCGCGTCGGGCGGGGCGCGCCGTGTCGGCGGCGCCCGGGCACGACGTCCGCGCTGATGGAGGGCGCGGAGGGCACAGGACGGCCAGCAGTACAACGGGGTGTGCGGGAACTGTCTTCAAGATTCACACCTGGTGAAGAAGCACACAAGAGGTGTCCGACAGATTTCTGTTCGGTAACCCTTGAGGCTTTCCTCACAGTGTCGTGAAACCGCAGGTCGCAGGTATCGTGGCGAGCCATGCCGCACACTGACCAGCCCGGACGTCCCGACGGCACCGGTCGCGGTGCCGGTAGCGGTGCTGATCGCGGTGCCGGTCGTGGTGCCGGTCGCGGCAGCGCGGACGGCGGCGACCACGGTGGCGCCGAGCCCGGTGGCCCCGCCAGCCCGGCCCC
>NZ_LWGM01000081.1 GCF_001750215.1 Isoptericola variabilis | reverse complement strand
CCGGCGCGGGTCCCGCGCGCCGGGCCAGCTCGCGCTCGACGCCGGCCACGGTGGCCCGCACCAGCGACAGCACGACCCGCGACGCGGCCGCCCGTCCCCCGGTGACGTCCAGCACGCCGAGCAGCGACCCGTCGCGCAGGTCGCGGATCGGGGCGGCGGCGCAGCTGAGCCCCTGCACGGCGCGCGAGTAGTGCTCCGCCCCGATGACCTGCACCGGGCGGCGGGTGGCCAGCGCCGTGCCCGGTGCGTTGGTGCCCACCCGCTCCTCGCGCCACACCGCGCCCTCGACGAACCCGACCCGGTCCACGGCTGCGCGCGTGCGCCCGGCGCCCTCGACCCACATGAGCCGCCCGGCGTCGTCGGACACCGCGACCACCAGGCCGTCGTCGACGGCCGCCTCCACGAGCATGGAGCGCACCAGCGGCATCGCGCCGGCCAGCGGGTGGGCGGCCCGGTAGGCCTCGAGGTCGGCGGCGGGCAGGGTGAGCAGCGGGTCGGGGTCGTCCGGGTCGACGCCGGAGACGAGGCTGCGGCGCCAGGAGGCGGCCACCACAGGATCGACGCCCGCGGCGAGCTCGCCGGTGGCGAGGAACCGCTCGTGCGCGGCGCGCACCCAGCGGGGGTCACGCTGCACCGGGGGCGCGAGGTCGCGCGCGTCGTGCCGCCCCGGGGTGGTGCGGTGCTCGCCCGCGACCGCCATGCTGCCTCCTGACGTCGTCGTCCGGGGCCGTCGGTCGTCAGTGTATGCGCACGCCGGTGACCGGCGTCACACTCGCACCCGCGGGCCGCCCGGCACGGCCCGCCGGGTCGCCCGTCGGCCGCGGCACGTCGCACGAGGTGACCGCGCCGGTCCTGCATGCTGAGATGTCCTCGCAGCCGGGAAGCCCACGGACCCCGACGTGGTTCCGTGAGTGGGAGCCTGACGGCGCGTCAGCGCGCACCGGCGCCCGAGGACCTGAAGGACCACCAAGGAGGACGCATGCCCGCACCGCTCGACCCGACGCCGAGGCTCGCCGAGTACGCCCACCCCGAGCGCCTGGTGACCACGGCCTGGCTCGCGGAGCACCTCGACGACCCGGGCCTCGTGGTCGTCGAGTCGGACGAGGACGTGCTGCTCTACGAGACCGGCCACGTCCCCGGCGCGGTGAAGGTCGACTGGCACACCGAGCTGCAGCACCCCGTCGAGCGCGACTACCTCGACGGTGCCGGCTTCGCCGCCCTGATGAGCGCCAAGGGCATCGCGCGTGACACCACCGTGGTGCTCTACGGCGACAAGAACAACTGGTGGGCCGCGTACACCGCGTGGGTGTTCACGCTGTTCGGCCACGAGGACGTGCGGCTGCTCGACGGCGGCCGCAACCTCTGGGCCGCCGAGGGCCGCCCGCTCGTGACCGACAAGCCCGAGCGCGAGGCCACCGACTACCCCGTCGTCGAGCGCGACGACCGCACCTACCGCGCCTTCAAGGAGGACGTGCTGGCGCACCTCGGCCGCGGCCCGCTCGTCGACATCCGCTCGAACCCGGAGTACACGGGCGAGCGCATCGCCATCCCCGACTACCCCGAGGAGGGCGTGCTGCGCGGCGGCCACATCCCCACCGCCCGCAACGTGCCGTGGGCCACGGCGGTCGCCGCGGACGGCACGTACAAGCCGCGCGCCGAGCTCGAGGCGATCTACCAGGGCTCCCCCGCCGAGGGCGGGCTGGGCATCGCTGCCGACGACGCCGTCGTCACCTACTGCCGCATCGGCGAGCGCTCCAGCCACACCTGGTTCGCGCTGCGCTTCCTGCTGGGCGTGGAGGACGTGCGCAACTACGACGGCTCGTGGACCGAGTGGGGCAACGCCGTACGCGTGCCGATCGCCACCGGCACCCAGCCGGGCGAGGCGCCGGCGGCCTGAGGGAGGCCCGAGCAAGCCCGAGGGAGAGACTGGAGACCATGAGCACCACCGAGACCACCACGTCCGAGCGGCTGCCCGCGCCGCTGGCCGAGATCCGCGAGGACTTCCTCGCCCTCGGCGAGCGCGACCGGCTGCAGCTGCTGCTGGAGCTCGCCGGCGAGCTGCCCGACCTGCCGGCGCGGTACGCCGACGCGCCGGAGAAGCTCGAGCGGGTCCACGAGTGCCAGTCGCCCGTGTTCGCGTTCGCGGAGGTCGACGGCGACGGCGTGGTGCACTTCCACGCCACCGCCCCGGCCGAGGCGCCGACGACCCGCGGCTTCGCCTCGATCCTCGCCCACGGCCTGACCGGCCTGACGGCCCAGCAGGTGCTCGACGTGCCGGAGGACTTCCCTCTCATGCTCGGCCTGACGAAGGCGGTGAGCCCGCTGCGCCTCAACGGCCTGGCCGGCATGCTCACCCGCGCCAAGCGGCAGGTGCGCGAGCAGCTCGCCGCGGCCTGAGGCGCGGGGCCGCGATCGGTCCCGACGGTACGACGAGGGGCGCGCCCGTGCGGGCGCGCCCCTCGTCGCGTCGGCGGCCGTCCCGCCGGCGCTCCTGCCTGGAGGTCGCTCAGAAGTCGAAGAGGTCCCCGAGGAAGGACTCCTTCTTCTTGCGCCGCCGGTACTCGTCGTCGCGGCGGTAGCGGTCGTCGTAGCGCTTGTCGTAGCGGCGCTCGTCGTGGCGCCTGTCGTCGTAGCGCTTGTCGTCGTAGCGCTTGTCGTCGTAGCGCCGCTCGTCGTACGGGCGCTCGTCGTAGCGGCGGCGCTCGCCGCGGTAGTCGTCACGGTCGCCGTACGACGGCGGCAGCGGCGACACCGGCGGCAGCGGCGGGACGGGCGTCCCGGGGACGACGGACGGCTCCGCGGGCCCGCCGGCCCCTCGCACCTCGGCGGCGATCTCGGCGTCCAGGGCGCGGTCGATGATCTTGTCGAGCTCGCCGCGGTCGAGCCACACTCCGCGGCACTGCGGGCAGTAGTCGATCTCCACGCCCTTGCGCTCGGACATCACCAGCACGGACTGGCAGCTGGGGCACTGCATGAGGGGGCTCTCCCGGGGGTCGCGTCCGGCACCTGACGTCCGTCCAACGCGCGGCGGCCTTCCCCGGTTCCGCGGGCGTCCCCGGTTCCGGCGGGCGCTGCTGTTCCGGCGAGCGCCGCGGAGGCGGCCACCCGGCGCCGGCTCACCGCCGCAGCGCGAGCCGGCGGGCGATCACCGAGCAGACCACGAGCTGCAGCTGGTGGAAGATGATCACCGGCACGGCGATGGTGCCGACCGCGGCGGCCGGGAACAGCGCGATCGCCATGGGCAGCCCGGTGGCGAGCGACTTCTTCGACCCGCACATGAGCAGCGCGACGCGGCGCTCGTCGTCCAGCCCGAGGCCCCGCCCGCCCCACCAGGTGGCCGCGAGCATCGCGGCGAGCAGCACGGCGGACACCCCGAGCAGCGCGACGACGACCCACGGCGACATGTCGTCCCAGACGCCCTCGGCCGAGGCGTCGGCGACGGCGGAGAAGACGATGAGCAGGATCGTGCCGCGGTCGACGGCGAGCGTCAGCGGCCGGTGGGCGCGCACCCAGTTCCCCACCCAGCGCTGCACCACCTGGCCGACGACGAACGGCAGCAGCAGCTGCAGCAGCACGCCGCCGATGCCGCCGATCCCGACGGCGGCCAGGTCGCCCGCGTCGCCCGACGATCCGCCGCTGGTCATGAGCCACAGCGCCAGCAGCGGGGTGAGCACCATGCCGAGCGTGTTGGACACCGTGGCGCCGCAGATCGCGCCGGCGACGTCGCCGCGCGCCACGGAGGTGAACGCGACCGACGACTGCACCGTGGAGGGCAGCAGCCCGAGGTAGAGCACGCCGGCGGCCAGGCCCGCGCCGAGGAACGGCTCGCTGAGCAGGGCGGCGACCCAGGCCAGGACGGGGAAGAGCACGAACGTGGCGGCGAGGATGCCGCCCTGCAGCCGCCAGTCGCGCAGGCCCCGCACCACGTCGCGGGTGGGCAGGCGGGCGCCGTAGAGCAGGAACAGCAGCACGACGGCGACGTCGCCGGCCACCCCGGTGACGTCGCGGACGTCCTCGGGCACCGGGACCAGGAGGCCGACGAGCAGCACCACCACGATGGCGACGATGAACGGATCGACCCACTGGCCCACGACGCGACGCACGACTGGCGAGTCTAGGCCCGCGCGACGACGCCGGCGCCCGTGCGGGCACCGGCGTCGTCGGGGGTCCGGCAGCAGCCGGCCTGGCGTCAGCGCTGCACGCGCGCCGACCCGCCGCGGGCCAGCTTGGCCACCTCGGCCAGCGTCGCCGTCGTCGTGTCGCCCGGGGTGGTCATGGCCAGGGCGCCGTGCGCGGCGCCGAACTCGACGGCCTCCTGCAGGCTGTCGAGCTCCATGAGGCCGTACGCCAGGCCGGAGGCGAACGAGTCGCCGCCGCCCACGCGGTCGTAGATCTCCAGCGCGGGCCGGTGGGTGGCCTCGACGAAGCCCTCGGCGCGCGACCACGCGACGGCGCCCCAGTCGTTGACCGTGGCGGTCCGCACCCCGCGCAGCGTCGTCGCGATGACCTGGAAGCCCGGGTACGACGCCGAGGCCTTCTCGATCATCGCGCGGAAGGCGGCGGTGTCCAGGTCGGTGAGGTTCTCGTCCACGCCCTCGACCTCGAAGCCGAGCGAGGCGGTGAAGTCCTCCTCGTTGCCGATCATCACGTCGACCAGCGACGCCAGGCGCTGGTTGACCTCCTGGGCGCGGGCGGGGCCGCCGATGCCCTTCCACAGCGACGGGCGGTAGTTGAGGTCGTAGGACACGACCGTGCCGTGCCGGCGCGCGGCCGTCATCGCCGCCTCGGCCACCGCCGCCGACGACTCCGACAGGGCGGCGAAGATGCCGCCGGTGTGGAACCAGCGCACGCCCTGGGAGAACAGCGCGTCCCAGTCGACGTCCTCCGGCTGCATCTGCGCGATCGCGGTGTTGCCGCGGTCGGAGACGCCCACGGCGCCGCGCACGCCGAACCCGCGCTCCGTGAAGTTCAGGCCGTTGCGCACGGTGCGCCCGATGCCGTCGTAGTCGCGCCACTGGATCCACGAGGTGTCCAGCCCGCCGGTGAGGACGAAGTCCTCGACCAGGCGCCCCACCTCGTTGTCCGCGAGGGCTGTGACGACCGCGCCGCGCAGGCCGAAGGCCCGGCGCAGGCCGCGCGCGACGTTGTACTCGCCGCCGCCCTCCCACACGTCGAACGTGCGGGTGGTGCGGATGCGCCGGTCGCCCGGGTCCAGGCGCAGCATGACCTCGCCGAGGGCGACGACGTCGTAGCGGCACTCGGCGGCGGGGCGGGTGGTGATCGAGGGGTTGGTCACGGCTCAGGCCTCCCTGCTGGTCGAGGTGCCGGCGGGGACGGCGACAGGCTCGCCGTCGCGCTGGGGGGCGGCGAGGGCCACGGCCTCGCGGGTGCGGCGGGCGATCTCGTCCCAGTCGCCGGCGGTGACGAGCGAGCGCTCGACCATCCAGGAGCCGCCCGCGGCGAGGACGGCCGGCAGGGCGAGGTAGTCGCCGAGGTTCGTGGCGCTGACGCCGCCGGTGGGCATGAACCGCATCCGCGGAAACGGCGCGCCGAGCGCCTTGATCGCCGCGGGGCCGCCGACGACGCCGGCCGGGAACAGCTTGACGACCCCGAGCCCGAGCGCGACGGCGCGCATGAGGTCGGACGCCGTGGCGACGCCCGGCAGGATCGGCACGCCGCGCTCCTGCGCCCGGCGCACGACCGGCTCGTGCAGGCCGGGCGAGACGAGGAACGTCGCCCCGGCGTCGACGACCTCGTCGACCTGCCGCTCGGTGACGACGGTGCCGGCGCCGACGAGCACGTCGGGGCGCTCGGCGGCGACGGCCGCCAGGGCGTCGAGCGCGCCGGGCAGGCGCAGGGTGATCTCGGCGACCGGCAGGCCGCCGGCCAGCAGGGCGTCGGCGAGCCGCAGCCCCTCCCCCGCGCCGTCGACGACGACGACGGGGACGATGCGCAGCGCGCCGATGCGCTCCAGGACGGGGGTGTCCATCGTGGCTCCATCTCCTCGGCGGGCCGCGCGCGACGGTGCGGCGCGAGCCCGGGCGGGCGTCACCAGCGACGCCTCGGTAGCGTTTCGCGATGGTGAACGCATGTTGTATTCTACGGAACGGACAGTAGCAGGAGGGAGCCGGTGATGACAGAGGCGAGCCCGATCGGGAGCGTCGACAAGGCGCTGACGACGCTGGACGCGCTCGCGCGGGCGGGCGCCGAGGGTGCGCCGCTGGCGGCGCTGGCGGACGAGGTCGGCGTGCACAAGACGACGCTGCACCGCACCCTCGCGGCGCTGCGCCACCGCGGCTACGCCGAGCAGACCCCCGACGGCCGGTACCGGCTGGGGGCCGCCGCCGTCGCGCTCGGCACCACGTACCTGCACGAGGAGAACCTGCCCGGGCTGCTCCGCCCCGCCCTGACCGCGCTGTGCGCCGAGGTGGGCGAGCTGGTGCACCTCGGGGCGCTGGCGGGGCGCGAGATCGTCTACCTCGACAAGGTCGAGCCGCAGCGCGCGGTGCGCGTGTGGTCCGCCGTCGGGCGCCACCGCCCCGCGGCGACGACGGCGCTCGGCCGCGCCTGGCTCGCCGCGCTGGAGGCGGCCACGGCGCCGCTCGACGCGGCCGAGCTCGCACGCTACGCCGACGGCGTCACCTCGCCCGAGCGGCTGCGCCGCAGCCTCGACGCCGCACACGACCGCGGCTTCGCCGAGGAGGACGAGGAGAACGAGGCGGGCATCGCCTGCGTCGCCGTCGCCGTCCTGCGCGCCGGGCGCCCCGTGGCAGCGGTGAGCATCACCGCGCCGGCCGAGCGCCTGGCGGACGACGACCGGCCCGCTCGGGCCGCCGCCCTGCACGCGTCCGTGCCGGCCCTGCTCCCGCCAGGCCTCACGCTGGCCGGTCGTGAGAAGGTGAGCGCATGACGGTGCTCGTGGCCTGCAACACGTCCGCGCACGGCGAGGCCGCCCTGCGCGCCGGCATCGCCGAGGCGGTGCGCCGGCGGCTCCCGCTGGCGGTGCTCGTCCTCGACCCGCCGCCCGGCGGCGCGGCCACCGTGCCGTCGCCGCTGGCCGAGGCGCTCGCCACGGCCCCCGAGGACGTGGTCGTCGAGTCGGTGGCGTTCCGGCGCGAGGAGGACGAGCCGGCGGACGCGATCCTCGACGCGGTGGACGCGATCGCGGCCACCCTGGTGGTGGTCGGCTCGCGCAAGCGCTCGAGCGACGGCACCTTCATGATGGGCACGACGACGCAGCGGGTGCTGCTCGACGCCCCGGCCCCCGTGCTCGTCGTCAAGGACGTGTACGACACGCCCTGACCCGCCTGGCGGTGTGGCGCAGATCACCGTTACGGTGGCGCGTCATGGGAAGACCCACCGATCTCGTCGCCACCGTGGGCTCCTTCGTCTGGGGCCCGTTCCTGCTCATCCCACTGCTGCTCGGCACCGGCCTCTTCCTGACGATCCGGCTGCGCGGCGTGCAGTTCCGCACCCTCGGGCCCGCCCTGCGCCTCGGCCTGCTGCAGCGGCGGGAGAAGGACCAGGGCGGCGAGGGCGACATCTCGCACTACCAGGCCCTCACCACCGCGCTGGCGGCCACCGTGGGCGTCGGCAACATCGCCGGCGTCGCCACCGCGATCGGCATCGGCGGCCCGGGCGCCCTCTTCTGGATGTGGGTCACCGGCCTGCTCGGCATGGCCTCGAAGTACTCCGAGGCGTTCCTCGGCTCGAAGTTCCGGGTCGTCGACGAGCGGGGCGAGCAGCGCGGCGGGCCGCAGGAGTACCTCAAGCGCGCCATCCCCGGACCGTTCGGCAAGGTGCTCGCGGTGATGTTCGCCGTCTTCGCGGCGCTGGCCGCCTTCGGCATCGGCAACATGACCCAGACCAACACGATCGCCCAGTCCCTCGACGAGACGTTCGGGGTGCCGCCGCTGGTCTCGGGCATCGTCATCGTGCTGTTCGTCGGCGTGGTGCTGCTGGGCGGGATCAAGCGGATCGGGGCCGTCACCGCGTCGTTCGTGCCGGTGATGATCATCTTCTACCTCGTGGCGGGGACGGTGGTGCTCGCCGTCAACGTCGCCGCGATCCCCGACGCGCTCGCGCTCGTCTTCACCGACGCCTTCACGGGCACCGCCGCGGCGGGCGGGTTCGTCGGCTCCACCGTGGCGACGGCGCTGCAGTTCGGCGTGGCCCGCGGCCTGTTCTCCAACGAGTCGGGCCTGGGCTCGGCCGCCATCGTGGCGGCCGCCGCCAAGACGCACCACCCGGTGCGCCAGGGCCTGGTGTCGATGACCCAGACGTTCATCGACACGATCATCGTCGTGTCGTTCACCGGCCTGGTCATCATCACCTCGGGCGCCTGGCAGTCGGGCGTCGAGGGCGCCGCCATGACCGCCGAGGCGATGTCCAGCGGCCCGCTGGCGTCCGTGGGCGCCGCCGTCGTGGCCGTCGCCGTCGTCTTCTTCGCGCTGTCCACCGTGATCGGGTGGGCGTACTACGGCGAGCGCTGCGCCACCACGCTGCTGGGCATCAGGGCCTCGTTCCCCTACCGCACGGTCTTCACGCTCGTGTGCCTCGTCGGCGCGCTGTGGGAGCTGGAGCTCGTGTGGGGGGTGGCCGACATCCTCAACGGGCTCATGGCCCTGCCGAACCTGGTCGGCCTGCTCGTGCTGTCCGGGCTGATCACCCGCGAGACCCGGGCGTACCTCGCCCGCGACCCGAAGCTGACCGACCCGCCGCCGGCGCTCGAGGACTACACGCCGCGGGACGTCTCGCACTGACGCCGCGGCCCCGTCGGCGGGCGGCGCCGTCGCCCGCCGACGACCACGACCGTCAGCCTCAGCCGAGCTCGGGGATGTCGTCCGACCGGAGCCACTCGGTGCGCAGCTGCGCGAGCGTGCCGTCCTCCTCGAGCGCCTCCACGGCCTGCGACACGCACGGCGTCAGGTCCGAGCCCTCGTCCATGACCAGGCCGAGCTGCTCCGGCTCGCCGACGGTGGGCAGCGTGCCGATCACCTGCGTGTCGGGGAAGTACACGGTGGACGCGGCGACGCCCTGGTCGACGTCCATCACCATCGCGTCGACCTGGCCGGCCGACAGCGCCTGCATGCCGTCGCCTGCGGCGTTGAACGGCACCACCTCGACGGCGTCGCCCCACGCGGCCTCCGCGGCGTCGAGGGAGGTCTGGGCGGCGGTGACGCCCACCTTCGCGCCCTCGAGGTCGGCGAGGGACGCCGCGTCCGCGTACCGACCGTCGTCTGCCACGATCACGCCCTGGCGGCTGGTCAGGTAGGGGCTGGAGAAGTCGACCACCTGCTCGCGCTCGTCGGTGATCGTGGTCTGGTAGGCGGCGAGGTCGAACGGCTTCTCGGCCGGCGCGATGATCTGGTCGAAGGTGACGTCGACCCACTCCACCGCGTCGCGCTCGTAGCCGAGCTGCTCGGCGACCGCGTACACCAGGGCGGACTCGAAGCCCTCGCCGGAGTCCTTCTCCCCCACGTACCAGGGCTCGTAGGGGTCGCCGGCGCCGACGGTGAGCACGCCGTCGGTGAGCGTGGGCAGGGCGCCGGGCTCGCAGGCGGCGGAGGCCGACGGCGACGCGCCGGCGTCGCCGTCTGTGGTGCCGTCGGCGGCGCCGTCGGCCGAGCAGCCGGCGAGGGCGAGGGCCGAGGCCGCTGCGGCGACGAGCGGGGTGACGAGGCGGGAGGTGCGCATGGTCCGAGCCTAAGCGGCCGCGCCCCGGCGCACGGGCGCCCGGCCTGCGCCGCTCGTCACGCGGGTCGACGCCCGGGTCGGCTGCGGCCGTCAGGCGTGCACGTGCCCCTGCACGCCGGTCGCCGCGGTGATGTCCCGCTCCGCCTGGCCCAGGAGGCTCTCGGCCAGCCGCCGCAGCGCCCGGCCGGCGGCGATCTCGTCGCCGACGACGGCGCTCTCGGCGTCGGCCGGGTCCTTGCGGGCCCGCCCTACCGAGCGCAGGCTGCCCACGTCGCCCGCGACGAGCGTGGCCTCCGCCGTGGTGCTCGGGCCGGACGCGACCATGGTCACCTGGACGTGCCACGTGCGGGTGTGCGGGTGCTGAACCGTCCGCCCGCCGGCGCCGTGCCCCTCCGCCGCCTCGTGGCTGGGCTCGACCAGGGAGTCGCTGCCCGGGAACACGAGCGTCTCGTCCCCGGTGTCGCTCCACCGCACCCGGTACGGCGGCGCCCCGTCCGGGCCGCGCACCTCCGTGACCACGCCGTCGCGCACGGGGCCGCCCACGCGCCCCGACGCCTGCACGATCCGGTCTCCCACCGTGGCCCTCATCGTCGCCCCTCCGTCTCGTCGTCGAGTGGTCCGGACAGGTTCATCATGCGTCGGGACGCCCCGCGGCGGGAGGCCTCGCGGCGGGAGGGCCGGAACCGGGTCAGGACGCCGTCGCCTGCTCCAGGTCGGGCGCGGGCCGGGGCCGGCTGATGAGGTAGCCCTGGGCGGCGTCGCAGCCCAGCTCGCGCAGCCGCTCGAGCTGACCGGCCCGTTCGACGCCCTCGGCCACCACGGTGAGCCCGATGGTGTGCGCGGCACCGATGACGCCGGACAGCAGCTGGGCGTCGGCCTCGTCGGAGTCCAGCCGCGCGACGATGCTCTGGTCGATCTTCAGCGTGCTCACCGGCAGGCTGCGCAGCCGGCCGAGCGAGGAGTAGCCGACACCGAAGTCGTCCAGGTGCACGGCCACGCCCGCGGCCTGCAGCCGCTGGAGCTGCTCCACCGCGAGGGGCAGGTCGGCGATGGCCGCCGTCTCGGTGACCTCCACCTGGAGCAGCCGCGGCGGGATCCCGGCCTCTGCGGTGGCGCGCAGCACCTGCTCGGTCAGCCCCGGCTCGGCGAGCTGCACCGGCGACACGTTGACGGACACCGCCCAGTCGCGGCCGTCGTCGTGCCAGGCCCGCGCCTGCGTGCACGCGGTCCGCAGCACCCAGGCGCCGAGGGCGTGGATCTGCCCGGTCTGCTCGGCGAGCGGGATCACCTCGGCCGGCGAGACCGTCCCCAGCTCCTCGTCGGTCCAGCGCAGCAGCGCCTCGACGGACTCGACCCGCCCGGTGCGCAGGTCGAGCTGCGGCTGGTAGTGCAGCCGCAGGCCGCCGCCGTGGGTCAGGGCATGGTTCAGCCGGCGCCGCAGGAGCGCCCGGCGGGTCGGCGCGCCCGCCTCCTCGACGGTCCGCAGCCGCCCGACGCGCGCCTTGCCGGCGCGCTTGGCGCGGAACATCGCGCGGTCGGCCCGCTGGAGCAGCTCGTCCAGCACACCGAACACCGGCTCCTCGTCGTCGATCTCGCTGCCGACGGCCACCCCGACGCTGGCCGAGACCTGCACCCGGTGCTCGTCGACGACGAACCGCTCCTGCGCGGCGGCGGCGACCCGGTCGGCCACCGCCGTGGCGGCCACCTCGTCGACGTCGGTGAGCAGCACGGCGAACTCGTCCCCGCCGAGCCGGCCGAGCAGGTCCTGCGGGCGCACGCACGCGGCCAGCCGCTGGGCGAACACCACGAGCAGCTCGTCGCCGGCGCGGTGCCCGAGGGTGTCGTTGACCTCCTTGAACCCGTCGAGGTCCACGTACAGCACGGCCAGGCGCGACCGGTCGGCGCCGGCGGCGAGCAGGCCGGTGCCGTGCTCGTCGAGCATGCGCCGGTTGGGCAGCCCGGTCAGCGGGTCGCGCATGGCGATCTCCTGGAAGACCAGGCCGATCTCGCGGAAGATCGCCGCGACCGACGCCGCCCCCGTGGAGCCGTCCGCGTGCAGCACGAGCACGTCGTCGTCGCGCAGCACCTCGCGCTGGGTCAGCAGCACGCCCGCGACGTCGCGCAGCGGCAGGCCGGCGTCGACGCGCAGGCCGTCCGGCTCGACGATGTCGCCCACCACGGCGCGCGCGAGCAGCGCCCGGCCGTAGCCGAGGCGGCCGCTGAGGTGCCGCTCCAGGGCGGCGCGGGTGAGCAGCACCGGCGCGTCGAGGCCGACGACCGCGACCGCGCGCAGCGCGGGCTGCTCGCGGAAGGTGCGCCCGACGGCGCTGACCGGGTCGTCCGCGCGGACCTGGGGGACGGGGTCGCTCAGCTCGCCGATCGTGCGCACGCGCTGGTCAGGGCCGAGGCCGCCGGCGCCGGAGGGCGAAGGGGAGGTCATGCCCCTGCTATCGGCACCGCGGGCGGGGAGTCGAGGCGCCGGCGGGTGAACATCGGGTGTACGGGGGGTCCGGCTCCTCGGCGGGCGCCGGGCTCCCCGGTCACGGCGTGGTGCCCGGCTGCACCAGGCCGCCCAGCCGGGCGAGCTTGTGCGGGTTGCGCACCACGTAGAGCTCCTCGACCGCTCCCGCCGCGACGGCGAACTGGAAGGCCGCGGTCACGGCGCCGTCCTCGACCGCCAGGGCCGCGAGCTCGCCGTTGAGGACGGCCGGCACCACGCGCGCGTCCCGCCCGCGCGTGCGGCGCAGCCCGAGCAGGAAGCGGACCACCGCCTCGGCCCCGAGGATCGGCCGGCGCGCCGCGGTGACCAGCCCGCCGCCGTCGACCGTGAGCACCGCGCCGGGTGCCAGCAGCTCGAGGAGCCCGTCGATGTCTCCGTCCCCCGCGGCGGCGAGGAACCGCTGCACGGTGCCGGCGTGCCCTGCGGCTCGCCGTCGACGTGCCATCGCACGGCCAGCCCGACCACGTCGGGCCAGCCGCGCGGCATCCCGGCCCCGAGGGACAGCCGCGCGAGCGCGTCGGTGCGCCCCTGGGGCAGCACCTCGGCCCCGGGCTCGTCCTCGGCGACGACGAGCGCCGCGTCGAGCAGCACGCCGCGCAGGTGGATCGGCCGGGCGTGCAGGAGGCGCGCGACGGCGCCGAAGATCGCGGCGACCGCCGCGCCGGCGGGGCGGGCGACGACCTCGGCGGGGCTGGCGGGAGTCGACGACGGCATGGCGTCACGGTGGCACGGGGCCGCACCGCTCGCAGCGAGCGGCCAGCTGTGCGTCTCGGTGGAGCGCCTGGTGCTCCACGAGCGGGTCGCGGACGCGTTCCTGGAGCGGTTCGTGGCCGCGGTGCGCGGGCTGCGGCTCGGCACCGGC
>NZ_LWGM01000080.1 GCF_001750215.1 Isoptericola variabilis | reverse complement strand
GTCTGGCTCACCAGCGGCGTGCCGGCCGCGGCGCCGGTGTCGTTCTGCTCCCAGAGGTAGACGAGCGGGTCACCGTCGGGGTCGGTCCCCTCCGCCGTGAGCGAGAACGGCGTGCGCAGGGGGATCGCCGAGCGCCGAGCGCCGGCCGGGCGTCTGCCGAGCGTCGTAGTTCCCCGGCTTCCGGGGGCTCGTGGCCGGGAAACTACGACGTTCGGCGGACGCCCCCGGTCAGCGCAGCACGAGCTGTGCGGGGCACGGCTGCCCGGCGCGCCACCCGGCGGCCCGCAGCACGGCCCCGACGTCGCCGGCGAGCGTGCCCTGCCACGCCTCCGCCCCGGTGTAGCGGCGCAGGATCGTGCCCGCCGTGACGATGCGGTTCTGCCGCGCCCGGTCGGCGAACAGGGCCGCCGGCTGCGAGTGCGGGTCGCGGCCGTCGATCTCGACGAGCAGCGCACGACCGTCGGGCAGCAGCCAAGCCAGGTCGACGCGGGCCAGGAACCGGCCGCCGGCGTCGAGCACCGGCAGCTGCAGGACGTCCGGCGGGAAGCCGGCGTCGGCGCAGGCGAGGCGGGCCCACGTCTCCGCCGGCGACTCCGACCGGCGGTCGGTCTGGTGCCACCAGCGGTGCACGCGCGCCGCACCCCGCCGGCCGCGGACGGCCTCGCGGAGCGCCGCGAGCCCCGCGTCCGTCAGGCGCCCGGTGTGCAGGGCGGAGTCGAGCATCGCGACGGCGTGCCGCCGGTCCACCTCGGGGACGGCCTGGGCCAGCGCGTCCGCCACGGTGGCGCAGGGCAGGTCCCCGACGAGCGTCCAGGTCCGCAGCGGCACCCTCCGCAGCCGCACCGGCGGCCGCGTCCTGCGGGCGCTGCCGTCGGGGAACGTCACCTCGGGCGCGACAGCGCGGGGGGCTCCTTGGACCCCGTGCAGCACCAGCGCGGACAGGCCCGTGGCGACGGAACCGGGGTGGGCCAGCACGCCGAGCACGGCCGCCCGTCGGCGGGCGTGGTCGAGCGGGTCCGCACCCGCCTGCGCGTTCACGCCGCCGACGTCGTAGACGCCGCGGGCCGGCCGCGTCCACGCCCCGCGCCGGACCGCCTCGGCCACGTGCTGGCTCGTCACGCCGGCGGCCGCGCACTGGCGGGCCGAGACGAGCCCGGCCTGCACCGCTGCGAGCGCCAGCAGGCGGCGCGGGACGGGCGACGGTCGGCGGGGCACCTGACCACCCCACCACCGGCCGAGGGCCGCCCGTCGGCGTCGTCCACAGGTACCGACGCCGGCCACCGGCGCCGAACGTCGCAGTTTCCCGGCTTCCCGCGGTCGGAAGCCGGGAAACTACGACGCTCGTCGGGCCCGGCCGCCCGCGGCGCCGGTCTCAGAGCGTGACGCTGCCCCGGACCACCGTGCGCGTCTCGCCGCCCACCCAGACCTCGCCGCGGCGGTCGAGGCCGACGTGCACCCGGCCGCGCCGGCGCAGCGCCGTGCCCTGCGAGGCGACGTAGCTCGGCGGCAGCACGCTGCCCGCGAGCCACTGCCCGAGCCCGGCGTTGAGGCTGCCGGTGACGGGGTCCTCGCCGATGCCCTCGATGAACGCGCGCACCTCGACGTCGGCGTCGCCGGGCGCCGCCTCGTCCTCGTCCGCCCACGGCCCGACGACGCCGACCTTCAGGCCCCGCATCGCCACCGGGTCGGGCTCGAGGGCGAGCACCGCGCTGGCGTCGCGCAGCCGCACCGCCATCCAGCCGGGGCCGTTGTCGACCCACGCGGCGTCGACGACGTCGTCCGGCCGGGCACCGAGCGCCGCGACCGTGCGCTCCAGCTCCGCCGGCTCGACCGGGCCCGAGCGCTCGAGCGGCGGCGCCTGGAACGCGAGCCGCACGCCGCCGCCGGCGACCGGCGTCTGGCGCACCGTGACCAGCCCGACGGCGCACTCCTGCACCACGTCGGTGCCCGCGGGCGCGGCGGCGGGCCGGTGCCCCGCCTCGAGCCACGCGTGGGCGCTGCCGAGCGTGGGGTGCCCGGCGAACGGCAGCTCCCCGGCCGGGGTGAAGATCCGCAGCCGGTAGTCGGCGCCCTGGCGCGTGGGCCGCAGCAGGAACGTCGTCTCGGAGAGGTTGGTCCAGCGGGCGAAGGCCGCCATCTGGTCGTCGGTGAGGCCGTCGGCGTCGTGCACCACGGCGACCGGGTTGCCGAGCAGCGGCCGGGAGGAGAACACGTCGACCTGGTGGAAGGGCAGTGTGCGGGTCACGCCGCCACCGTAGCGGCCGCCCGTCCGGGCGGCCGCAGGCCCGCCGTACCCTGGAGGGCGTGCCCACCACCACCACCCCCGCCGCGCTGCCGCGCGCCGCGTGGCAGGCGAGCGCCCAGGCGCACGCCGAGCGCGCCGACCGGCTGACCGCCGTCTGGCGTGACGCGCACGCCGCGGGGCGCCGGCACGCGATCGAGGACTTCCTGTTCACCTACTACCCCACCCGGCCGGGCGCGCTGCGCCGCTGGAACCCCGGCGCCGGCGTCGTGCTCGCCGTGGAGCCCGACGACGAGCGGCTCGCCTGGCGCTGGCACCGCGCCGTCGCGCTGCCCGACGGCGGCACGGGCGCGACGCTCGACGCCGCGGCGTTCCTCGCCGACCGGGGCGACACCGTGCGGTACGTGCGCGCCCTGGTGGGGGCGACGGCGTCGCGGCCGGGGACGTTCGGCTGCTTCGGGCTGCACGAGTGGGCGATGGTCTACCGCGACGGCGCCGAGGGCCGCGACCACCGCCACCCGCTGCCGCTGCGGCTCGGCGCCGACGGCACGGACGCCGTCGTCGAGGGCCACCGCGTGGCGTGCTCGCACATCGACGCGTTCCGGTTCTTCACGCCCGAGGCGCGCGGGCGCAACCAGCTGCAGCCGACCCGCGAGACGCAGGTGGCGCTCGAGCAGCCCGGCTGCCTGCACGCCAACATGGACCTGTACAAGTGGTGCCTCAAGCTCGGGCCGGCGGTGCCGGGCGACCTGCTGCTCGACGCGTTCGAGCTCGCCCGCGACATCCGGTACACCGACATGCAGGCCTCGCCCTACGACGTCGCGGACTACGGGCTGGAGCCCGTCGCGATCGAGACGCCCGCGGGCAAGGCGGAGTACGTGCGGCGGCAGCGGGAGTTCGCGGCGCGGGCGCAGGCGCTGCGCGGGCGGCTGCTGGAGGTCTGCGACGCGCTGCTCGAGGGCGCCGGGCTCGACGGCGCCGCCTGACGCCACGGCACGACTCGGGCGGCCGGGGCCTGGCGCCGACGCCCGGTCAGCGCCGCGCGGGCTCGCCGGACAGCTTCTCCAGGTGCCGCGCCGGGATGCGGTTGCGCTCGTACGTGATGGTCGAGTAGCCGTGCGGCGCCGGCCGGCCGTCGGCGCCCAGGTGCACGAACACGATCTTCTCGATCACGAGGATCTGCTGGCGCGTGAACAGGTTGCGCACCTCGGCGCGCATGGTCAGCGACGTGCGGCCGAAGTCCGTGGCGAGCAGGCCCATCTCGACGATGTCGCCCTGGCGTGCGGAGTCGACGAAGTTGATCTCCGACATGTACTTGGTCACGACGCTCTCGCTGCCGAGCTGGATGATGGCGTAGATCGCCGCCTCCTCGTCGATCCAGCGCAGCAGGCTCCCGCCGAACAGCGTGCCGTTCGCGTTGAGGTCCTCGGGGCGGACCCACTTGCGGGTGCGGAAGATGATCTCGTCGTCGTGGGGCATGCCGACATCAGCCATGCCTTCATCATCCGGCCGCGCGCGGCCCTCCACCGCTCCCGGACCGGCCTTTGCGACGATCGTCACCGTGATCCCGCACTCCCCCGCCGCCCCGCCCACCGGCCCGGTGCCCGTGCCCCGGTTCGTGCGCCGGCTCGCCGGGCGTGACCGCGTCACTCCGGTGTGGCGCAACGAGCTCGGCGGCCTGACGTTCCGCCTCGACCCCGCCGGTGGCCACGCCAGCGAACCCGACGACCGTGGCCCGGCGCGGTTCGTGAAGTGGTCCCCCGTCGCCACGGGCCTCGACCTGGCGGCCGAGGCCGCGCGCCTGCGGTGGGCCGGGCGGTGGACGCCGGTGCCGCAGGTGCTCGACCACGGCACCGTCGACGACGACGGCGACGACAGTGACGGCGCCGGCCCCGCGCAGTACCTCGTCACCGCCGCGCTGCCCGGCCGCTCCGCCGTCGACCCGCGCTGGCTGGCCGAGCCGGCGACGGCGGTTCGCGCGCTCGGCGCAGGCCTGCGCGCGCTGCACGACGCGCTGCCGGTGGCGGCGTGCCCCTTCGACTGGGGCATCCACGAGCGCCTCGCCCGCACCGGACCCGAAGGCGAAAAGGTGACAGCTGCGGAGCGGGCCGCGCTCGCCGACGCGCCCGAGGTCGACCGGCTCGTCGTCTGCCACGGCGACGCCTGCGCGCCGAACACGCTGCTCGACGACGCCGGGCGCTGGAGCGCGCACGTGGACCTCGGCCGGCTCGGGGTGGCCGACCGGTGGGCCGACCTGGCCGTCGCGGCGTGGAGCACCGAGTGGAACTACGGGCCCGGCTACGAGCACCTCGTCTACGCGGCGTACGGCGTCGAGCCCGACGCCGAGCGGATCGCGTACTACCGCCGGCTGTGGGCCGCGACGTGAGCGGTGCTCGCGGGCTGGCTCGCGGGCGGGCGCGCGACCGGCACCGCACCGCGCGACCGGCGGACCGCCGGTGCGGGACAATGGCGGCACGATGACGACCGCCACCACGACCGCCGCGCCCGCCACCCCGCGACCCGCCGGGACCCTGATCCCGTACCTGCCGGCCCCGACGGGCGGCGACCCCGACCCGGACGTGCTGTTCGAGAGCTTCGCGCAGTGGGCGGCCGAGGGCGGGCGGCCGCTGTACCCGCACCAGGAGGAGGCGCTCCTGGAGCTGATGACGGGGTCGCACGTGGTGCTGGCGACACCGACCGGCTCGGGCAAGTCGATGGTGGCCATGGGCGCGCAGTTCGCCGCCCTGGCGGCGCACCGCTCCGGCCGTGGCGGCCGCACCTACTACACCGCCCCGCTCAAGGCGCTGGTGAGCGAGAAGTTCTTCGACCTGGTCGCGGCGTTCGGCTCCAAGAACGTCGGGATGATGACGGGCGACTCGGCGGTCAACCCCGACGCCCCGATCATCTGCTGCACCGCCGAGATCCTGGCCAACCTCGCGCTGCGCCGCGGCGCCGAGGGCTCGGGCGCGGCGGAGGACGCCATCGCCCAGGTCGTCATGGACGAGTTCCACTTCTACGGCGACCCGCAGCGCGGCTGGGCCTGGCAGGTGCCGCTGCTCGAGCTGCCCAGCACCCAGCTCCTGCTGATGTCCGCGACGCTCGGGGACACCACCCGGCTGCGCGAGGACCTCGAGCGGCGCACCGGCCGGCCCGTCGCGGAGGTCGCCGGCGCGGAGCGGCCCGTGCCGCTGACCTTCTCCTACGTCGTCGAGCCGCTCACCGAGGTGATCGAGGAGCTGGTCACCACCCACCGCGCGCCGGTGTACGTCGTGCACTTCACGCAGAAGGAGGCGGTGGAGCGGGCGCAGTCGCTGCTGAGCATGAACGTGGCCTCGAAGGCCGAGAAGGAGGCCATCGCCGCCGAGATCGGCGCCTTCCGGTTCGGCACCGGGTTCGGCCGCACGCTGAGCAAGTTCCTGCGCCACGGCGTGGGCGTGCACCACGCCGGCATGCTGCCCAAGTACCGGCGCCTGGTGGAGCGGCTGACCCAGCGGGGCCTGCTCAAGGTGGTCTGCGGCACCGACACCCTCGGCGTGGGCATCAACGTGCCCATCCGCACGGTGCTCATGACGTCGCTGGTGAAGTTCGACGGCGAGCGGATGCGCCACCTGACCGCGCGCGAGTTCCACCAGATCGCCGGGCGGGCGGGGCGCGCCGGCTTCGACACCGTCGGCGAGGTGCTCGTCATGGCGCCCGACCACGTGATCGAGAACCGCCGCGCGCTGCAGAAGGCCGGCGACGACCCGAAGAAGCTCAAGAAGATCGTCCGCAAGAAGGCCCCGGCCGGGGCGGTCAACTGGACCGACTCGACCTTCGAGCGGCTGCGCGACGCCGACCCCGAGCCGCTGGGCTCGCACTTCCGGGTCACCCACGCGATGGTGCTCAACGTGCTCGCGCGCACCCGCGACGAGCGGCACGACCACGCCGACCCGGTCGACGCGATGCGCCACCTGCTCACGGCCAACCACGACACCGACGCCCAGAAGGCCCAGCACGTGCGCCAGGCCTTCCGCATCTACCGCTCGCTGCGCCAGGCCGGCGTCGTCGAGAAGGTCCGGGTGCCGGACGCCGCGCGGCCCGCCGGCTGGCGCCCGTCGGTGCGGCTCGAGGTGGACCTGCCGCGCGACTTCGCGCTCAACCAGCCGCTGTCGCCGTTCGCGCTGGCGGCCATGGACCTGCTCGACGTCGAGGCGCCCGACCACGCGCTCGACGTCGTCTCGGTCATCGAGGCGACCCTCGACGACCCGCGCCAGATCCTCTACGCCCAGCAGAACGCCGCCCGGGGCGAGGCCGTGGCCGCGATGAAGGCCGAGGGCTACGAGTACGAGGAGCGCATGGCGCTGCTCGAGGACGTCACCTGGCCGCGTCCGCTGGTCGACCTGCTCGAGCCCGCGTTCGCCACCTACAAGCAGAGCAACCCGTGGGTGGCCGACGCCGAGCTGGCCCCCAAGTCTGTGGTGCGCGACATGGTCGAGCGGGCCATGACCTTCGCCGAGCTCGTCTCGCGCTACCAGCTCGAGCGCACGGAGGGCGTGGTGCTGCGCTATCTCGCGGACGCCTACCGCGCGCTGCGCCAGGTGGTGCCCGACGAGCACCGCACCGAGGAGGTCGCCGAGATCGTCGAGTGGCTCGGCGAGCTGGTGCGCGGCGTCGACTCCTCGCTGCTGGACGAGTGGGAGCGGCTGGCCAACCCGGTGGACGACGACGCCGACACGGTCGTGGACGGCGATCTCGCCGACGCGGGCGCCGAGGCGCCGGCGCGGCCGGTCACCGGCAACCCGCGCGCCTTCCGCCGGCTGGTGCGCAACGCGCTGTTCCGGCGCGTCGAGCTCGCCGCGCGCGAGGACTACGCCGCGCTCGGCGCGCTGGACGGGCGCGGCGGCTGGCCCGCCGACGCGTGGGCCGAGGCGCTCGACCCGCTATTCGACGCGCAGGGCGACGACGCGATCGGGATCGACGCCGGGGCGCGCTCCGCCGCGCTGCTGACGATCCTCGAGCCGGGCGCGGAGACGCCGTCGGGCGAGAAGGTGGAGCCCGGCACCTGGTGGGTGCGCCAGGTGCTCGACGACGCCGACGGCGACCACGACTGGGCGATCACCGCCCTGGTCGACCTCGCGGCCTCCGACGAGGCGGGCGCCGTCGTCCTCACCGTGCTGGCCGTGGGCCCGATCGGCTGAGCGCGGCGCGCTCCTTGGCCGGCGCGCGGCGCGCTCCCTGGCACGACGCGCGGCCCGCGTGGCAGGGTCGCGCCGTGGTCGCCTTCGTCTCCCACGTCACCGTCGACTGCCGTGACGCGTACGCCCTGTCCCGGTGGTGGAAGCCCGTGCTGGGGTACGTCGACGATGCCGACGACCCCGGCGCGCCGGGCCACGAGGAGTGCATGATCGTCGACCCCGACGGCGCCGCTCCCCGGCTGCTGTTCATCGAGGTGCCCGAGGGCAAGGCCACCAAGAACCGCCTGCACCTCGACCTGCGCCCGCGCGAGCAGCCGCAGGACCAGGAGCTCGCCGACCTGCTCGCGCACGGCGCGACGGTGGTCGCCGACCGTCGCGGGATCTACGGCCCGGGCTCCGGCTGGGTGGTGCTGGCGGACCCCGAGGGCAACGAGTTCTGCCTCCTGCGCTCGCCCGCGGAGCGGGCCGCGTGGCACGCGGCGCAGGCCGCCGGCGCGCCCGTCGAGGCGTAGCGCTAGCCGAGCACGCCGAGGCCGCGCAGCATCGTGGCCAGCCCGCCGGCGTAGGCGAGCACCACGAGCACCCGCCGGGTCGCCTCGCGCGACACGACCCGCGCCAGCCGGTCCCCCACGACGACGGCGGCCACGCAGGCCACGGCCACCGCCGCCCAGGCCCAGAGGTCCAGCTGCGGCATCCGCGCGTCGGTGAGCAGCAGCTTGGACCCCATCGCGCCCATCGCGCTGACGACGAAGAAGGGTTGCAGCGTGGCGGCGAACCGCACCGGGTCCCACCGGTCGAGCACGGAGTAGGCGGCCAGCGGCGGCCCGCCGATGCCGGCCGCCACGCTGCCGGCGCCGCTGAGGCTGCCGGCGACGGCGGCGGGCCAGCGCGCTCCGAGGCGCCACCAGCGCCGGTCGCCGCGCAGCCGGCCGGCCAGCAGGGCGACGGTCATCCCGACGATCACCACGGCCCCGACGGTGACCTCGAGGACGGCGTCGCTCGCGTCCCGCAGCAGCAGCGCCCCGGGCACCGTGGTGCACACCGACGCCACCGCCATGACGGCGAACCGCCGCCAGTCCACCTGCCGCACGACGCGGGTGAGGATGAGCACCGCGCTCGTGGAGCCGCAGAGGTTGACCATGAGCACCCCCTGCTCCGGCCCCAGCAGCAGCACCATGAACGGCCCGGCCACCATGGCGAACCCGAGGCCGGTGACGCGCTGGAGGGAGCCGCCCACCACGATCGCGGCGAGGAGGAGGGCGAGCAGCACGGGCCCACCCTATGCGCGGCGACGCGCGCCCGGGGCAACGGCTCGTCGTCACCCGTCCGACGCCGCGGGCGCCACGGGCGGAATGTCGTCGCCCCGCCGCGCGGCGTCGGGCAGGATGCCGACCGTGGCCAAGAAGTCCGACCGCACGCACGCCGGCACCCCGGCCCTGACCCTGCTCGAGCGGGAGGGCGTGCCGCACAGCGTGCACGCCTACGAGCACGACCCGGCCGCCGGCCTGAGCTTCGGCATGGAGGCGGCCGCGACGCTCGGCCTCGACCCCGCCCAGGTGTTCAAGACGCTGGTCGCGGACGTCGACGGACGCCTGGTGGTCGCCGTCGTCCCCGTCGACCGCCAGCTCGACGTCAAGGCGCTCGCCCGCGCCGTCGGCGGCAAGCGGGCCGCGCTCGCGCCGCCGCCGGCCGCCGAGCGCGCCACCGGCTACGTCGTTGGCGGCATCTCGCCGCTCGGGCAGAAGCAGCGGCTCGCCACGGTGGTCGACGGCTCGGCCCTCGGGCACGACGTCGTCTACGTCTCCGGCGGGCGGCGCGGGCTGGACGTCGGGCTGGCGCCCGCCGACCTCGTGCGGCTCACGGGCGCGACGACGGCGCCGCTGGCGCGCTGACGGCCGCGCGCCGACGGGCCGCCGGCACCGGCGGCACGGGCGCCGGCGTCACCCGTGGCGGTACACGGGGCGCACGGCGTCGCTCGGCACGACCTCCTTGCCCAGCGGCAGCAGGGAGACGGGGATGAGCTTGAGGTTCGCCCAGCCGAGCGGGATGCCGATGATCGACACGAACAGCGGGATCGACGTCGCGACGTGGCCGAGCGCGAGCCACCAGCCGGCGAGCAGCACCCAGATGACGTTGCCGACGACGGACCCTGCGCCGGCCGTCGGGCGGTCGACCACGGTGCGGCCGAACGGCCACAGGGCGTAGCCGCCGATCCGGAACGAGGCGATCGCGAACGGGATCGTGATGATCGGCAGGAGCAGCAGCACGCCCGCCAGCGCGTACGCCAGGGCCAGCCAGAGGCCGGCGAAGAGCAGCCAGATGATGTTCAGCAGGGTCTTCATGGTCCTCCCATCGTCGCGCGCGCGGCCGGGACGGGCATCGGGGAACCCCCTGACCGCTCCCCCGAATCTGCCCCGCCGGGCTGCTACGACCGGGCCCCGACGGCCGCTCCGTAGACTGGCGCCATGCCCTCCGTCCCCGGGATCGCCTCCCGGCTCGCCGCCGTGCGCGCGCGCATCGACGCCGCGGCCACCGCGGCGGGCCGCGCGCCGCACGACGTCCGCCTGCTCCTGGCCACCAAGACGCAGGACGCCGCCACGGTGCTCGAGGCGGTCGGCGCGGCGGCCGAGCTGGCCGACCGGACCGGCGACCCCCGCCCGGTGCTCGTGGGCGAGAACCGGGTGCAGGAGCTCGTCGCCAAGGCGCCGGACCTGGCCGCCCTCGTGGCGCAGGGCCGGCTCGAGGTGCACATGATCGGCCACCTGCAGCGGAACAAGGCCAACCAGCTGCTGGCCACGGCGTCCTGCCTCGAGACCGTCGACTCGCTCGACCTCGCCCGCGCCCTGTCGGCGCGCTGCACGCGGGACGGCCGCGAGCTGGCGGTCATGGTGCAGGTGAACGTCTCCGGCGAGGCGAGCAAGTCGGGCGTCGCGCCGGACGACGCTGCCGCCCTGGCCGCCGACGTCGCGGCCCTGCCCCGCCTGCGGCTGACCGGTTTCATGACGATCGGGGCCCGGTCCGAGGACGCCGCCGTGGTGCGCGCCGGGTTCGCCCGCCTGCGGGCGGTGCGCGACGCCGTCGTGGCGAGCGGCGCGCACGGCACCGCGGACGCCCGGGAGCTGTCGATGGGCATGACCGGCGACCTCGAGCTGGCGGTCGCCGAGGGCGCGACGATCGTGCGGGTCGGCACGGCGGTGTTCGGCGAGCGCCCCGCGCCGGCCGCACCCGCGGGGTCCGCGGGCTCCGCCGCGTCCGGCGCCTAGCGGGCCGGCGCCTCGGCGCCTAACGGTTCGCGGGCAGCGCCGCCAGCGCCGCGCGCACCGAGCCGCCGGCGGCCAGCGCCGTCCGCGCGGCCGCGACGTCCACGCCGCCCAGCAGCGCGACCAGCGCGGTGGGCACCTCGCCGCCCGCCTCGGCGAGCACGGGCTCGCACTCCTCCGGCTCCAGCCCGGTCGCCTGCGCCAGCAGGCGCACCAGCCGTGCGCGCAGCTTGGCGTTGGTGGCCCGCACGTCCACCATGAGGTTCGAGTACGTCTTGCCGAGGCGCACCATGACGGCCGTGGAGAACGTGTTGAGCACGATCTTCTGCGCGCTCGCGGCCTTCATCCGCGTGGAGCCCGTGATCGCCTCGGGGCCCGTGTCGACGAGGATCGCGACATCCGCCAGCGGCGCCAGGGGCGCGGCCGGGTTGGCGCTGACCAGCACCGTCGCCGCGCCGCGCTCGCGGGCGAGCTCGAGCGCGCCGCGCACGTAGGGCGTGCGCCCGGACGCGGCGAGGCAGACGACGACGTCCCCGGCCGCGACGTGCTCCAGGTCCGCGCGCGCGGCGCGGTCGTGGTCCTCGGCGTTCTCGACGGCCCGCGTGATCGCCTCCGCGCCGCCCGCCATGTGGGCGTCGAACCACTCGGGGCCGACGCCGTAGGTGGGGGCGAGCTCGGCGGCGTCCAGCACCCCGAGCCGCCCGGACGTCCCGGCGCCGGCGTAGTGCACGCGGCGCCCCGCGCGGATGGCGGCCACGGCGAGCTCGACGGCCGCGGCGATGCGGTCGGCCTGCGCCTGGACCGCGCCGGGCACGCGGGCGTCCTCGTCGGTGATGAGCCGCACGACCTGCGCCGTGGGCAGCAGGTCGATGTCGGTGGTGCGCGGGTTGCGCTCCTCGGTCGGGGAGGCGAGCCGCACGAGCTCGGCCCACGTCTCGCTGGTCGGGTCGACGGTCACGGGCGGGGTCCTTCCGGGGCGGTCAGCGACACTTCGCGGCGGTCGGCCGGCGGCGCGACGCGGCGGTCGGCCGGCGGCGCGACGACGAGGCGGCGCACCGCCGTCGCGGGCGCGGCGACCGGCAGCGGCGCGGGCGGGGTGAGGGAGCCGAGCACCACGGGGCGCCGGGCGCCGGTGGCCCGGGCGCCGTCGCCGCCGGCGGCCGTGCCGGGCAGCCCGTGCACGCCGAGGTAGCCCAGCAGGGCGAACAGGTACGCCTCCTTGGCGTCGCCGGGCAGCCCGAGGGCGTCGGCGGTGACGAGCTCCGCGTCGGGCACGTGCGCGGCGAGGTGCGCCCGCAGGCGGCCGAGCAGCACGGGGTTGTGCGCGCCGCCGCCGGAGACGACGACGCGGCCGACCGGCGCCCCCGGCCCGGCGTCGCGGGCCAGCGACCGGGCGATCGTCGCGGCGGTGAGCTCGGTGAGGGTGGCGACGAGGTCGGGCCCGTCGGGCGCGCGACCGCGGGTCGCGTCCGCCGCCGCCAGCCGCGCGGCGACGTACCCGGCGTCGAACAGCTCGCGGCCGGTGGACCGGGGCACGGGCAGGGCGTAGTACGGGTCGTCGAGCAGCACCGCGAGGGCGTCGGGGTCGACGGTCCCGGCCGCCGCCAGGGCGCCGTCGCGGTCGTACGGCAGCCCGGCGAGCCGCTGCACGGCGGCGTCGACGAGGCAGTTGCCCGGGCCGGTGTCCCAGGCGAGCACCGGCTCGTCGGCCCGGCCGACGACGGTGACGTTGGCGATGCCGCCGATGTTGAGGGCTGCGGTGCGGCGGTGGTCGGGGCCGCCGTCGGGCCCCTCGCCGCTGCCGAGCCACAGCGCGTCGAGCACGCTCACCAGCGGTGCGCCCTGGCCGCCGGCGGCCACGTCGCCGGCGCGCAGGTCGGACACGACGGGCAGGCCCGTGCGCTCGGCGATCCATGCGGGCTGGCCGACCTGCAGCGTGCCGCGGGCCCCGCCGGCCTCGACCCAGTGGTACAGCGTCTGTCCGTGCGAGGCGACGAGGTCCGCCCGCCCGCCGGCGTGGTCCTCGATCGCGCGCCGGGCGGCGTCCCCGAGGGACTGGCCGACGAGCGTGTCGAGCGCGCACCACTCGGCGACGCCGACCGGCGCCGGCGGCAGCGCGGCGAGCAGACGCTCGCGCAGCCCGGCCGGCCACGGGTGCTCGCCGTGGCCCAGGGGCCGCAGCGTCAGCGTGCCGTCGGCGGCCAGCTCGAGGTCGGCGACGGCGGTGTCGATGGCGTCCACGCTCGTGCCCGAGGACACACCCACGACGATCACCGTGTCGCCCCCGGTGCCGCCTCTGGTGTCGACTCCTGAGCCTCCGAGATCTACAAGCTGCTCGAGGCGATGAGCTGGGAGGTGGGCCGCACCGGCGACGCCGGCCTGGAGGAGCGCCTGCGCCGGCTCACCGCCCGCGTCGCCGCCGCCCAGGAGCCGGACGGCTAC